>CAYQGB010000017.1:0-28264 GCA_964416895.1 uncultured Calditrichaceae bacterium
AGGATTTTACACCGATTCTTGAGTTTAGCTTGAGAAATTTGCATGTTACATGAAAGTGCATGTTACAGTTGAAAAATGGGTAACTACATTTAGAGAGGAACTGGCGAACCATGAATAAGGGACTGGTGAAACAGGTAATCGGGCCGGTGGTGGACGTGCAATTTCCCGATGGGCAGTTGCCGGCGATTTATACTGCCCTGAAGATTCAACGCGATGGCGGACCGGAATTGGTGCTGGAAACCCAGCAGCATCTGGGAGAGAACATTGTGCGGTCGGTGGCCATGGATAGTACCGACGGGCTGGTGCGGGGAATGGAGGTCATTGATACCGGTCGCCCCATTGCCGTGCCCGTGGGGAAGAAGGTGTTGGGACGCTTGCTCAATGTGGTGGGCGAGCCGATTGATGAGATGGGGCCTATCGAAGCGGAAGATCGCTGGCCCATTCATCGCCCGGCGCCGGCGTTTGAAGACCTGAGCACGGAAACGGAAATTCTGGAAACCGGAATCAAGGTCATCGACCTGCTGGAACCGTACTCCAAAGGGGGCAAGACCGGCCTGTTCGGCGGCGCCGGCGTGGGCAAAACCGTGTTGATCATGGAACTGATCCGCAATATTGCCACCGAACACGGGGGATATTCCGTGTTTGCCGGGGTGGGCGAACGCACCCGGGAAGGCAACGACCTGTGGCTGGAGATGAAAGAGAGCGGGGTGTTGAACAAAACCGCCCTGGTATTCGGTCAGATGAACGAGCCGCCGGGCGCCCGCCAGCGGGTGGGCCTCACCGGGCTGACCGTGGCGGAATACTTCCGGGATGTGGAAGGGCAGGACGTGCTCCTGTTCATCGACAACATTTTCCGGTTTACTCAGGCGGGTTCCGAGGTGTCGGCCCTGTTAGGGCGAATGCCTTCGGCGGTGGGCTACCAGCCTACCCTGGCTACCGAAATGGGCGAGTTGCAGGAGCGGATTACCTCTACCAAAAAAGGATCGATCACCTCGGTACAGGCCATCTACGTGCCCGCCGACGACCTGACCGACCCCGCTCCGGCAACGGCCTTCTCCCACCTGGATGCCACCACCGTGCTCTCCCGGCAAATCGCCGAAATGGGCATCTATCCGGCGGTGGATCCTCTGGATTCCACTTCCCGAATTCTGGATCCCAACATTGTAGGCGCAGAACACTACTATGTCGCCAAAACCGTGCAGGAGATTCTGCAAAAGTACAAAGACCTGCAGGACATTATCGCCATCCTGGGGATGGACGAGCTTTCCGATGAAGATAAGCTGGTCGTGCACCGGGCGCGCAAGATTCAACGGTTTCTTTCCCAACCGTTCTTTGTGGCGGAAGCTTTCACCGGAACGCCCGGTCGCTACGTTCCCCTCTCCGAGACCGTGCGAGGATTCAAGATGATCAGTGAAGGGGAACTGGACGATCTTCCGGAGCAGGCCTTCTATATGGTGGGCACAATTGATGAGGCCATCGAAAAGGCCAAAGAGATGCAATCGTAAATCTCCTATTTTTGCGGTTGCTCACAAAAATGCTCCCTTGAGCGCATTAACATACGGGATAACTTTTGATATTGCATAACTATCCGTATTTTTGAAGTATGTGGACATCGGCATATCAAAGTTATCCCGCTCTTTTTGTATATAGAGTGGCGAAGAGAATTCGTTAAAGTTGAACCCCATAACTTCGATGATACTTACACTGCTATGGCACGAGAATACTTGAACATTGAGATTGCGACCCCAGCTCAAAAGCGAAGTGTGGGCGAGGCGAAGAGTTGCTCGGCGCCCGGGGTATTAGGCGGTTTTCAGGTACTTCCCAATCATGCGGCTTTTATCAGCGAATTGACCATCGGAGAGGTAAAAATCGAGACCGGCGAGAAGACGGAATATTATGCCATCAGCGGCGGGTTTCTGGAAGTGTTGAACAATCGGGTTCTGTTGTTGCTGGAGTCGGCGGAAGCGGCGGAGGAAATTGATGTGCAACGTGCCGAGCAGGCCCGGCAACGGGCGGAGAAGCGCTTGCAGAGCCGCGACCCCTCCATTGATGTTGCCCGTGCCCAGGCCGCTCTCGCCCGAGCGCTGAACCGGTTGAAAGTCGCTCAACGGGTTTCCGCCTCCAGATAATGTAAATTCGATAAACATATTCACTTATTGACAGCGTGGAGCTATCATGATGAGGCGTTCTTTCCTGGGCATAGCTCTCAGCATTCTTCTGGTCTCCACCATTCAGGCAAGTCCCTCTCCCCCTCCAGACTCCACCGAATTGCGCAAACTCACCGCTTACGCTGCCCAACTGGAATTTCAGGTCGCTCTGGTCGATTATGTGTATGACCTCTATCTGCGGTATGGGGAGGAGCGTATCCCCGAAGAGCGATTCCTGATCACCCTGATGAACCTGGTCAATCAGGAACTCTCCCGGCGGTTGAAAAATCCCCGTGAGGCTCGACAGAAATATTTTCGAGAATTGCATAACATGTTGGTGGAGCTACAGGAGTTCAAAAAGCGGCTCCATGCCGACAACATTCACGAACTGGATACCTTCGTCTCCGACCTGGAAGATCGCATTGCCTATACCATCGATCAGGAAGAGATCGACTTTCGGAAAAAGAAGGTATTTGAAGACGCCCTGCAGGTGCTTTATGTATCTGAGGAGATGATCCGGCTGGATCGGGAGCGCAGCCCGGGACAGGTTTCCCGGCGCATCGGGAAATCTAAAGAAGAATTGATGGCCGCTTTTGGAGAGTTAATGGAGGATTCCCTGCAAACATCCGGGCGCACCTATACCATATACGACCTGTTCGTGGAATGGCGGAAAACCAATGAAGCCCAGTTCGAGCGACGCCTGGCCGATGTCCTGGTGGTGCGTCGAAATCTGTTGAAGGCTTCCGGGGTAGAAGAAATTTTACGCATGTTTAATGATGAATTGTATGTGGCCTATAGCCGGTTTAACCTGGGGGATTATGACCTGGCCGAACGCCTGTTGAGCGATTTGATCAACATCTATCCGGAGTGGGGAATCAAAAATCTGGACGATGTCTATTTTTACCGGGCGGAATGCAATTTTGCTCTGAGCCGATTTCTCCACGCCCGCCGGTATTTCGAAGAGCTGATTCAACAGTTTCCGGGAACCGCTTATCTTCCTCAAATATACAGCCGTCTGGTGCAGATCTGTTATGCTCAGGGAGAATACGATCGGGTGGTGGAATATGCCCAGCTGTATCAAAATGTGGCTGCCCCCACCGCCGAAGAATATTACGACATTCAGTTCTTAATGGCGATGGCTTACTATTCCCTGGGTAACTATGATCAGGCGGTGGATGCCCTGTCCAACATTCCGGAAACTCACCAGTATTACGCTCTGGCGCAGTACTTCATGGGCAATGCCTACACCGGAAGCGGTCAGTATGATGAAGCTGCACGGGTCTATTTGGGGCTGATCGATCAGAAATCGACTCCTCAGGATATTCATTCCCGGGCTTTGTATAAAATGGGCATTCTGGAGTACCAGCGGAACAATTACCAGGTGGCCATCAACTACCTCAGCCGGATTCCCCGGGGTTTTCCCCGATATGATAAAGTGCTGAACGCCCTGGCCTGGGCCCATTTCGAGGCCGCTCGATCGGCGGCGGCTGTCGGGGGGGCGGCGGATTTCTCGCTGGCAAAGCTCTATGCCCGGGAGTTGATCGAGCAATACTACGCTTCTCCGTATAAGATGGAAGCCAACAGCCTGCTGGCCTACATCAGCCAATTAGAAGAAGATCCCCTGGAAGCCATTCAGCGGTATCGCGAAGTATATGAGACCAAAGAGAAGCGCAAGGATTTTGAGGAATATGCGCTGGAGCGAGAGCGTCTGCAGCAGTTGTATGAACAGGCGGTGGCCATGCGAAATCGGGCGATTCAGGAAAAAAATACCGCTGCGTATGCCAAAGCCAACCGACTGATTGCCGGACTGGAAGCCCGGCTGTCGGAAATCAAGCTCTCCGAGGCCAGCAGCACCGGGAGCGCGGTGTTTCAGGAGATCAATTCCCTCATTTATCAGATCAAGGAATTGAATCGGCTTCGCCTGCTGGCGGAAGAAGCGGGAAAAACCGGGGCCATCGCCCGAATTGACAGCCTGCAACTTCGCCTGGTGGCGGTGCTGGAAACCTTCCCGGCGGAAGTGGTGGAACGGGCACGCTATGTCAATCTGTTTGATGAATACCCGGTTAGCAAATACGTGGTGGAAGAAAACCTCCGCCATGATCAACTGATGCAGGAGCAGCAAGAAGCGCTGGATGAAATCGCCCGCATCGAGGCCATGCAACAGGAGATTGAGCGCCAGGTCAGCATGGCCAGGGTGAAACGGAATTTTCGGCTGGTGGGGTTGCTGGAACAGAAATATGCCTATCTGGAGGATCTCAAAAAACGCTATGATACCCTGCTGGCGGCCATGTATGAAACGCCCACCCGGGCCAACCCGTATCCGGAATTCAACAAGTGGGGGGATCTGGGAGGCTTTGGGATCATCAACGTGTATTTTGATCAGAAGCAGAAACAGGAGCAGCAGTTAACCCGGCTTTCGGCGGTGCTGGAGCGGGTTAACGGCCAGCTGAATCGGCGAAAGCAGGTCATCGAAGATCAGATTAAAAAGATCGAAGCCGAAATCCGATTTATGACCATGAAGGCCCGAATGGAAGAACGGGCCAGATTGCGGGCGGAGCGAGAACGTGCCTTTCGTGAGAGTTACTTCGATACTCGTGAATCCGAGATCCCCGAAGAAGAGCAATAATCAGGTGATGTGAGACCCATGAGAGCATTGTTGACCACCCGGCTCGTTGCGGTACTGTATATAGTGGGGATGGCTGTGGGCCTTGTCCCCTTTACCGCTATGGCACAGGATAAGCTCCTGCAAGATACCCTGTTGACCCAGTTCTCCGTGGAAGATCTGGTAAAGATTCGCAAGATGTTGGCCCGGGAACGGGACAAGTTGCTCCGGGAACAGGAGAAGATTCGGCAGCGGGGTGTGGATGTAACCCGGGAATTTCTGGGAAAAACCAAAGAAGAGAACGCCAATCAGGATAAAATCCTGATCCGGGTGGCGGAATATTATATTGAGGAAGAGGAGCTGGATTTTGATCGCCGGTATCAGGAATACGAAAAGCAATACGAGCAGTATGAGAAGCTGTTGAAGGCCTATGAAAACGGACAGCTCAAAGCCCCTCCGGCGGAGCCGGCGCCTCCTCGCCGTAACTATGAAAAAGCCATTGCCATCTACGATCTGATTATCCGGAATTTCCCCGAATCGGATCTGGTGGATGACGCCTACTATAACAAGGCCTACTTGCTGGAAGAGATGGAGGAAGTGGAGGCCGCCCGCCAGATTTTCCAGACCATCATTGATGAATTCCCGGAAAGCCCTTATGCGCCGGAAGCCTACATGAAACTGGCGGAAAGCTATTTCTACCCCGAACCCGGCGACGACATGGCCAAGACCATCGTCAAGCTGAATAAAGCCATCCAGTTGTACAAGAACGTGTTGCAGTATAAGGACTCCCCCCGGTACGATGAAGCCTTATACAAATTGGGGTGGAGTTACTACCGGCTGGCGGGGGAAAATCCGGAATATTACACCGACGCCATTCTCTATTTTCTGGCCGTGGTCAAGGATATTGAAAAACTGAAAGACCTGGATCCCACCGGAAAGTTGGTGCGCACGGATGTCAAACCGGAGGCACTGGAGTTTATCGCCGCCTCGTTTGTGGATTCGGTGTATTCCAAAAGCGGGGTGACCAATGCCCGGCGCTTTCTGGAACGGATGGGGATGCCGGAATTCGGAATCAAAATTCTGGAAAATATGGGCGACCGGTACGCCAAGATTACCCGCTGGCAACGGGCGATAGAAGCCTACTCCACCCTGCTGGATATGTATCCGGATTATGCCTATGGCCCCCGGATTCAAAAGAAAATTGCCGACGCCTACATCGCCAGCGGCCAGGAGGATCGGGCGTTTGAAGAGCGGCAGGCCCTGTTCGAGCGATACAATCCCAAGTCGGAATGGTATGCCCAGCTGGAGCAGAGCGATATTCCCGATCGGATTACCGCACTGGATGAAGCCTACCGCATTACCGAAGAGGCGTTTCGGGCGAACATCACTTATCTGTATGCTCTGGCTTCCCAAAAAGAAGAAAATGAAGAAGATGCCCGCCCGCTGTACGAGCAGTTTGTGGATCTGTGCAAGAGCTATTTGACCAACTTTCCTACCGATGACAATGCGTATGAGATCAACTGGGCGCTGGCGTTTGTGCTGGATACCAAATTGGGACGCTTCGAGGAAGCGTTTACGGAATACATCCGGGTGAGCAATGATTACCTGGAAACGGCGCACCAATTGGATGCGGCGGTGAACGCCATCAATGCCGCCGATACCCTGGTGAAAATCGCTCTGGCGAAGGAAGAACCGCCTCCTCAACAGGCCGGATCGCCGGTTCAGCCCCTGATCCCGGAAGAGAAGATGCTGGCCGAGGCCTACGACAATTTTATCAAGCTCTTCCCCAATTCTCCGGAAACCCCTTCGGTGCTGGCGGCGGCCGGGGCGTTGTATTACAACCATCGTCAGTACGACCTGGCCAAGAAGTATTACAAGACCATGGTCACCAAATTCCCCAAGGCCCAGCAGAAGAGCATCGGGCTGGTCTCGTTGATGAACAGCTATTTCTTCCTGGGGCAGTATAAAGACGCCGAGATTGTGGCCAAAAAAATTCTGGTGACTCCGGATATGCCCGAGAAGCAGGTGGAAATTGCCCGTAGCCGGATTGGGGAGTCCATTTTCAAAAACGGGGAAAAATTAGAACAGGAAGGCAAATACTTAGAAGCGGCCAAAGAGTACCGGCGGGTATTTGAAGATGCCGCCGAATATGTCACCTTTGTGGATCAGGCGTTATTCCGGAGCGCCCGGAATTTTGAGCAGGCCGGGGAGTGGAACAAGGCCATCGAAACGTATGAGATTTTGCTGGTGAATTATCCCGACTCCAAGCTGATCCTGCCTGCCCTCAACAACATTGCCGCCGACTACAAGGAGCTGGAAGACTATCTGAATGTAGCCAAAACCAACGAGCGGATTTTCGAGCTGTTTCCGGGAACTCCCGATGCGGAGAGTGCCCTGTATAACGCCAGCCTGTTTTACGCCAAAGCCGAGGCCTGGCGTGAGGCCATCCGGGCCAATAATCTGTACATCCAGACCTATCCCAACAATCCCGAATCCAAAGATCTGTTGTTTGAAAACGCCAAGTACTACCTGAAGCTGGATGATCTTGCCAGCGCCAATCGGATTTATCAGAAGTTTGCCACCCTGTATCCCAACGATCCCCTGACGGTAGAGGCGTTTTACAATCGAGGGGTGTATTATTTTGAGCGCGCCCGATACGATTCGGCCAAGATCGAATTCAACAAGGCCATTCAAAAGAGCAACGAATTTGCCCGGGCCGGGCGGGACCCCAATCTGTACTACGCCGCCGAGGCGAATTATAAACTGGGTGAAATTCTGTATAAGGAATATCTGGCGATTGAACTGGGCGCGCCCCAGGCCAATCTCCGGGCGCAGTTGCAGCGCAAGAAGGATAAACTGGAGCAGGTGCGCGCCGCCTTTACGGAGGTGATCCGTCTGGGGTCCCTGCGAAGCTTCGAGGCCATGTATCGCATCGCCGAGGCCTATGAAAAATTCGCCGATGCCATCGCCAATCAGCGGCTTCCGGAGAACCTGACCCGGGAGCAGCGCCTGGTGGAGCAGGATCGGGTGTTTAAAGCCTCGGTGCCGGCCTATGAACGGGCGGTGGAAGAGTACAAAAATGTGCTGATTAACCTGCCCATCCTGGCCGAAAAGCTGGACATTTCTCTGGATACCACCCGGGTGGAGGAAGCGGCTCAACCGGCTCCCCGGGATACCACCGGCGCGGTGGTGCAAAAAGAAGTGGAGGCCGACAGCAGCACGGAAGTCGCCCTGAAGTGGTTCGGGCGGGCAAAAGAGAAAATCTCCCAGATCCTGTACAATGTGGCGGAACGTTCTTCTTATTTTATTACCGAATACCTGCGCACGGAAAATCCCAACACCGGCATCCGGGCATTGATCTTTCGGGATCAGGTGCTGGTTAAGTTGGTGGCGCCGCAGGTGCAAACCGCCATCGACGCCCATCTGAAAAACATTCAGGTTTCCGAGGAGTTGGGGCTGGAAAACAAATACGTGGAAGAATCCAAGCGCAAAGTGCTGCTAACCCGCAACATCCTGGCCGAGGAATACCAGGCGCTGTTTGAACAAACCGCTCAGCTCTATTCCAGCTCGCTGCCGGTGCTGGAAGACCTGATCGAGCGGGGAGAAAGCGCCAAAACCCCGGACGGTATGGATTATTACGATTATCAGGATACCTACCTGATGCAATTGATTTACAGCATGAATCAGTTCTCCAAAATCGCCGTCAATCAGTACAAGGCCACCCTGGAAATTGCCCAGAAATACAACATCACCAACGACGCCCGGATTACCACCGAGCAAAATCTGTTCAATTTCGGATATGAAGCGGGCGAGCGCATGGCCAATCTGGCGAAGATTCCGGCGGAGAAGAGTGAGTTCTATCTGGATAAATACGATTCCACGGAAAACGAGAACTACCAGTTGGGCAGCACCTTCTTTGACGATCAGGCCTTTGAATTGCGGGGATTTTCTCAGGAGATCTTTGAGTATACCTATAACATCAGCAAGGAATTTGAAATTGAGAACATCTGGACTCAGTTGATACTGGCGAAGCTGGTGGAACTGGATCCGGCCACGTACGCGGCGGATTTGCCCCGGGAGGAGTTTGTCATCCAGAGCGACTCCACCTGGTTGACCACGACGCAGTACCAACCGGGATGGAATTATCGGGAATTTACCGGGAGCGGATGGGAGTATGCCCGGGTGATTCCGGTTCCTCCGGATTCTTCGGTGCGGTTATTCGACTCTTTGCAGATTGCTCCGCCGGCCATCTGGGCGCGACATGTTACCCCTGCCGGGGCGCAACCTGCTTCCGGAAGTCCCCTGAATATGGAAGATCGAAGTCTGGAAGAAGAGGCTCCGGAAGATACCACCGGTGCCGGGCAGGTTCCCCCACCCACGGATTCGCTTTCCCGGGTCGCCACCGGGGAGGCGATGGATACGGTTTCAACTTCCGTTGGCGGGGTTGTGGAACCGGACACATTGACCACCTATTATCGGAAACAATTTACCCTGTCCGCCGATCCGGTGGCCGGCTGGATAGCCATCGGCGGGGATAAGGCATTCAATTTGTATATTAACGATGTGTACATGATCGGAGTGGAGCAGGGAGGATTTCGCAAATCCGCGGTGATCCCGTTTGAGACCTTCTCCGAATTCGTCAAAGCCGGGGAGAACCTCATCGCCGTTTCGGTGACGGATTTTGACGGGCCGCCAAGATATGGGCTGCGGTTCTATATGGTTCTGGAACTGTTGCCGGGAGAGGCCACTGCCTCTATTGAAAAGATCCGTCAGCGGATTCGACAACAGAACATTGATCTGGCCCGTTTCAAAAAAGTGGCCGTTTTGAACCGAAATCGTATCGTTCAGTAGCCAGCGAGGGAACCATGAGAACATGGATTCGGTTATGTTTCTGTATCCTGTGCCTTTCCACGGGATGGGCATTGGCCCAGCAGCAAGGCCAGGGAGGGCAGGATCGTGGGGATGAGGCCACTCCCCGAAACCAGGGAGAGGTGATCCAGATCGAGGCGTTGCGATTGAATGTGCGGGCGGAACTGCCCCAGGTGCAAATTGTGGACAAGCGCAAAAAAGCCGACTTTGCTGAAGTGGAAGTGAAAAAAAGTTTTGAGAGTGAACTTTCCGGAAAATCGGAAGAACTTCAATTCAAATCGGTTGCCGGGAATCGGATTAAACGGATTGAGAATATTGAACGTCTGTTAAATAAGAAACGATTTTAACCGAACATAAAGCCATTTTCAGAAAAACAACCAACAAGGGAGAGAAGATCTTATGGGTACTCAGTTTTGGAAAGAGTTTTTCGAGTCGTTCAAGACCAGCTCGGATGGTTGGGTATTCATGTGGTTGATTCTGGCCTTTCTGGTCATTGCCGTGGCCATCGCGGTGGAGCGGATTTACTATGTTATGGTACGCTCGAATGTGAATTCCGATAAATTCATGATGGAAATCCGAAAGTATGTGACCAGCGGGAATATTAAGCGTGCGATTCAACTGTGCGAAGCCGGCAAACAGAAGGCCCTGCCCTACGTGGTGCTGGCGGGATTGAAGCGGGTGGAAGAGAGCGAAAGCCTGGATTTCCGTTCCATTCAGAACGCAGTGGATGAAGGCACCCTGGAAGTCATTCCTAAGCTTCAGCGGCGCACCAACTATCTATCGATGATCGCCAATGTCGCCACCCTTACCGGTTTGATGGGAACGATTTACGGTCTGATCATCGCATTCGCCGCCGTGGGTAGCGCGGACATCCCCGATGATCAGAAGACCCGAATGCTGGCACGAGGGATTTCAACGGCAATGAATACCACTATCTTTGGTCTGGCGGTTGCGATTCCGACGACGGTGGTATACAATATCATCCAGAACAAAACCACCCAGATTATCGACGATATGGATGAACATCTGGTAAAGCTGATCAACCTGATTACCGGGAATCGCTAATCCAAGCACAGGGGTAATTCATCATGGCATTTCGACCATCACTGCGGGCGCATAATAAGATCAAGGAGATCCCGCTGGATATCCGCCCGGTAATGAATTTGATGGTGGTGTTGATTCCGATCTTGCTTTACAGTGCCGAATTTGTCAAATTGTCCATTCGGGAATTGAATCTTCCTCCGGCGGCGGCTTCTACCGGAAAAACCCCCGGCGAGGAGCAAAAGCCTCAGGAGAAAGAAAAGCGGTTCGGGCTAACCGTGCTGGTCTCTAAACGGGGGTTCTACATCGGCAACAAGGCCGGGTATTTGACCCAGGATACGGATCTGGCCGGAGAACCCACCATCCCCATCAATGAAGATGGTACTTATAACCTGGAAGAACTTCAACGTGAGTTGATTGAGATTAAGGAAAAGATCAGGGGGATGGGATTTGTGGATGAGAAGAGCATCATTATCTCTGCCGAGGCGGATATCCCTTATAAGCACATTATCAAAGTGATCGATTATGTGACCGTGTATGAGGATTCCACCCGAACCCAACAGGAGTTGTTTCCCCAGGTAAACATCGGGCAGATTATCTAACCAGGGAAAAGTGATATGGCGTTTATACCATCCAGAGCCAAAAAGCACGCAACGTTCAAAGTTGAAGAACTGAATCTCACGTCCATGATGGACGCCATGACCATCATTTTGCTGTTTCTATTGAAAACCTATTCTGCGACCGGGGCGATTATATCTCCTTCCAAAGACCTGCGCTTACCTTATTCTTTATCCACGGAGCCGCCCCATAAAGAACTTACGGTTTCGGTAACTCAGCAAACCATCATGGTTTCTGACAAGCCGGTAATGTATGTGGAAGACGTGGACCCCTCTGCGCCGCTAATCGGGCCGTTGTTTGCAGAACTGCGGGAAAAAGCCACCGAGGCAAAGCAAAACGAGATTCAATACGGAATTCCCTTTACCAATGAAGTGATCATCGTTGCCGACGAAAATATTCCCTTTCAACTTCTATACAAGGTGATCTATACCTGCGGTTCGTCGGAGTATAACAAGCTGAGATTACTGACCATTCGGGAAAAATAATCGGAGTTTTGTTTCCATAAGAGGAAAAGGCAATGAATCCAAAAGCTCCAGGCCCCCCTTCCGGGGAAAGACCCGGCTTTCGGCTGGTCTCCTTTCCCAAGGAGTTTGAGCGTAATTTCTTTGAAATGCTGGACAAGCGGTACTATTCCATCCTATTGGCGACGTTTGTCATTTTGTATGGATTTGCCTTTTACATGTCGTCCAAAGATTGGCAGCTGAGCGAGGATGAGCTTGCCGCCCTGAAGAAGCGGGTGATCGAGAAGGTGTATGATGTAAAGATTATCACTCCGGAGGAACAGCCGGAGGAGGAAGACATCGGCATTGGGGAAGTGGCCTCCGAGGAGGCGCCCAAGGAAGTCAGCGAACGGGGCAAAGAGCGGGTGGAGGAATCCCAAACCCAGAAAGTCGAGCGCCGACGGCGTACTCAGGCGGAGATCGAGCGGCGTTCCCGGCAGATGCAACAGGAAGTGGCCTCTCAGGGGATTCTGGCCATTGCCACCGGTCGGGGCGGTTCCGGCGGTGGTGGGGTGGCCTATGATGATGTGTTGGCCGAATTGGGTGAAGGGGCCGGGGGAGTAGGAGATATCGGAGAAGTGGTCGAAGGTACCGCCGGGATTCGGGCGGCCGGGCCGGGCGGAGAGAGAACCCGGGCAGCCAAAGGCTCCGGAATGCGCAGTGAAGGAGGGGGCACCGGCATTGACGACCTGATCAAAGGGGAAACGGTTTCGGGGACTTCCTCTTTTGATCGCCGGGGAAATATTCAACTGACCTCGGAAAACGTGGAATTCGCCGTGGGTGCCGGGTCCCGGGATCCGGAAGCCATTACCGCGGCCATCAATAAACAGAGCGGCTCGGTAGAATATTGTTATAAACAGCGGGCCAAGCTTAACCCCAACCTGCGAGGGCGGGTGGATCTGGAAATTGTGATCAATCCCAATGGGAAAGTCGCCCGGGCCCGAATCCTGAAATCCACTCTGGGGGACAAAAAGCTGGAGTCCTGTATTCTTCGAAATGTGCGCCGCTGGCGATTTGGAAGGGTGGAGGGGAACCGACCGGTAACCATTCATGTGCCGTTCATCTTCTAAACCATCGCCGATGACGAGGTGCATTGATTTTATGATGAAGCCTGCCTCCCCGGCAGGCTTTTATCGTTTTTGACTTCGTAAGAATTGATCTTGATTAACCTTCCCTGTCGGTGTATATTTAGCGCTTTTCATACCCAATCAACGAGGGGAAAAATGCAGCTCAAGAGAACTCACTATTGTGGTGAGCTTCGCGCACACCATGCCGGAGAAACGGTTACGGTATGCGGTTGGGTGGATAATTGGCGGGATCACGGCGGGGTGTTCTTCGTGGATCTGCGGGATCGTTCCGGTCGTGTGCAGTTGGTGTTTTCTCCTGAAGATGCCGAGGTTTACCAGACCGGGAAGAAGCTGCGTTCCGAATTTGTCATCGCCGCCCGGGGAACGGTGCGCAAGCGTCCCCCGGAAGCGATCAATCCCCAACTCGCCACCGGGGAAATTGAAGTTCAGGTACAGGAAGTTCGCCTCCTGAATACCAGCAAAACTCCCCCTTTTGAGATCAAAGATTTCGTGGATGTCAGCGAGGAAATTCGCCTGAAATACCGGTACCTGGATCTTCGTCGCCCCAAGTTGCAGCAAAATATTCTCCTGCGCCATAAAGTCGCCCAGGTAACCCGACAGTTTTTCAACGCCGAAGGGTTCGTGGAAATCGAGACCCCCATGCTCACCCGGAGCACCCCCGAAGGCGCCCGGGACTTTCTGGTGCCTTCTCGAATTCATAAGGGGAAGTTCTATGCCCTTCCCCAATCGCCTCAGACCTATAAGCAGATTCTGATGGTCTCCGGATTTGACAAGTATTATCAGATCGTAAAGTGCTTCCGGGATGAAGACCTTCGCAAAGATCGCCAGCCGGAGTTCACCCAGATTGACGTGGAGATGTCCTTTGTCGAAGAAGAGGATGTTCTGGGGTTGATGGAGCGGTTTATGCAATTCCTCTTCCGTGAGGTGATGGATCGGGAACTGGAAATTCCTTTTCCCAGGATGTCCTACCGGGAAGCCATGGATCGCTTCGGCACCGACAAGCCGGATACCCGCTTCGGCCTGGAATTGAACAACGTTACCACCGCTTTTGAACAAAGCGAGTTCAACGTGTTCCGAAAAGTGGTGGAGCAAAACGGGTATATCGGTGCGCTGGTGGTTCCGGAGGCCCGGGAGTACAGCCGGAAGAAAATCGAGGAATTGACCGCTTTTGTCGGTTCCCTGGGCGCCAGAGGGCTGGCGCATGTGAAATACACCGGCGAGGCCTTCGAGGGGGGGATCGGCAAGTTTCTAAAACAGACCGAGACCTCTCGCCTGAAGGAATTGCTGAGCCTTTCCGAACCGGCCTTGATTCTGATGATCGGCCATGAAGATGGAGAATTTGCCCGAATCCTCCTGGGACATCTCCGCAACAGATTGGCCGAGGATCTGGCGCTGATCCCCGAGGATCGCCACCATTTTCACTGGACGGTGGAGTTTCCCCTGCTGGAATTCAGCGAAGAAGAGCAGCGGTATGTCGCCCGCCATCATCCCTTTACTTCTCCCCGGGTGGAAGACTTGCCTCTGCTGGAATCGCACCCCGAACAGGTTCGGGCCAGGGCCTATGACCTGATTTACAATGGGAACGAGATCGCCGGGGGAAGTATCCGTATTCACAATCGGGAATTGCAAGAAAAGGTATTTGCGGCGTTGCAAATCGGGGAGGAGGAGGCCAGGGCCAAGTTTGGCTTTCTGCTGGATGCCCTGGAATACGGCGCTCCACCTCACGGGGGTATTGCCTTCGGATTTGACCGTTTGGTGATGCTTCTGGCGAAGGGCGCCTCCATCCGGGATGTCATCGCCTTTCCCAAAACCAGCAGC
The DNA here is from genome assembly GCA_964416895.1 of uncultured Calditrichaceae bacterium. GTDB lineage: Bacteria > Calditrichota > Calditrichia > RBG-13-44-9 > J075 > CAYQGB01. The sequence goes on from CAYQGB010000017.1 coordinate 14,684, forward strand.
GCCATGGGATTGATGGAACAAACCCCCTCGGATGTCTCCGATGCTCAGCTCCGGGAATTAAATATAACTGTTGTAAAATAAATGCCTTATAACGCCTGACCCAAATAAGTCCTTGACAAAAATTGCCATTTTTAGTATTTTCTCCTGAACTGAAACCAAATAGGAGGCAAGTCTATGTTTAACTGGAAGACCGTGCAACAGTTAGCGCTTGCGGTTGCGATTTCCGGAGCCATTGTCCTTTCCTCGGGATGTACCCGTCATCCCAACGAAAAGCAGATCCGTGAAATGGAGGAAACCCGCCAGGCGGCGCTTTCGGCGGAGCAAAAGCTGGAAGAATTGCGTTCCCAGCGCAAGCAACTGGAAGATGAAGTCGCCCGCAAGAAGCAGGAGAAACAGCGGTTGGATCAGGAGAAGGCGGCTGTGGAACAGCGCCTGCAGAATTGGGAAGGGAACAACTAATGAGAAGGCAGGACATAAGACCATTATCACGAGGAGGCGTTATGAGCCGGAAGACATTTCTATGGGTCGCAGTATTGCTCCTGATGGCTTTCTTTTCCAGTATTTATGCCCAGCAGTACAGCTATGATTATGAGAAAATGACCATGGATGAGTATGCTGTAGAGCTGGGGAAATGGCAGAAGCGGGAGGCCGATGCCAAAGCAGCCATTGCGGAAGAAGAGAGCAAGATCGCCGCGTTGAAGGAAGAGAGCGCCAATTGCGATCAGCAAATTGCCGCCAAATGGAACGAGATTTACGCGCTACTGGATACCGATGAAGCGGGGTACAACGATTTTCTGAATCAACTGAAGGCTTTTGAAAATGACCTCAACGGGTTTGTGGCCCTGTCGCCGGAAGATATGTACATGCGGCAAAACGAATTACAGGGCTACAAGGATCGTCTGGCCGAATTCAGCAAGGACAAGCGGAGCCTCGGTCCCGATCAATGGCCTGTGATGCAGCGGTTGCAGGGGCTGATTCAGCAGGCTGAAGACAAGATCAAGTCTGCGCAGCCGCCCACCTATACCGTGATGCGGGGGGATTATCTGTGGAAGATCGCCAAGAAGCCGGATATCTACGGCGATCCCTTTGCCTGGATGCGCATCTACACGGCCAATCGGGATCAGATCAAAGACCCGAACTTGATCTTCCCCAATCAGGTGTTCCAGATTCCCCGGGTGGCCGGTCCCAATGAGCACTGGGTAAACCGGGGAGAAAACCTGAGCCTGATCGCCCGGCGATACGGAAGCCCGTTTACCTGGCAGCGAATTTACGAGGCCAACCGGGATGTCATCGGTGAAGATCCCAATCTGGTCTATCCGTACATGATCTTGAAGCTGCCCCAGTGATGGCCCGGGATTTTCTCATCGAAGTTTATCTAAAAAGGCTCTTGGCTTTGGCCGGGAGCCTTTTTAATTTTGCCCGTTCATTTCCTGAGTAGAAAAGGACGCCTATGAGCAAAACGGATGAGACTCTGGAAAAGGTCTTTCTGGTTGAGAAAGTCAATCCCACCATTCTCTATGGAATTGAAGATCGAAATCTGCGCATTTTAGAAAAACACTTTCCTGCGGTAAAAATGATCGCCCGGGGAACCCAGGTCAAAATTCGAGGTCCCCGGGAAGATGTAGAGCAAGTCGAAAGCATCCTCAGCGAACTGGTTTTTATTGCCAACAAAAACAATCAACTCTCCCCTGAGGATGTTGAATCTCTGGCCCACATCGTAAAAGCCGACCAGCATTCCCGTTCTTCTCCTGCCGGTACCAAAACCCTCCATACCCCGAAGGAACTGGATGAAGTGGTGCTGTTCACCCGGGGAGGCTACATCAAGGCCAGAACCGCCGGTCAGCGCAAGATCATCGAAGCCATTCGGAAGAACGATCTGGTGGTGGTCATCGGGCCGGCCGGCACCGGGAAAACCTATATGGCCGTGGCGCTGGCGGTGGCGGCGCTTAAGGAAAAGGAAGTGAAGAAAATCGTGCTGGCCCGCCCGGCGGTGGAGGCCGGAGAGAGCCTGGGATTCCTGCCCGGAGATTACCGGGAAAAAATCGATCCGTACCTCCGCCCCCTGTATGACTCCCTGGAAGAGATGCTCCCCAAAGAGTTGCTCAGGAAGTATTTGGAGCAGGGCATTATTGAGGTTATTCCCCTGGCCTACATGCGCGGCCGAACCCTGAACAACGCCTTCGTCATCCTGGATGAAGCCCAGAACGCCACCTCTTTGCAAATGAAGATGTTCCTTACCCGACTGGGGGTGAACTCCAGGGCCATCGTGAACGGGGACATTACCCAGATTGACCTGCCTCAGAAATCCAACTCCGGTTTGCTGGAGATTCAGGAGATTCTTCAGGGAGTGGAAGGAATCGAGTTTGTGTATCTGGATAAAGCGGATGTGGTTCGCCATCGTTTGGTGCGGGACATCATTCAGGCCTATCAGGAGCACAAGAATCAACAAAATTCGACGGAGGGATAACCCATGTCACGTCTTCAAAATGTGGTCATTGCTTCGGCGGCGCGAACCCCCATCGGCAGTTATGGGGGGGCGTTGGCTTCCGTACCGGCGCCCCGATTGGGAAGTGTGGTCATTAAAGCAGCGCTGGAGCGGGCCGGGATTGCTCCGAACACCGTGGATAAGGTCATCATGGGGAATGTGCTTTCTGCCGGGTTGGGGCAGGCGCCGGCGCGGCAGGCGGCGCTGTTTGCCGGATTGCCCACCAGCGTCAGTTGCCTGACCATCAACAAGATGTGCGGTTCCGGGTTGAAAGCCGTGATGTTAGCCGCCCAGGCCATCGCGCTGGGGGATGCCCAGGTCGTGGTGGCCGGAGGAATGGAAAGCATGAGCAACGCCCCCTACCTTTTAGAAAAAGCCCGATTCGGCTACCGGATGGGGGACGGCAAGCTGGTCGATAGCATGATCCGGGACGGCCTGTGGGATGTGTATAACGATTTTCACATGGGCAATGCCGCGGAATTGTGCGCCCGGGAATGCCGCATCTCCCGGGAAGAACAGGATGAATTCGCCCGAAAGAGTTATGAGCGGGCTCTGAAAGCCCAGAAGGAAGGCTATTTTAAAGAAGAGATCGTTCCCGTTACGGTTCAGACCCGAAAGGGGGAACAGGTGGTGGATCAGGATGAAGAGCCTTCCCGGGTTAATTTTGAGAAACTTCCCACCCTGCGACCGGTGTTCGAGAAAGACGGCACCGTGACCGCAGCCAACGCTTCCACGATTAACGATGGAGCGGCGGCAGTGGTCGTGATGTCTCAGGAAGCCGCCGAGCATCTGAACGTCACCCCCATGGCCCGTATTCTCGCCTATGCCACCGCTTCCAAAGAACCGGAATGGTTTACCACCGCCCCGGTGGATGCCATTCAACGGGTATTGCAGCGAGCGGAGCTTTCTACTGACGATATTGATCTGTATGAAATTAACGAGGCCTTCGCCGTGGTTACCCTGGTGGCGAATCAGCGACTCCGACTGGATCCGGAAAAGGTTAACATTTCCGGAGGGGCAGTGGCCCTGGGGCATCCCATCGGCGCCAGCGGCGCCCGTATCCTGACCACGTTGCTGTATAACTTGCGCCGTACCGGTGGTAAGCTGGGCCTGGCCTCTCTGTGCATTGGTGGCGGGGAAGCCGTGGCCGTAATTGTGGAAATATTGTAAAATTTTCATCTTTTTGTTAAATTCGCCACAACCGAAGTACAGGGAACGGGGAAGCGTGGGCGTTCTGGTCGTTTCCTCTTATCTCGCGTGATCATCAGGTTCAGTGATATAAATTGGGTAAGTGGGGCATATTTCCTTTTGGGAATGTCCCACTTGCCGTTATGGAAAAAGCTCCCGGGAGCTGCCAGTATTGTCGGGGATATGTTACAGGGCGTGTGGGAATTCACTTCTTCTGGTTTTCCGGGAATACTTGGGGGTATTATTGATCCGGGAAGGGCCAAAAGGAGCGGTACCGTTAAACCGGGGGGAATTTTTCCCCGGTAATTTTCCGGAACCGGAAAAGGATTTTTCCCGGCCCGGTTGAATCCCGAGGAGAGAAGGCAAAGTTTACCTTTTTTAGAATAATTCTTCCCCTAATGATTAAGCGCACGAAGCGTTGAGGTAAATTGGGTTATATAATTTGTCTCAAGTAATATTGGACCCAACAAGGGATCTTCAGACATGCTCTCTCGGAGATTGGCACGCAGATTTGCCTTGCAGATCCTTTTCGCCAACGAATTTTTACATGAAGATATTGAATCGGTTGCAGAGCGTGTGGCAGAGAGCCTGGAAGAAAACCTGAATCCATTCACTCTGCAGATTGTTCGAAAAACCACCCAACACGAAGAAGAATTGAATGAATTGATCCGCAGTCACCTGAGAAATTGGGACTATGATCGGGTGGCGGTACTGGATCGGGTGCTGATTCGGATGGCCCTGTGCGAGATGATTCATTTCCCGGATATCCCCGTAGAGGTGACCATTAATGAAGCGTTGGAAATTAGTAAAGATTTTAGTAATTTAAAAAGTCGTCGATTTGTGAACGGGATACTGGATTCCATTTATAAAGAGTTAAAAGCGGCCAATAAATTGGTGAAGAATGTTTCCCCTCGTTCCGGGGCCAGAGGGAAGAAGAAAAACCATTCAAAAGGCAATCCATAGTGCGATATGCGGTTATATCCGATATTCATGCCAACCTGGAAGCTCTAACCTCCGTCCTTACCTATTTAAAAAGCGAAAATATCACCCGGATATACTGCCTGGGCGATGTGGTTGGCTATGGCCCTCGCCCTAACGAATGCGTGGATGTGGTGCGTCAGAGTTGCCGGGTATGTCTGGCCGGTAACCACGACTATGCCGCATTGGGGTGGACGGATATCGAATATTTCAACCCTTATGCCCGGGAAGCGGTGGCCTGGACTCAGCGCCAGCTTTCCCGGAGCAGCAAGGCCTTCCTGAAAAAACTTCCCTTAACCCACGAACTCTCTCAGGATGTTCTGCTGGTTCACAGCAGCCCCATAGAACCCCGGGAGTGGAACTACATCCTTTCTGAAGAAGAAGCCCGGGTGAATCTGGATGCCGTTCCTCAGCGACTGATTTTTATCGGCCATTCTCATGTACCGGTGGTTTTCAGCTATCATCAGGGTATTATCTTCTCCGAACAGATCACCCTGGATCTGGAGGAGGATCAATATATCGTGAATGTGGGAAGTGTGGGGCAGCCCCGGGACGGCGACCCTCGAGCCTGTTGCGTCATCTACGATGAGGAGACCTTCTCCCTCCGGTATGTTCGAATACCCTATGATGTGGAAAAGACTAAACAGGAAATTCTGGATCGAAATTTACCCCGGGTACTGGCGATGCGCCTGCTGGTCGGCCAGTGAATGGGGCCAGCTTTCCCACCGCCGGAACCTCATCTGAGAGTTCCCTGCAAACGTCCTCACTCTTCTGAAAAATCATTGCGTCATCAGGGTTCAGGGCATATTTTTCTCCCGAACTTTTCCGATGGAGTCGACGTTTCAGGAATGCCGTAATTGGGGAAAAGAAAAATCGTGTCACAGAATTATGGGAGCACATGAAAAATGGTATTGAACGTATTCAAGAAAATTTTTGGTACCAAAAACGAGCGAGAGATCAAGCGACTCTGGCCCATTGTGGAAGAGATCAATCAGCACTATGAGCAGTTGCACGAACTGAGCGATGAGGAGCTTCGGGCGAAAACGGATGAATTTCGGAGGCGGTTGGCCGGGGGGGAAACTCTGGATGATATTTTGCCGGAGGCCTATGCGGTGGTAAAGGAGACCTGCCGGCGTCTGGTGGGCAAAAAGTGGATGGTAACCGGCAAAGAGATCGAATGGAACATGGTGCCTTTCGATGTGCAGTTGTTGGGCGCCATCGTTCTCCATCAGGGCAAAATTGCCGAAATGGCGACCGGTGAGGGGAAAACCCTGGTGGCTACCATGCCGCTGTACCTGAACGCTCTGGCGCTCAATCCCAAATGGGTGGAAAAAGCCCGGGAAAAATACGGGGATGATCCCGCTCAGTGGGAGTTTCAACCCATCGACGGCGAGCCGGTAGGCCGGGGAGCGCATCTGGTGACGGTGAACGACTATCTGGCGCAACGAGATGCCGAGTGGATGGGCGAAATCTATAAGTTTCTGGGGCTTTCCGTGGGAGTGATCCTTAACAACATGGATTCCCGGAAGCGCCGGGAAGCGTATCGTTGCGACATCACCTACGGCACCAACAACGAGTTTGGCTTCGATTATCTCCGGGATAACATGGCCCTTCATCCCGATGACATCGTGCAGGTGAAGGGGCATCACTACGCCATCATCGACGAGGTGGATAGCGTACTCATCGACGAGGCCCGCACGCCGCTGATCATCTCCGGTCCGGTGGAGCACGCCACCCACAACTACGATGAAGTCAAACCGATGGTGGAGCGTCTGGTCAAATTGCAGACCCGCTACGTCAACTCTCTGATTGCGGAAGCGGAAGAGCTTCTGGAACAGGGCAAGGAAGAGGAAGCGGCGCTGCGATTGCTCATTGCCCAGCGAGGAACGCCCAAAAACAAACGCCTGCTCAAGCTGTATCAGGAGCCGGGCGTGAAAAAGATGGTCTTCGATCTGGAAAGCATCTACCTGCGGGACAAGCGGATGCACGAGGTGGATGAGGAACTCTTCTTCGTGGTGGATGAAAAACGCCATACCATCGATCTTACCGAAAAAGGGCGCAACGAGCTGTCTCCCAACGATCCCCAGGAGTTTGTCTTGCCGGACCTGGCGGAAGAGATGAGCCGCATTGAGGGGGATGAAAACTTATCCCCGGAAGAAAAAGCCCGGCGCAAAAACGAGCTTCAGCTGGAATACGCCCGCAAAAACGAAAAACTCCACAACATCTCCCAGTTGCTAAAGGCCTACACCCTGTTCGAGAAAGATGTAAATTACGTGGTGCAGGAAGGGAAGGTGCTGATTGTGGATGAGTTTACCGGGCGGATCATGTACGGCCGCCGGTACAGCGACGGCCTGCATCAGGCGCTGGAAGCCAAAGAGAACGTGAAAATTGAGGGCGAAACCCAGACCCTGGCGACCATTACCCTGCAAAACTATTTCCGGCTGTATGAGAAGCTGGCCGGAATGACCGGAACCGCCGAAACCGAGGCGCAGGAGTTCTGGGATATCTACAAGCTGGATGTGGTGGTCATTCCCACCAATAAACCGGTGCGCCGGGTGGATTTTGAGGACGTGATCTACCGTACCCGCCGGGAGAAATACAACGCCATTATCAACGAAGTGGAGCGGTTGCACAAGTTAGGGCGGCCGGTGCTGGTGGGCACCATTTCGGTGGAAGTTTCGGAGATGCTCAGCCGGATGCTCAAGCGGCGGGGCATTCCCCACCATGTGCTGAACGCCAAATACCACAAGCAGGAAGCGGAGATCATTTCCAAAGCCGGGGAAGCCGGAGCGGTGACCATTGCCACCAACATGGCCGGTCGGGGTACCGACATCAAGCTGGGTAAGGGAGTCATCCGGGAGCCGGTGGATCAGCCGGATGATGATCCGGATACCCCATACGGCCTGCATATCATCGGCACCGAGCGCCACGAAGCCCGGCGAATCGACCGTCAGCTTCGAGGGCGTGCCGGCCGCCAGGGCGATCCCGGCGCCAGCCGCTTCTTCCTCTCCCTGGAAGATGACCTCATGCGCCTGTTCGGCTCCGATCGCCTGATCAAGGTGATGGATCGGCTGGGCGCTCAGGAAGGAGAAGTGATCACCCATCCCATGGTTTCCCGGGCCATCGAAAAAGCTCAGAAGCGGGTGGAAGAACAGAACTTCAGCATCCGCAAGCACCTGCTGGAATACGACGACGTGATGAACAAGCAGCGGGAAGTGATCTACGCCCGGCGGCGCAAGGCCCTGATGGGCGAAACCACCCGGGAAGACCTGGAAAACATGATCGATGACTTTCTGGATGCTCAGTTTGAAAAATATTGCGATCCCAAAAAACCCCCGGAAGATTGGGATCTTGACAATCTGAGTGAGATCATTTTGCGAACCCTGCTGGTGGACATCAAGCAGCTGGGAGATGACCTGTACAGCATGACCCTGGATGACCTGGCCGAGTATGTCAAAACCGAGGCCATGAAGCAGTATGATTTTAAGGCTCAGCAGGTGGGCGAGCAATTATTGAAGGAGTTTGAAAAATACATCACTCTGCGGGTCATCGATGAATTGTGGAAAGATCACCTCCATCAGATGGATATTCTGAAGGAAGGCATCGGCCTGCGGGCGTATGGTCAAAAAGATCCTCTGATTGAATATAAGCGGGAAGCGTTTGAGATGTTTATGAGTTTGCAGGATGAGATCAACCAGAAAACCCTGCAACAGCTATGGACGACGGAATTTGTGGAAGTTCCTCCGGAGCGCAAGGGGGCGCCGAGCCGGTGGCGGCTGGTTCATCAGGATGCCACCAACATGGGCCTGGCGACCGCGGCGCAGGGAAGGGCCGATCAGCAGCCGGCGCAACCGCGGGGGGACAGGCGCCAGCCGGTTCGGGTGGAAGGGAAAGTGGGCCGAAACGATCCCTGCCCCTGCGGAAGCGGCAAGAAATACAAGAAGTGTCACGGCGCCCACGTGTAAGCGGTTGACCATATCCTGTGAAAAGCCCCGATACCATCCGGCATCGGGGCTTTTTTGTGGACAACGTGTGGGGAGGCGAGTGCCGTGGTACGGCGTTGGACGGGATCAGAATTTTTTCAACTCGTCGTTTACCATATTCAGCATGATCGATTTGGCCCGGTTGGGCAGGAAGGCGCTTTTGAATCCATCCAGGATGATGGATTTGATGTCATCCAGATTGAAGTTGAGATGTTTGGCGGCCAGATACAATTCGTTGGTAACGGTGGTATCGGAGATCAGGCGGTTGTCGGTATTGATGCATACCCGGAGGCCGTAGTCGTAATAGAAGCGCAGGGGGTGTTTTTCCAGGGAAGGCGCGGCCCCGGTCTGGATGTTGCTCAGCAAGCAGATCTCCAGAGGAATGCGGTGATCGTTCACGTAGTTCAGCAGGTCGCCGTCTTCAAACAGGCGGGTACCGTGGCCGATCCGGTGTGCTCCGCAGTAGTGGATGGCCTGATGGATGCTCTCCGGCCCGTACGCTTCTCCGGCGTGGATGGTGGTATTGATGTTGTTGTTGCGGATCAGGTAGAAGGCTTCTTTATGTTTTTTGGCGGGATTGTTTTCTTCCTGACCGGCCAGATCAAAAGCCACCACCCCCCGGTTTTTATAGGCCACGGCCAGTTCGGCCAGTATCAAAGAGGTCTCCGGGTTAATATTCCGCATCCCGCAGATGATCACCCCGGTTTTGATGTTGAACTTTTTCTCCGCTTCCTGCAACCCTTCGATCACCGCATCCACGATTTCGGTCAGTTTCAGGCCTTTGCGGGTGTGTAAAATGGGGGAGTAGCGCACCTCCATGTACCACACGTTCTCGGCGGCGGCGTCTTCGGCCAGTTCGTAGGCCACCCGGTACAGCGCTTCCGGCTCCTGAAGCACCGACAGGGTAATCTCAAATCCTTCCAGATATTCGGCCAGGTTCCGACATCGCTTCCCGCTCATTACCACGTCGGCCAATTTTTCCGGGTCGGTGGTCGGTAATTCCACCCCCTGTTTGCGGGCCAGGTCGATGAGGGTGGGAATTCGCAACGATCCATCAAGATGCACATGCAGGTCGGTTTTGGGCAGTTGTTCCAGTAAGTCTTTGGGAATTTCCATATATTCCTTCACCTCCTGGTTTGGTCGATTCCAGTTTCGATAAAATTTTAATAATTTAGTGTATTTTCAGGCTTTTACAAACACAAAATTTGCTTCGTTGGAAAAGATGAAAAAGGGAGGGAGAAGGTAGATGAAATGGAAACAGCAGGAGGGGAAATTGAGGGGATCAAGGTATTGGGTATCAGGATATCAGGAAGGCCATCACCCGACACAGGAGAATTTCAAGATTAAGTTGGAGAAACGGGGAAAAGGGAAACGGGGCAAAGGCCTTGATCCTGCCCCGCCAGGCGGGGTGAACTTAAGCGTTTGCCTACACTTCTTTCGCTTCAGAACTGTGTACACCATTCCATCATCCTTATGTGAAAATACACCCTCACCCAACCCCACCCCGGCCCTCCCCTTCCCTCTCCCGGTGGGAGAGGGAAGGGGAGGGTGCCTCGACAGCCCATTCGGTCCAAAAACGATTCTTACGAGTCAACAGGACCTCTGGAGGCGGAAAAACTCCGGTATTTTCAGGCTGTCGGGGCGGGAGGGGTAGGGTGAGGGCAAGAACGCCGAGCCGAAGGTTACTACCCTGACCAACCGAATTCTTCAAATAAAGTTCACGCCTATGCGATCCACCGGGGAAGGGTGAATAGATGAGGTGGATGAATAATTCTAAAATATCATGGAATAGTACATCCCGATATCCCAATACCCCAATATCCTGATATCCCGATCCACTAACTTACCCGACTGCGCCGGTGCAAAGAACCTATTCTTTGAATTCCAGTTTGGGCTTTTCCAGCGAATCCACGGCGGCACTGTCCGGAGGGGCCGGGAGTGCCAGGCTATCCAGGGGCGACATCCCCGCGCTGTCTTTGGGCGCAGGTACCGCCGGCGCGTTCAGGCTATTGGAGGAGGTCGCCGTGGAATCCGTGGCCTGGGAGGGCGGAGCGAAGCTCGCCGTATCCGGAGAGGTAGCCGGTGAGGTTGAGGAAACACCCGCAGTATCCGACGGTGGAGTGGGGGAGGTCGTTTCAGGTGGGGATGGCTCGGTAGGCGTGGCAGAGGAAGTGGAAACGCCGCTGTCCGTCTCCGAAGAAATGGGGCTTTCGGTGGGCAACAGTCTCTCCCGCTCGTATTGGGCCCGCCGTTCCAATCTTGTCTGCACTTCGGCAATCTGTTGCTCGGCGCGTACCGCCCATTCCGTCCCTTCAAATACGCCTACCGTGGCTTTATAGGCTTCAACGGCCTTGTCGTACTGTTTCATTCGCTCGTACAAGGTGCCGATTTTGTACTGGGCATACCCTTTAGCGTTCATATCCTTGCTGTTGGGATATTCCAGCGCTTTGGTATAGTAGTCGATGGCCTTCTGATAGTCGCTGTCTCCGGCACCGGATAATTCTTCGGAGATGCCCGCGCTCTGCTCGTAAAACTCGGCGATGGCGTTGTATATCTGGGGCACTTTGGTGGGGATTAAATTCTCCCGCAACAGTTGGTACAGAATCTCAAATTCCTTCTCGTATTTGTCCATTGCCCCGTAGCACTTCGCCAGACCGATGGCGGCATCCACGTATTCCCGGCTGTTGGGATAGTTGTAATAGATGATCCCATAAGCCCGGAAAGCGTTTTCGTAATCCTGATTTTCATAGAACTGCTGAGCATATTTGAGCAGTTCGGCGGGACGTTCATTTTCGGGAATGGGATTCCTGACCTCGTTTCCCCCGCAGGAAATCAGTGCCAGGGCCAGAGCCATGAACATAAATGGGCGCATCAGGTGCCTCCTGATCAGATGTAAAAGTGATTTTGCCTACGATTGTGGTTTTCCTTAATCGTTGGCCGACCGGCAGAGTTAGGGGCTGGTAAACGTTGAACACCGGTACGGTTTTTCATTCCAAATTATGCCGGGAATGTTACGTTATCAGACGGCGGCGCAGAGCCAGACACTCCCGGTAGGCGTTTTCCACGACTTCTTCTTCGGAATAGGCCACCGGTTTGCCTTCCTGAACCACCCAATTGCCATTGACCATGACGTGAACAACATCCCGGGATTGAGCGGAGTACACAATTTGAGACACCACATTATCGGCAGGGGTAAGGTGAACTTTACGGAGATCCAGAACCGCCAGATCGGCCAGCTTGCCCGGTTCAATGCTTCCGATTTGATCCTCCATTCCCACGGCTTTGGCTCCGCCTAAGGTCGCCATATCCAGAATCTGCTGGGCGTTGATGGCGGTGACGCCAAACCGGGGTTTGTGAATCAGCGCCGCCAGCCGCATATCCACGAAAATGTCCAGATTGTTATTGCAGGGGGCGCCATCGGAGCCGAGGGCGACGTTGATATTGCGCGACAGATAGCGTGGGATGGGGGCAAATCCGGAACCTAACTTGAGATTGGCTGCCGGACAGTGCAGCACATGAATGCCGTACTCGGCCAGATAATCCACTTCCCGATCTTCCAGCCAGATGCAGTGTGCCAGGCACAATCGAGGGGAGGCCAACCCCTTCTGCACAAAAAATTCCACATTGTCGTATCCGGTTTGCTCCCGAACGAGTTGCAGTTCTTTGCGGTTTTCGGAGGAGTGGGTGTGAATGAGCAGATTGTATTCCCGGGAGAGGGCGGCCACGGCATCCCATAACGTATCGCTACAGGTGAGCACAAACCGGGGGGCCAGCGCGTAATGAATACGGCCTTCGGCGGCGCCGTGCCACCGGCGAATTTGCCTCTCCACCGAGGCCAGCACTTCCCCGGTAGGCTCCTTATACGGCTGTTCTCCGGCATCCATCATTACTTTGCCGCAAAATGCCCGGATGCCGCTGCGTTCCAGTTCCTCGAATACCACATCCATGTGATGGGCTGCCCCCATGTCCAGAATGGTGGTGACGCCACTGCGGAGAATTTCGTACAACCCCAGCCGGGCGGAAGCCCGCAACGACGCCGGTGTGTGGGCCTGCTCCATGGGCCAGACGTAATGGGCCAGCCAGTCCAGCAACTCCAGATCATCGGCCAGATTCCGGAACAGGGCCTGGCACAGGTGGATATGGGCCTGAACAAATCCCGGCACTACCGTCAGGCCGGAAAGATCCACGGCGGGGACCCCCGGGCGATCAATGCGAGGCGCCACTTCCTTGATGACCTTTCCCTCGATCAGAATATCTCCCGTAAACACTTCCCGTCGGGCGTTCTGCGTCACAATCTGAGCGTTCTTCAGGATCACGTTCATGGAGCTTCCGTCAACCTCGTGAGAATGATGTTGCCTTATGTAAGTTGAGCAAAAATTTACCGTTGGTTTGAGGAATAAGCAAGGGAATTCCCGAAGGTATGCCCGTTCATAAGAGTAACTATTCAGCTTGAACCGCAAACCTCGAGCATTTATGAATCCTCTACCAGGATTTGCAAGAATTTACGATCAATAGACATTACTACAATAATGCAATCCCGACCGGTCGGGATTGCATTATTTCAAGAAACATCGTAGATGTTTCATTATTGTAGCCATTGAGAACATCCGTAGCAGTTTCTTTCTACATCCTCGTATGAGGATGAATAAAGCCGGTGCGATGAGGCCAACTCAGGATTTCATCAAATCCTTTGCGGCCTGAGGTCTTTTCGCGATATATCTGAATAGTGCTCTTTCAAGGTTTGGATGACGGGTTGTTATCCTGGACACAATTCATAAAGAGATTCTTCGGGCTGCCGCCTCGACACCACTCCTGCGAATGAGATTAGTGTTTCTGAAGCCACAACGTTTAACATAAAGCCAGTTCTTCCCCGGCGGCAGCCCTTCAGAATGAAGTGAATGCTGAATAGTAACAGAACTTCAATGGTGGTCAGAAAGCAACTTTTAA
>CAYQGB010000018.1:0-26939 GCA_964416895.1 uncultured Calditrichaceae bacterium
GTAAGGCAGAACGGGGGAAATGGCAAGGGAAATAAATTATTGTGTCGGTCAGGATATCTAGCGTAGTATAACACTTGAGTTTGTGGGTAAACGTTGGTCTTTGATCACCGACTTCGTGGGGATGTCCCGACGGCACCGGGATGCAAGCACAAGCTCAGACCGACATTCTCAGTTGTCATCCTGACCCCGCCGCGGCAAGGCAACTGCTAAAAACAAATGTCACGCTACACCAATGATCTTTCAAGGTTTGGGTGACGGGTTGTTATTCTGAATGCAATTCATAAAGGCCAGAGATTCTTCAGGCTGCCACCTTGAGACCACTCCTGCGAACGAGATTAGTGTTTCTGAAGCCACAGTTTTTAACATAAAGCCGGTCCTTCCCCGGCGGCAGCCCTCAGAATGACATGAGAACCCGTCACTTTAAGCTTGAAAGAACGTTAGTAGCCTAATGAAGGATAATTATTACGAATAACCTGCATTACGTCAAAGTCCCAGGACATTCACATCGGACTAACCACTTTATTTACCCCTATCCTCCTTTTTCAATTTCTCTATGAGTCTTTCAGCTTCTTCCAATGTATCATCGAATGATTGAAATTTTATCTTCCAAAAACCAGATGCCGGGTTGTCTATATCCCAGGCAATGGCCAAAAGCAATAGAAGGGTTAAAGTTGTACCAGCAAGCATAAACGTAGAAAGAACCACATCAATTCCTTGAAACCCCAGCCAGAAAAAACTTAACAACCATACCATAGAAGCAAATATAAGTAGTAACCAAAATGTTTCAGGAGTTCTCTCCTTTATTAGTGCAGCCATATCATATCGCGTATCGATCGCTTCATCAAAGGTTCTCAGCATTTCCTTAACTACAAATCCATCTTTTTGTTTTGCTGTCATCTCTTTCAAAATAGAAAAAATTTGATCTACGTAATCCCGGTACTTCGACAGGGCTTTTTTATCTTTGGGAATGTATTCACTCCAATCCTTGCAAAAGTTCTTCACATGCTGTGCCAAACTCTGAGCATGGTCAGGTGAATCCAGAAACCGAGCAAATCGCAAAAAAGAAGCCCATGCATCCGCTTCTTTATCCACTAACATTTCGACTGTAGTGAATTTACTCCACACTTGAACTACAACCAAGGCGAGTAAAATACTTTGCAGAACACTGAACCACTCAATAAAATTTGCCAGAATATTCGTATTTTTTATTTGGGTTCCTCGAAGGAAAAAAATTAACACCACAAATATCACAAGTAATATTATCAATACTATGAAAAAGCTTTTTCTATTAAAATTCATTTTTAGCCTCCTATCACTTAATCCTAAATATTAAAAGTAAAGCGTCATTAGACAATACCCGAAAATTTTTTGTAAGCCTCTATTTTTCAGCGAGATACAAAATTGATTCTTGGTTGTGTGTTTTCAATGAATTAGGCAAACAGTAGGACTGTAAATCACCAAAATGTTCGAACTATTGATTAGAAACCTTTTGATAAACAAATTTTTAAGTGACCTCCTCTCATAAAATAATCGAGTTAGCCTAAATGTACTCCTCCACCTCAACGTCTTGTTTCCAAACGTTTTTCTACTTTGGCCTACTAAGCCGTCGCTCTTATTGAAAAAGCTTTTCCTAATGAGGAAAAGCTCTATCTCTTGTGAGTACTATTCCGTAAAAACAGTCTTGACCAACTCAATCTGCCGGCAACAACTGCAGCACATACAATCATAACCAATCCTGAAAACCAAAATAAAAGCAAATGCCCCTCAGAAATATTAATAAATTCCATTTTTTTGCCTGGAAATATTAACGCATAAACGTCATCCAAGCGCAAAAATAAATACAACATTACGTTTAGTAGAGTTAGACCAAAAGCAACGAATAGTGGCTTCATAACATCACCTCCAATACGTTTAGTTGAACAATGAAAAAACCCACCTTCCTGTCTTTGTAGAGGTGGGTTGTGGAATTTGGTTACACGTTGTCGGTTAAGCAACTATTATAACTCATCAAAATGTTATGCAGACAACCACACATGTGGATCTACTCCTGAGCAGCCACAAGTTTCTTTGGATATACTACCAAAGAAAAACCATCACCGGCTCAAGCAATTTTCAATTCCAAAACAAAATGGTGCTGTTTAGGAAGGATCGTGTTTTGTCGTAAGATCTTTATATATCAAAGACATATAACATTTTCTTAAAACACAGAGATAGAGAAGATGTCATTTTCAAGTTCACGGAGAGGGCATTTCTAAAATCCAAAGACGCTTTTACTGCTCAGCTTAACAATTGTTCCAGATTTTCAATTTTACCAAACTCAATTGAATTATTCAAGACCCACTCTCATTTTTTTCTATATCTGTAATCTGTACCTCTAACCATATAAAGCTGTTGATCGTCGATGAGCTTTGTTTATTTTGCCTCCTGACAAAGAATTCTTTGCACATGGGAAAGAGCATACCTAATTTATGCCGAATCAGAAGTAAAATTTATCCATCGAGCACCGATGAAAAAAAACTTTTCCACACCTTCGGAATCGGTGGCGGGCAAAAGTGACCCCGTGCCCAACCGCTATGTGCAGCTATACGAACTGTTTCGCTCCATCAGTTCGACCCTGGATCCCACCCGGGCGCTGAATCTGATCATTGATGCGGCGGTGGAGATTACCGGGGCCACCAGTGGGAGCCTGATCCTTATCGATCCGGAGAAACAACGGCTGGATATCAAAGTGGCCCGGGGATTCCGCAAGCGTATTGAGCATGTAAAGCTAAAAGTAGGCGAGGGCATCACCGGATGGGTGGCTCAGCATGGGGAACCGCTGCTGGTGCCGGATGTTTCCCGCGATCCCCGGTATTATCAGCTCAACCCGGAAATTCGCTCCGAGCTGGCCGTGCCCCTCAAGATCAACGGGCGCCTGATCGGGGTGGTAAACGTGGATAGTACCCGCCTGAACGCCTTCTCCGAGGAAGACCTGGAGCTACTGACTCTGCTCTCCAATCAGTCGGCGCAGGTCATTCGCAACGGGGAATTGTATGAAACCGCCCGCCGTCAGGCAGAACAGCTTTCCACCCTGATCGAAATCAACAAGACCATTGCCAGCACCCTGTCCCTGGAGAAGATGCTCCGGGAGATTGTGGAGCGCACCGCCCGGCTGATGGACGCCAAAATCTGCGCCGTGATGCTGCTTTCGGAAGATGGTGAGGAATTGACCCTGGAAGCCTGGCACGGCGGAGGAAGGGAATATCCTTATCGGGCCAACCTGCGGGTGGCCGACAGCCACCTGGGGCAGGTCATCCGAACCGGTCACCCTCTAGAACTACCCGACATTCGGGAGGTGCAACAGTTCCGCTTTCGTACTCTGGCAGAGCGGGAAGGGGTTCGCGCCCTGCTGGCCATGCCCCTCATCGTACGGGAGAAGGCCATCGGGTTGATCAAGATTTATAAGGCGCGAATTTACCGTTTCCCGGAAGCGGAAAAACGGTTGCTGAAAACGTTCGCCGATCTGTGCGCCATCGCCATCGAGAATGCCCGGCTGTATGAAAAGATGATCGCCCTGGAGGATCAGACCCGCCGGGCGGAGCGATTGGCCGCGGTGGGAGAACTGGCCGCGGGCATCGCCCACGAAATCCGCAACCCCCTCACCATCGTAAAAATGCTGTTCGACTCCGGGGGAGCGCTTACCGAACAGGATCGTCAGGTGATCGGCGAAGAATTGAACCGCATGAACACCATCGTCACCCACCTGCTGGATTATGTACGCCCCCGGGAACCGGCCCGGGAACCGTGCAGCGTGAATAACTCCCTGGAAAATGCCCTGCTATTGATGAGCCATGAACTGGAGCAAAAACGCATCCGGGTGGTGCGCGACCTGGAAGAGGGACTTCCCAAAATTCTGGCCGATCCGGTGCAGTTGCAGCAGGTATTTTTGAATTTGCTGTTGAATTCGGCGGAGGCATTGGATGACGGGGGAGAGATTCGCCTGCGAACCCGTTCCCGGAGCCGGGAGCAGGTGGAAATTGTTCTGGAAGATACCGGACCGGGGCTGCCGGAGGTGGTACAGCAGAATTTGTTCGCCCCTTTTATTACCACCCGCCCCCGGGGGTTGGGGCTGGGATTGTCCATCGTCAAGCGTATCATCGATGCCCATCGGGGAAGCATCCGGATGGAAAATCGCCGGGAGGGGGGAGTGGCGGTCACCATCCGGCTGCCGGTGGGGTAACGACGGCAACTCTTAGCCGGCATTAATAGAAAAAAACAACCTTGAATGACTGATGGTTCGCCATGAGCACCACCCCGCCCACCATACTGATCGTGGATGACGAGGTCAACATCCACTACTCCTTCCGAAAAATTTTGCCCGAGGAGTACCGGATTACCTCCGCCTACACGGCGGAGGAAGGGATCCAAAAGCTGGCCGAAGAACACCCGGATGTGGTGGTAATGGATGTGCGGCTGCCGGGCATCAGCGGTCTGGAAGCGCTGCAGCGGATGCGCCAGGTGGACGCCCGGGTGCCCATCATCATCATGACCGCTTACGGCACGGTGGAAACCGCCATCACCGCCATGAAGCACGGGGCTTATGAATACCTCCTGAAGCCCTTCGACGTGGACCGGATGCGGCAGTTGATCGACCGGGCGGTGCAGAGCGCCCGGCTGATGCACCGGGCAGTACAGGTGGCTCCCCAGATGGTCGAGCAGTGGGATGCCTTAGAGGATGCCATCGTGGGTTCCTCTCCGGCCATGCAGGAGGTGTACAAGCTGATCGGTCAGGTGGCCCCGCAGGATGTGCCGGTGTTGATCCGGGGAGAAAGCGGTACCGGCAAGGAGCTGGTGGCCCGGGCCATCTATCACCACAGCCGCCGCTCCCGGGCGCCGTTTCTGGAAATCAACTGCGCCGCGCTGCCGGAAACCCTGCTGGAATCGGAACTGTTCGGACATGAGCGAGGAGCCTTCACCGGCGCCCACCAGCGCCACATCGGCAAGTTCGAGCAGGTGGACGGAGGCACGCTGTTTCTGGATGAAATCGGGGAGATGTCCCTGACCACCCAGGCCAAAATCCTCCGGGTGATTCAGCAGGGAACCTTTACCCGGGTGGGGGGCAAGGAGGTCATCCGCACCGACGTGCGCCTGATTGTCGCCACCAACCGCAATCTGGAGGAGATGATTCGCCGGGGCCGCTTTCGGGAAGATCTGTACTACCGTCTGAATGTTATCACCATCACCCTGCCGCCTCTGCGGGAGCGCACGGAAGATATCCCCGAACTGGTGAAATACTTCATCGCCCGTTACCGCCGGGAGAGCGGAAAGACCATTCAGGGCATCGCCCCCGAAGCCCTGGAGAAGCTGCGCCGCCATCCCTGGCCGGGCAATGTCCGGCAACTGGAAAACTGCATCCGCCGGGCGGTGGTGCTAACCCGGGGTCCCACCATCACCGCCGACGATCTGGAACTGAACGGAGAACAGGAGGCCTTCCGCAGCGCCACCCGGGAAGACGACCTGGCCGCGCTGGATCGCATTCTGGATCACATCCTTCACGGAGAAAGCGATCTCAAGCTGTGGCCCACGGTGGAGCGGATGCTCATCGCCAAAGCTCTGGAAAAAACCGGGGGCAATCAGGTGCAGGCAGCCAAACTGCTGGGCATCCACCGCAACACCCTGCGAAACCGCATGGAGAAGTACGGGCTAAGCGGGGGAGCTTTTACCGAGAACGTGAAACGTAAAACGTGAGTGGAAGGGCCGGTCACGTTTCACGATGAATAAAGAAGCAGGGATTCCGGGAAATAAACTGTATTTGAAGTAACCCCGGCAGGTAATCTGCCGGGGCAGATGTATTCTATGCGTTCCGGGCGCATGCCCATGACCCCTAATTCGGAGGAACTTTATGCACCGTCGATTCTCATCCACATTGCTCCAATACAGCCTGATCGGGATGGTTTTCTGGATGATGCTTGCCGGCGCCCAATCCGCCCGCATCTGGATGGACGGCCGTTTCGGCGACTGGCAGGCGCTGACGCCCGTGCATACCGATCCCACCGGCGATCAGCAGACTGGCTCCATCGACTTTCGGCGATTGTGGATTGCTAACGACGAAAACTATCTTTTCCTGCGCATCGAAGTGGGGGGAGAAATCAACCTTCAGGATCTCAACGACATCACCCTGTATATTGACACCGATGACGACAACGGCACCGGCATTCCGGTGCACGGCATCGGTGCGGAACTGGAATGGGACTTCGGCGCCCGCAGTGGGCGCTTTCTGGGCGGCCAGAGCATCGTATCCATCACTCATCGGGACATCGGTCTGGTGACCGCTCCCACGGTTTCCTCCACCCAGTTTGAAGTCGCCATCGACCGCCACGCCCGCCCCGATGGGCAATACCTGCTGTTTCCCCAAAACCACTTCGTGCTGGTACTTCAAGATCGAGGGCCGGGGGGAGATGTGCTGCCCGACGCCGCCGGAGGAGTGGCCTACACCATCTCCGCCGATCCCCTGCCCCCCATCGTCGATATTCCCATCGCTCCCCAGCATCCCGGCAGCATTCGCCTGCTCACCTACAACGTACAAAACGACGGACTGTTCGACGGCGGACGGCTGCCCCGGTTTACCCGCATCCTGCAGGCGCTGAATCCGCAGATCATCGGGGTGCAGGAAATCTACGGGCACAATGCCCAGCAACTGGCCAATCAAATGGAGAGCATTTTGCCTTCCGGAAGCGGGCAGCAGTGGTACACCTCCGGGGTCAGTTCCGATGTGTATGTGGCCAGTCGCTACCCCATTACCCGCACCTGGGGAATCCAGGGCACCGGCTCCTCGGCAGATAACGGCGCCTTCCAGATCAATCTGCGCCCGGATTTTGACTCCGACCTGCTGCTGATCGTGGCCCATCCCCCCTGTTGCGGCAACGACAACGGACGGCAATTGGAGGTGGATGCCATCATGGCCTTCATCCGGGATGCCAAATCTCCCGGCGGCGCGGTTACCGTGGCGCCCAACACGCCCATCGTCATCGTGGGAGACCTCAACCTGGTGGGCGACTCCCAGCAGTTGACTACCCTGCTGACCGGAGACATCGTGAACACCGGACAGTTCGGGCCGCCCTTCGATCCCGACTGGGACAATACCGCTTTCGCCGACCTGGCGCCGCGCATTCCCAATCTGCCCCAGTTTTTCACCTGGTACAGTCCGTTCAGCTCCTTTGCCCCCGGACGCCTGGATTTTGTCATCTACAGCAACAGCGTGCTCGATTTCGTGCAGCGACTGGTGCTGTTCACCCCCTCGCTCCCGGCGGATACTCTGTCGGCTTACAACCTGCTCTTTGACGACGCCACCGCCGCCTCGGATCACCTGCCGGTGGTGGGCGATTTTGTGGTGCTTCCCACGGTAGGGGTTGAAGAACCTCCGGCCAACGCCACACAGGATTTCGTACTGGAGCAAAATTATCCCAATCCGTTTAACCCTATCACAGCAATTGCCTTTTATCTTCCTCACGTTTCACGCATCACGCTTCACGTGTACGATATAGCCGGTCATAGAGTGCGTACTTTAGTAAGCGGGTCGATGTCTCCGGGAAGGCATCGGGTCATCTGGGACGGCACCGATGATTCCGGGCGGACCGTGGCCAGTGGGGTGTATCTGTACCGTCTGAAGGTGGACAATTCTTCGGCAGGCTCAGGCCGGGGATTTGTGCAAACGCGCAAGATGGTACTCATCCGATAAACGGGCTCTTTCCATCCACTCAACCCGAAGGGGGATATCATGGATCATGTTTTTCGACGATGGATTCCGATCAGGATGTTCGGTGCGACCCTGGCGCTGATGCTGGTGTGCTTTGGAGCGATATGGGCTGCCCCTCCCGGCGGTGAACAGGATACCATTGTTCGCCCCTCCCCGTTGCTCCGGCAGGAAGTTCCCGACGACCCCTACATCCCCATGCCCCGGGAAGGGCGGCCGACCTCGCCGGGGTACCGCTTCTTCGGCACCGATCATTTTACGGTACAGGTGAACACCGATTCGCTGGGGCAGAATATCCTCGGCGATGCCGCCAACGAACCCTCCATCGCGGTGGATCCCGGCGATCCCAATCGTATGGTCATCGGGTGGCGGCAGTTTGATACCATCAACAGCAACTTCCGCCAGGCGGGCTACGCCTATTCCAATGATGGGGGAGTGACCTGGACGTTTCCGGGGGTGATCGAACCGGGCATCTTCCGCTCCGACCCGGTGCTGGATTCCGATACCGCGGGAACGTTTTATTACTACAGCCTGAGCGTTCCCGGGGGAAATTTTCAATGCGAGATGTTTCGCTCTACCGATGGAGGGGCCACCTGGGATGCGGGCACCTTCGCCTTCGGAGGCGACAAAGCCTGGATGGTGGTTGACAAAACCGGAGGGATGGGAACGGGGCACATCTACGCCTACTGGTCTCAGGGAATTGGGGCCTGCGATCCCGGCTTTTTCACCCGTTCGGTGGATGGAGGGAGCACATTCGAGAATTGTTTGCAAATTCCCGGCGGGCCTTTCTGGGGAACGCTGGCGGTGGGGCCTGATGGGGAACTATACGTCTCCGGGGGCGGTTTTCCCAATTTTGTGGTGGCAAAATCCGGCAACGCCCCGGATTCTTCCCAAACCGTTGCCTGGGATTTTTCCGTCAACGTCTCCCTGGGGGGCAGTCTGCAGGCCTTCGCCGGCCCCAACAGCCCCAATCCCGGAGGGCTGCTGGGACAATCCTGGATTGCGGTGGATGCCTCCGGCGGCCCCAACCACGGCAACGTATATCTGCTGGCGTCGGTAGAACCGTTTGCTTCCAGCGATCCTCTGGATGTCATGTTTGCCCGCAGCACCGATGGAGGGCAAACCTGGTCGGTTCCCGTGCGGGTAAATGATGATTCCAGCACCACCAACTGGCAATGGTTCGGCACCATGTCAGTAGCCCCCAATGGCCGCATCGATGTGGTGTGGCTGGACACCCGGGATAACCCGGGCACTTTCCTTTCTTCGCTGTATTACGCCTATTCCACCGATGGCGGCCTCACCTGGTCGGATAACCAGCGCCTGAGCGACGCTTTCGATCCCCATCTGGGCTGGCCGCAACAGAACAAGATGGGAGACTACTTCGACATGGTCTCTTTCGAAGAAGGGGCGCATCTGGCCTGGGCCAACACCCTTAACGGGGAGCAGGATGTGTATTATACGTTCATTCCCAATCCGGTACAGGGAGTGGCGGAGCGCGATCCCCGCGGCGGGGTGGCCCAAACCCCCACCCTGTTTCAAAATTATCCCAATCCGTTCAATCCCGTAACCGATTTGCGATTTCGGATTTCGGATTTCGGATTTGTGGAATTGAAGATTTTTGACCTGCTGAGTCAGGAAGTAAAGGTGCTGGTAAACAAACCCCTGACGCCGGGAGAATATACCGTACAGTGGGATGGTACCGATGACGCCGGTCGGCCGGTAGCCTCCGGGGTATACCTCTACCGCCTGGCGGTTACTCCCCTTCAGAAAGGGGGTAGTAAGGAAGTGTATACCCGTAAAATGGTGCTGCTCCGATAACCCTGATAATCCCATTTGAATAGAATACACGATATGCACACCGTCAGCCTGAACTGGAAAGTCGTCGATGAGCTGATTGATCGTGCGCTCCGGGAGGATGTCGGTTCCGGAGATGTGACTACGGAGGCATTATTCTCTCCCGCAGAGCGCGCCCGGGCGTATTTTCTGGCCAAGCAGGCCGGGGTGATCGCCGGCCTGCCCCTTGCGGAACGGGTGTTCCGGCGATTGGATGCCGGGATTCGCTTTACGCTCCTGGTTGAGGAAGGAGAACGAGTATCTCCCCACACCCGTCTGGCCAATCTCGAAGGGAGCTGCCGGGCCATTCTCACCGGGGAGCGCCTGGCCCTGAACATTCTCCAGCATCTGTCCGGCATCGCCACCCTGACCGCCACATTTGTGGAAGCGGTGGCGGGCCTGCCGGTGAAAATACTGGATACCCGTAAAACCCATCCCGGTCTGCGGGTATTCGAAAAATACGCCGTGGCCGTGGGCGGAGGGGTAAATCATCGGATGGGGCTGTACGACGGAGTGATGATTAAGGATAATCATATTCAACTGGCCGGGAGCATTACCGCGGCGGTGGAACGAATTCGCCGGGTGCACGGGGATAAATTCCCCATCGAAGTGGAGGCTGCCACCCTGCCGGAAGTTGAGGAAGCCCTGCGGGCCGGCGCAGATATTATCATGCTGGACAATATGGATGTGGAAACCATGCGGCAGGCGGTGAAGATGATCGGCGGGCGGGCGAAAACGGAAGCTTCCGGTGGGATCACCCTGGAACGGGTGCGGGCGATTGCCGAAACGGGCGTGGATATGATCTCCGTGGGAGCACTGACCCACTCGGCAAGGGCGCTGGACATTAGCTTGTATATCGATTAGGAATGAAAACTTTTGTTTCTCAGGTGTAAAACTTTCCGGGTTTTTCCTTATCTATCGTGAAACGTGATGCGTGATACGTAGGACAGGCTTCCAGCCTGTCAAATTACCGGACTTGTTTCGCATCCGTAAGTGCAGAAAAAGCTTCGTGAAACGTGATAGACTCGTTGCAAGGTGGAAACTAAAGTTTGCACAACAGTTCAAAAACCTCTGTGGAGAAATCAAAGATATTACCCATCCCCGCGGTATCGGTTGGTGATGGGGAACCGCCGATCCTTCCCGAAGGCCCGCCCGGTGATCTTTAACCCCGGCGCTCCCTGCCTCCGCTTATACTCGTTCCGGTCGATCATCCGGATCACCTTCCGCACCACCTCCGGTTCAAATCCCTGCCGCACAATTTCCTCAAACGCCCGATCCTCTTCCACATAGGCTTTGATAATGGGATCCAGAATCTCATACGGGGGTAAGGTGTCGGTATCTTTCTGATTCGGTCGCAGTTCCGCCGAGGGGGGCTTGGTGAGAATGGATTCCGGAATCAGGTCATAACCGGCCACCTCATTGCGATACCGGCATAACCGATACACCATTGTTTTGGGCACATCCTTGATCACCGCCAGCCCTCCCACCATATCTCCATACAGGGTGGCATACCCGGTGCTATATTCGCTCTTGTTGCCGGTGCTCAACACCAGGTATCCGAATTTGTTGGACAGGGCCATCAAAATATTTCCCCGGATACGGGCCTGAATGTTTTCTTCGGTGATGTCGGGAGGTTTTCCTTCAAAGAAAGGGGTCAGTTCTTTGAGGTACACATCGAACATCCGGTTGATGGGAATGGTCAGGAAATGCACTCCCAGGTTTTCGGCCAGTTTTCGGGCATCGTCTTTACTGTGCCGGCTGGAATACTGCCCCGGCATGGATACCGCGGTCACGTTCTCCGGTCCCAGGGCGTCCGCCGCCAGGGTGCACACCAGAGCCGAATCTATTCCCCCGGACAGCCCCAACACCACCCGGGAAAATCCGTTCTTGTGCACATAATCCCGCAATCCCAATTCCAGCGCCCGATACACCTCGGCGACCGGTTCCAACGGCGAGGCCACCGGGGGAGCCTCCAGAGCTTTTTTCTCCCCCTTCCGCTTAAGGGAACCGAGGGGAATCATCCGAATTTCCCGATCCGCAGGCACAAACAGCTTCTCCTTTCTTCGTCGGGGATCGTGCAGACGGGTGCCAAATACATTATCCGGGTGCACATCTACCACCACCAGAGCTTCTTCAAACGAAGGCGCCCGGGCCAGCAGATGCCCATCTTCGGAAAAGACCATGCTGCTGCCGTCGAAAATCAACTCATCCTGTCCACCCACCAGATTCACATAGGCCACGATAACGGTGTTATCCCGCGCCCGCACCGCCATCATCTGCGCCCGTTCCTGAATCTTCCCCATCTCGTACGGGGAGGCGGATATATTGATGATAATCTCGGCATTGCCGTACAACGCCTGATCCCGGGTCCTACCACCGGGATACCAGATATCTTCACAAATATTCACCCCGATGTTTACATCCTCCAGTTGATACACTGGGATGGTGGTGCCGGATTGGAAATAGCGGTTTTCATCAAATACGCTGTAGTTGGGAAGAAACTGTTTATGATACACATCCACCAGCTTTTCCCCGTGCAATATGGCCGCGGCGTTAAAAATATCATCCCGGCGATCCACAAATCCCACGATGATGGTGATGTTTTTGCTGTAGGGAAGCAGCTTTTGCAGATATTCCAGATTGTCGTCGATAAATTCCGGGCGGAGGAGCAAATCCTCCGGGGGATAGCCGGTGATGCTCAACTCAGGGAAAGCGATGATGTCGCAATCCTGTTGAACCGCCCGATCCACATAGTGAACGATTTTCTGGAAATTCCCTTCTAAATCTCCCACCGTGGAGTTGATCTGGGCCAGGGCCAAACGAAGCGTTCTCATACGCCCCTCTTGATTCATTCGTTTGCCTGCTATGCTTTTGCATATAAATTAGCCTTATGCTGGGGAGAATCAACAGCTATTTGATAAAATCGGAGAACGCCGGATGCCTACTCAACGACGGCTGGAAAAGATGCTTCGGGTGATCCGCAACCGTCAGCCGGATCTTACCGTGGTATGCGAAAACATCCACGATCCCCATAACGTGAGCGCCATGCTCCGTACCTGCGATGCCGTGGGGGTGGAAACGGTGTATCTGCTGTATACCTATCAGGAATTTCCCGAACTGGGGAAAAAATCATCCGCATCGGCCAAAAAGTGGGTCAGAACCCGAAAATTTAAGGATCCTCAAGCGTTGCGAGAAACGCTGAAGCAACAGGAGATGACCATCTACGCCACCCGAATCGAAGAAGGCGCCATTTCCATTTTCGACATCGACTGGACGCAACCGGCGGCAATTATCATGGGAAATGAACACCGGGGAGTTTCCGAAGAAGCCCTGAGCATTGCCGATGGGAATATCTACATCCCCATGTTCGGGATGGTGCAGAGCCTGAACGTTTCCGTGGCCACCGCGGTGATCCTGTATGAAGCCTGCCGACAACGCTTATCCCGGGGACTCTATCCCAATCCCCGGTGGGATGAAACGGCTGTGCAACAGAAGTTAGAAGAGTGGAGCGCCAAATAACCCCCCGGCTTCACCTAACCCTATCCGGAACATTTTGCTTTGATTTTTTGTCCTTCACCGGTAATTTCTCGCCTCCGGTGAACCGCCATCGTTCAAGGGGAACATCGGGGAATTCAAGGAGGAATCTCGATGGTCAAGCCTGCCGTGCAGAATCCCTATCCTTCACTCCAAAACGCAGGGAGACGTCCATGATTCGCGTAGCCATCAACGGTATCCTGGGACGAATGGGCCAGGAACTGGCCTCGGCCATTAGCCGGGATGAAGACCTTATTCTGGTGGGAGGCATCGACACTCTGGAAACCTTCCACGAAGACCGCATTGCAGTAACCACCAATCCGGATGAGATCCTCGGAGATGCCGATGTCGTGGTCGATTTTTCCTCTCCCCAGGGAACCGCTACCATTGCTCGCAGTTGTCGGCAACACCATCGGCCACTGATCACCGGCACCACCGGCCTTTCCCGAGATCAGCAGAAACTCGTGGAACAACTGGCGGAAAACGTGCCCGTGGTGCAATCGTTTAATTTTTCTCTGGGGATTAATTTGTTGATCGACATCTTACAAAAGACCGCCCGGGTGCTGAAAGACGGCTTTGATGTGGAAATTATCGACGTCCATCACCGAGGAAAGAAAGATGCCCCCAGCGGCACCGCCCTGACCCTGGCCAGGGTACTGGCTCAGACCATGGGGCTAAACGAGAGTCAGGCCATTCAGGTGGGCCGGAAGGGCAAGAATCTAAAACGCGGTCACGAAATTGTCATTCATTCCCTTCGAGGAGGAGCGATCATCGGTGAGCACCAGGTACATTTTCTCTGTGGTCACGAAACCATCAACATTACCCACAAAGCCCTCTCCCGCAGCGTGTTCGTTGACGGGGTGCTGAGAGCTATTTACTGGATTCCCGGCCAGAAACCGGGCTACTATACCATGCAAGACGTCCTGGAATTGAAGGCCTGAAAAAAGCGGCCTCCCATGTCAACCAACGCGAGCGACAAAAACAATGAACATTCGCGATCTGGAACTGCGGATCAATCGAGCCTACGACCGGCAGGAACTGCTGGAGAAATCTGACTATCCCGCGGCGGTGCGCCAGACCATTGATCTGCTGGACAAAGGGAAACTTCGGGTGGCGGAGAAAACCGGGGGAGAGTGGAAGGTAAACGAGTGGATCAAAAAGGCCATCCTGCTCTACTTCCGCATCCAGAAGATGCAAAAGATGGAGCTGGGACCATTCGAGTTTTACGATAAAATTCCCCTGAAAAAAGATTTTGACAAATTGCAGGTACGGGTGGTTCCGCCGGGAGTGGCCCGCTACGGCGCTTACCTGGCCCCGGGCGTGGTGCTGATGCCCGGCTACGTAAACATCGGGGCGTACGTAGATAGCGGCACCATGGTGGATACTCATGCCACGGTGGGTTCCTGTGGGCAGGTGGGCAAGAACGTGCACATCGCCGGCGCTGCACGCATTGGGGGGGTCCTGGAACCACCCCAGAGCCGCCCGGTGATTATCGAGGATAATGTCTTTTTGGGATCGGCGGTGTCGGTAATGGAAGGCGTAATCGTGCGGGAAGAAGCGGTGTTAGGAGCCGGTGTGGTGTTGACCGGTTCTACCAAAATCATCGACGTATCGGGAAGCCGTACTCAGGAGTATCGCGGGGAGATTCCCCCTCGCTCGGTGGTCATTCCGGGAAGCTATGAAAAAGCGTTTCCGGCAGGGAAATTTCAGGTGCGATGTGCCCTGATCATCGGGAAACGAAAGGCAAGCACGGATAAAAAGGTTTCTTTAAATCAGGCCCTGCGAGATTTCAACATCAGTGTGTAAAATGTTGTGGAAAACTTGTGGAAAATCTGTGAAAAGTGTTTATACACGGTGAAAAACTTCCCCTGAATGCTTTGCAGTTCTTGTTTTTCCACAATTGGTTTGTTTTACTTCCACAGTGAGTTAACAGATTATCCACCGCAGATTCGCCTTATAACATTGCCGGGGAAGTTTTCCACAATTTCCACAGTTTAATGATAAAGATAATAAGTTTTTATTTCTTACCTTTTTTCTTTGTAGTTTGATACAGGATTATCCCCCCTGCAATTACCAGAGGAATACTCAAGATTTGTCCCATATCCAGGGGAAGATTGGCCTCCCAGGGACTTTGATATTCTTTCAGAAATTCTACCAGAAATCGGAATCCAAACACAGTAACCAGAAAAAGGCCGAACAGAAAACCACTCCTCTGGCGAACACTTTTTTGAAAATAGAGGCGATACAAAAACACAAAAATCCCCAGATAAGCCAGGGCTTCGTACAATTGGGTAGGATGACGGGGCTGTTCGTCCACCCGGGAGAAAATAAACGCCCAGGGGACGGAAGTGGGCTTTCCGTATATTTCGGAATTAAACAAGTTTCCCAACCGAATAAAAAATCCGGCCAAAGCGACTACGATGACCACCCGATCCAATATCCACAGGTAGGTAATATCCTTTTTGGGCCTGGCATAAAGGTACAGGGCTACCAGAATTCCGATAGCAGCTCCGTGGCTGGCCAGCCCTCCCTTCCATACCTGTAAAATTTCTAAAGGATGGGATAAATAATACCCCGGATCGTAAAACAGGCAATGCCCCAGGCGCGCTCCCACCAGAGTACCGATGAACACATAGATAAACAGTTGATCCAGGTATTCAATCGGTTTCTTCTCCAGCTTGAATATCCGGTTCATAATGTAGTATCCCCCCAGAAAGGCCAGGGCAAACAACAGGCCGTACCAGCGAATTGCCAGCGGGCCGATGCGAAGCAGTACCGGATCGGGGTTCCATGTTATCATTTGTAATCCTTTCAATTCGTTAATAAACAATTACTTAAGCTTAAAGTATTCAGCGAAGCGCTTTGTGCTGTTACACGAAATGCGGGTCTTTGGTAAAGTGATTCAGCGTCAATCTACCGGGGCGTAGAAAGATCAGTCGGGGATATTGCATTGGTTAAACGAGAGGGTGTTTGGCGCTGCCCCCTCGTCCAACCGGCATCAAAATAAAACGCCGACGCCACTTTTCAAAAAATGAGCGCCGGCGAATAAGCGGGAGAATATCCAGAAGTGGTCAGGCAGTTATCTCGGCGCCATATCCGGCGTTTCGGATAGCCGCCACTATATCGTCCTGACTGACTTGATCGGGATTATATTGAACTTCTGCCCGGCCTTCTTCCAGACTTACTTTAGAAGAGATTACGCCGGCGGTACGGGTCAGAGCGTTTTCAACTGCCCGTACACAACCGTTGCAGCTCATTCCGGTAACTTTTACCTGCACCGTCTGAATGTTTTGGGGGTTCATGGGGTCCTCCTGTCCTGTAATGTGTGGATGTGTTTCACGTGAAACGTTACCCCGAATAGCATCTCTTCTTTTTCTAACCTTACACCAATGTTTCACGTGAAACATTTCGGGATGTCCGGTTATGTTTTTCAACATACACCATGAGGATGGCCAGGTCGCTCTGGCGCACACCGGAAATGCGTGCCGCCTGCCCGATAGATCGGGGCCGCACCTGGCTCAACTTTTCTCGACTTTCCGCAGAAAGAGAAGGAATTTGGCCGTAGTCGATACTCTCCGGAATCAATGCGTTTTCCATCCGCTTGAACTTTTCCACCAGTTCCTGCTGCCGCCGGAGAAATCCATCGTACTTGGTGGTGAATTCCACCTCGGTAAGAGTGGAAGAAGAATAGGCTTCCGTCGGAATCCCTGCCAGTTGCAATAGATCGACCAGCTTTACTTCCGGGCGTTTTAACAGTTGCTGCATGGGCGTGGAAATTTTGATCGGCGCCGTGCCGATGCGCTCCGCATATTCGTTAAACGATTCCGGAACAATAGAGGTTGAACGAATCTGTTCACTCAATCGGGCGATCTCTTCTTTTCGACGGAGCATCTTTTCATAAACCGGTTCCGGTAGTAGACCCACTCGATAGCCTTTTTCCATCAACCGGAGATCGGCGTTGTCGTGCCGCAGCAGCAGTCGGAATTCTGCACGAGAAGTAAACATGCGGTACGGCTCCAGAATGGTCTTGTTAATCAGGTCGTCAATGAGGACGCCGATATAGGCTTCGGAACGATCCAGGGCCAGCGGTGGCCGATCCAGCAGCTTTAATGCCGCATTTATCCCGGCCATCAGTCCCTGAGCGGCGGCTTCTTCGTAACCGGAGGTGCCGTTGATCTGACCGGCGAAATATAGATTGTTCACCGGACGGGTTTCCAGCGTGGGGTGCAGTTGATAAGAAGGGAAGAAGTCGTATTCCACGGCATAACCCAGCCGGATAATGTGGGCTTTCTCCAGACCGGGAACCGTGCGCAGGGCTTTTTCCTGCACATCTGCCGGAAGGCTGGTGGAAAACCCGTTGACATATACCTCCGGATTGTCGAAGCCTTCCGGCTCCAGAAATATCTGGTGGCGTTCTTTATCCTGGAATCGGACTACTTTGTCTTCGATAGAAGGACAGTATCTCGGCCCCACCGCTTTGATCACCCCGGTATACATGGGCGAGCGATCCAACCCGGAGCGCAGCAGTTCGTGGGTCTCTGCATTGGTGTAGGTGATGTAGCAGTTGAGTTGTTCTCGGTCAATCTTTTCCGTCTGGAATGAAAACGGCACCGGAGGATCATCGGGATATTGCACTTCCACCCGGCTGAAGTCGATGCTGTCAATGTGTACCCGGGGGGGAGTTCCGGTTTTCAGGCGACCGGTGACAAAGCCCAGTTCTACTAAATTTTCTGTCAGTCCTTTTACCGCCTGTTCTCCGGCTCGACCGCTTTCAAAGTTGTTCAGACCGATATGAATGCGGCCGTTCAGAAAAGTGCCGCAGGTCAGAATCAGTGCCCGGCAGGGGAGAGTGCTTCCATCTTCTAAGATCGCAGCGGTTACCCGACCGTTCTCTACTCTTAGCCCGGTTACCGATCCTTCGATCACGATGAGGTTCGGTTCACCCAGAACCCGCCGCTGGGCTTCTTTCATATATGCCAGACGATCCGCCTGCGCCCGGGGGGACCATACCGCCGGCCCTTTGGATTTATTGAGCATCTTGAAATGGATACCGGTGGCGTCGATGATCTTTCCCATCTCTCCGCCGAGGGCATCGATCTCCCGCACCAGATGTCCTTTGGCCAGACCGCCGATGGCGGGGTTACAGGACATCTTGCCGATGGTGTCTTTTTTCAGGGTGACCATGGCCGTTTTCAATCCCAGACGAGCCGTGGCCAGGGCCGCCTCGATACCGGCATGACCACCTCCGGCAACGATGACATCGAATCTATCTATCATTATTACTCCGGATGTTTCACGTGAAACACTTCTGTTACTTCCCGATACAAAAGTTGGCAAAAATATGATTCAGCACATCCTCGGTGGTGGTTTCTCCGGTAATCTCTCCCAGATGATCCAGCGCCACCCGTAGTTCCACCGCAATAATCTCCTCGGTTGAATGTTGCTCAATCGCTTCCAGTGCATGATTCAGTGCTGTGATGGTTTTTTCTAAGGCTGTTTTGTGTCGGGCGCTGGTGACCACCACCTCTTCCGATTCCAGACTTTCATCCGTAATTAGCCGGGAACGAATCGCTGATTTTAACGCTTCCATGCCCAGATGGTTCAACGCCGATACTTCCACCACGGGTAATTCCAGCGCATTTAATCGTTTCATGGTGGAAGGGTGTTTCCCAAGATCAATTTTGTTTGCCACGATAATAAACAAAAGTTCCTGGCGATGTGCTTCTATTATCTGAAGGAGCGCTTCATCATCGCCGGTGAGTTCCCGATGAGCCTCGAACAGACACAGGCCCACGTCGGTGGTGTGCAGCTGCTCCAGAGCGCGCTCCACCCCGATGGCTTCCACCTGATCCTCGGTACTACGAATCCCCGCCGTATCAACGGCCTGCACCAGTAGCCCGTCGATTTCCAGGGAAGCCTCGATATAATCCCGGGTAGTGCCGGGAATGTCACTGACAATGGCCCGCTCTCGCTGCAAAAGGGCATTCAGCAGGCTGGATTTTCCCACGTTGGGTTTCCCCAAAATCAGCAGTTTGATGCCTTCCTGGAGCAGACGACCGTAGTCATACGTGTGCAGAAGCTGAAGCAATTGCGTCAGGGTGTGCCGAATCTTCTCCGCCAGCGTCTTCAGGGGCATGATCTCGATATCTTCGTCGGAAAAATCCAGGCTGATTTCAATCAGGGAAAGATAGTCCAGGATCTCGTTTCGGATGGACTGGATACGGTCGGAGAGTTTTCCTTCCAGATGGCGAATGGATTGGGAAAGGCTCTGGCGGGTTCGGGCGTTGATGACTTCTGCCACTGCCTCCGCCTGTGAAAGGTTCATTTTTCCATTCATGAACGCCCGGAAGGTAAATTCCCCCGGCTGGGCCATTCGGGCACCCTGATGAATGATTTCCCCGATGATGGCGTCGATAATCAGAGGGTTGCAATGGCAACTGATTTCGATCAAATCCTCGCCGGTATAGGAATGGGGAGCCTTATAGTAGGTGGTTACTACCTGATCAATGGGATCGGAATCGGCAGGGCGAAAAATTTCGTTGAATTGAGCAACCCGGACGGTCTCCCCACCGAGCTTTTTTTTTAACAAAGGATTGACCACACCCAGGGCGTCTTTTCCGCTCACCCTTATAACAGCAATGGCGCCTTTTCCCAGTGGGGAAGAAAGCGCCACGATTGTGTCTTCTTCAGGAAGGTATTTCATGGGCATCGAGAGGGTGTTTTTCCGCTCTCAAAAATGCTTTTTTCGTTTTTTCTTCTTTCGCCTCGGAGAAGGAGGGGATACCGGTTTTTTGGTGACCGGCGCCGGTGCGGCTTTTTTATGATCATCACCGAGTTTTACCCGACCGTCTCCATTATCCGGATGCATTTTTTTCTTGATGTACCGGGTTTGGAACATGCTTAGCAGATTAAACACCGCATAATACAGATTCAGGCCCGAAGGAAGGTTGTAGAAAATGAAAATAAGGAAGATGGGCATGAAATAGATCATAAACTTTTGCTTGGGGTCGGTCATGGTCATCTTGGATTGCCAGACCATGGTCAAGCCCATCAGCAGAGGCAGTATGTGGATCGTGTCGCCGATAAAGGGCAGGGAAAAGCCCAGATGCAATTTATCCGGCGAGGAAAGATCGGTGATCCATAAAATAAACGGTGCCCCCCGCAACTGGATGGTGGACCGAAACACGATGAACAGGGCAAACAGCAACGGCATCTGGAGCAGGGTTGGTAAACAGCCTCCCAATGGATTTACTCCATGCTCCTTATATAGCCGCATCATCTCTCGATTCAGCCGTTGGGGATCGTCTTTGTATTTTTCCCGCAGCTCGGCCATTTTGGGCTGCAGGTATTGCATCTCGCTCATGGATTGATAACTCTTCTTGGTGAGCGGATGTAGAAGAATCTTGATCAGGATCGAAAAGATGATGATGACAAAGCCATAGTTAGGAATAAGCTTGTGGAGCAAATTAAATGCGGGCAGAATGAAATAAATGTTGATGGCACGGAACAGGAAGAAACCCTCATACCAGTCTTTGTTCATCACCAGGTCTTCCAGGCCCACCTGATAAGATTTCAGAATTTTGTAATCCAGAGGGCCCAGATAAACGGTAAAGGAATCGGTGTACACCGGGTCATGGACGTAGGGAAGTTCCAGAGAAGTGGAGTAGTTTTTGGTCAGTACCCCATCGTATTTGATTCCTACTCCTTCCAGAGTGGCGCTTTGAACTTTTTCAGGGGCGGAAGGAATGATCGATACCAGAAAGTATTTTATGCGGATGGCCGTCCAGTCTACGGTACCGCCGATTTTCTCCGGTTTGGCTTCCTCATCGGAAGCATCGAAGGTTTCCAGTTCGCCACCCTGATAGGCATATGCGCGAGAGTAGTTGTAATCTTCTTTAATGTTTTCTTCGGTGGGAGGAAGTCCGTTCTCCCATCGCAGCAAATACCACCGGTTGGCGATTACTTCTTGCAACTGCTCAAATCGAAGGGAGACGTCCACCGAGTAGCGGTCATGGTAGAACACATACTCCTTAACGATGCGCCCCTTGCCGACGGGTAAGTAAAAGGTGAGTTTGGCAGTGGGATGCGCTTTATCAAGCACAATTGCCGTATCGGATTTTATATCTGTCAACAGATTAAAATCGATGAGCTGGATTCTCTTTCCGTTGCGATCCACCAGTTCAATATTTAAGCCGTTGTCTTCCGAAGCCAGATTGACATTCCCACCCCGGAAATAAGGATATTTTTTCAGTTCCCACCGCTTCAGTTTTCCCCCCCGTTGGGTGGAAAGCTCTGCCCGAATAAGCTCGGTTTCGATGGTGATCCGTTTTTCTTCTGAAGCTACCTGAACTTCCGGCAGGGGTGCCTCTGAAGTCGGCTGACTTTCCGGGGGAGAGACCGCCACCGGCGAAGTGCTTTCTTCCACCGAAGGAGAGGGTTGTTCAACAATACCGGTGTCCAGAGGAGATGAAAGGAGGCTATCCCGGGAGATCGCTGCCAGTGAATCCGCTTCCGAAGGCAGACGATCCCCATACAGCCATTGATAGTAAGGTTTCATCAAAATCGTGATCAGGACAATCAGGATAATGCCCAGGATCGCTCGCTTATCCATTTAGGTTTCCTTTGTTGATTTCGTGGGTACCGGATCGTAGCCACCGGGATGAAAGGGGTGACACTTAAGAATTCGCTTTATCGACATCCATCCCCCGCGTAGACTCCCGTACTGAGAAATCGCTTCCAGAGCGTATTCAGAGCAACTGGGATAGAATCGACAGGTAGGGGGGAATAGAGGGGAAATAAACGCGCGATAAAATTTAATTACGGCGATAAACAAAAGTCGCATGGTCAGGTTACCATCCGCTCAATTTCCTTTTCCAATCGGGCATAGTGATCATTAAATCGTTTAATGAAAAAGACCACTGTTTTCTTCTCGAACCACTCCGGATGCTGACGATAGATTTCTCGCACCAACCGTTTCATCCGATTTCGACGCACGGCTTTTCCCAAACGACGAGGGACCAGAACGGCAAATTTCCGCTCTTCCGAAGGAAGGACAAAAATATTAACCGTTTTTCCGGTTCGTTTGGTGCCGTTTTCCAGGACGGCGCGTATCTCGGCTGCCTTTTTTATGAGAATGCGTTTCGGAAGTGCGAATGACTTCGGCACCGGTTTATCCGCTAACGGTGAGTCGCCTGCGCCCTTTTGCCCGACGGCGGGCCAATACCTTCCGTCCCGATTTGGTTGCCATGCGCGCTCGAAAACCGTGCTTATTGACCCGTTTGCGTTTATGAGGCTGATAGGTACGTTTCATAGCTTCTCCTTTCCATCTTACAAAGGTTCAAGCTTACAAATAAACGAAAAAAAATGAGAGAAATCAACATATGGAGAAGTTTTTTTCAGGCAAAAGGAAACGGCGAGGAGGAAATCTTTCTTCCATCGAGAGCCGGGTACATCTCCGGTGTCCTCCGGTCCTTTCTTGACAATGGACATTGGAGGCTGTATATTGATGAAAAGATAAGGAGAATGCTTTAAGCGGCGTAACTTTTTTCGGTGGGGTAAATCTAAAGTCAACATAGTTATGGAATATTTTTAAGAGGTGCAATATGATTGTCAAAGAATTGAATATCGCGTTAACCGATAAAGCGGCCAATCAAATCCGCAAATTGATGGAAGTGGAAGGCAAGACTGGATATGGCCTGCGGGTGGGCGTGCGCTCCGGAGGATGTTCCGGGTTGAGCTATATAATGGAATTTGAAAAAGAGCCGAAATCCACCGACCATGTGGTGGAAGTGAACGGCGTCAAGCTATTTGTGGATGTCTTCAGCGCCATGTATCTCAACGGCAGCGAATTGGATTTCACCGATGGGTTAAACGGCGCCGGGTTTGTATGGAGAAATCCCAATGCCCAGCGCACCTGTGGTTGCGGGCAGTCTTTTTCGGCGTAAAGGAGGTTTGCCATGGCCGAAACCCGTGTAGCCAAAGCCACCAAAACCAAAACCATCGATATTCGCGATTTCCTGGATGAAGGGATCATCCGGGAAAAGAGCTTTCGGGAGAAGATCGCTCAGGTGGATTGGGCCGGTGAATACGGCGATGCCAAAGTGGTCATCCAGGGATGTGATACGATCCCCGTACCCACCTGGGCATATCTGATGATCGTGGCTCACCTGGCCCCCCATGCCAGGCGCATCTTTTGGGGAGAGCCATGTAGCGCGGTGCCGATTTACGTCAGACCGGATTAGAAAAAAATGCGATAATTCCTGGAAATAAGTTCACGGGCAGGTGTTTATACACTTGCCCGTTTTACGTTGTACCCACCGGAACCCCCAACCGTTACTCAACACGAGATTTTTCCCTCCCGGCTATTTGCGATTGGTCACGTTGCCAGCGAAGAATTGGTGTATGATCTGCTTTTCCAGACGAAAGGAATTTCCAATACAGGGAGGTTCAGTGAATCCATCATGGATGTGCCCCTCATCCCGCTTACCGAAGCTTTCCTTCAGATAACCGATTTGAGATCATTGATCTTTTCCCGGGAAGGGGATTTGCTGGAGGTGCTTCCCCGGGGGCAGGACTTCTGGGGATGGAATGAATCCAATCGGAAACGGTTTGATCTGGCCGATCATTTTCTGCGACTGAACCAATGGACCTTTCGTGATTTCCAGCAAATTTCCTCCAATTCCCGCCCGGTGGTGGAAAGGTTTTTGTGGAAAAATCCTGAAGGGGAAGTTTCTCCTCCCTGTCCCACCTGCTGGTATGCCGACTCCCATTCAGACGTTGCCGGCCACCTCATTGCCGTGGTGCAGCCCCCTCCCCGGCCGGAACTTTTTCGCGAATCGGTGGAAAATCGATGGCTGTTTTTTCAGGCTCTGTTTTTGCCGGGATTTTTGCACAATATTAATGGGCCTTTTGGTACCTTGATGGGGCGGTTGGAACTGTTGCGCCAAAAGCATCCTCGCCTGAAGGGTCTGGCAGAGATTCTGGAAGTGGGCGAAGAGATGCAGCGCATTCTGGAAACTCTGGCCAATAAGATCAATCACGAGCGGTATCCGGAGTCCATGACCCTGAATCTCAATGAAATTCTGGAAAGCGAAATACTGTTTCTGTATAGCGACTTGTTTTTCAAGCATCAGGTGCGGGTTACGCTGGAACTGGATTCCCGTATGCCCTCTTTTCAAGGGCGTTACGCAGCCGTCAGCGGGATAATCGGGGAGTGGTACCATTTTTTGCGGCAATTTGTAGACGAGCAAAAAGAGTACTTGCTGATTCTGCGAAGCTTTCAGCAAAATACCAAACTGGGATTCCAGTTCGATGTGATTGGTGAATTTCACGAAGCAGGGCACCGGGGAGATGTGCTCCCCATTTATTTGGAGGGCGATTGGGTTTGGGCCATGAATAGCCAACTCCGGGGACTGGATTCCCTGTTTCTGGGAAAATGCCTGGAAATGAGCAAGGGGAAGATCAAAATCGTTGCCGAACCGGCTTCTTTTCAAATGACCTGTGAATTTCCCCGACGAGAAAACTGAATGATCTTTGCCGGCCGACCTCCCGGCAGCTATACCTTTCTCCAACAAATCCTTGCCCCTTCCACATTCTTCATCCTAAATTGTTTTTTGGCCCGTTGCGGCACGAAATGGTTGAGCAGTTGTCCAATGCCGGGCAATCTTGGCGACATTTCCGGGTATCATACGTTAGCAATCCCATGAGCGTTGACAGAGTTAAAGAGAAACTGGCTCACCTGCCCACTCAGCCGGGGGTCTATCTGTTCAAAGATCGTCAGGAGCGGGTGATTTACGTGGGCAAGGCCAAAAATCTGCGCAGCCGGGTGCGGAGTTATTTCCAGGATTCCCGGTCCCTGGATACCAAAACCCGCCGTCTGGTGCAGCAGATTTGTGACATCGAAACAATTATTGTGGATTCGGAAGTAGAGGCGCTGATTCTGGAGGCCAACCTGATCAAAGAACATCGCCCCCGGTACAACGTCTTTCTGCGAGATGATAAGTCCTATCCTTACATCCGCATTACCAACGAGCCTTTCCCCCAGGTGTTTGTCACCCGTCGAATAGTGCAGGATGGCTCCCGCTATCTGGGGCCGTACACCGACGTGAAACATCTCCGGCACATCATGCGCACGGTGCGGAAGATTTTCCCCATTCGCTCCTGTAAATATGCCATTGATGATCGGGTGATTGCGGCCGGAAAGATCAAGGTATGTTTGGATTATCACATCAAACGATGTCAGGGTCCTTGCGAGGGATTGGTAAGCCAGGAAGAGTATCAGGCCATGATCCGCCAGGTGGAGCAGTTTCTGAAGGGGAAGACCCGGGAGTTGATTCGGGAGTTGCAGGAACGGATGGAACGGGAGGCGGAACAGCTTCATTTTGAGGAGGCCGCCCGCCTTCGGGATCAGATTCGTATGATCGAAGAGTACAATTTTTTCCCTCAGAAAGTGACCCTCTCCGATTTCGAGGATCGGGATGTGGTGGCCTTCGCCCATGAGGGAGAAGACGCCTGCGCAGTGGTGTTTCGTATCCGGGACGGCAAAGTTATCGGGCGGCAACATTTTTATCTGGATGGAGTGGCCGACAGAGAAGCCCCGGAAATCGTGGAAAACTTTATCCAGCAATTTTACCTGAAGGCCGATTCTGTTCCTCCGCAGGTGTTGCTTCCGGTGGAATTGGGCGAGGATCGGGAGGTCCTGGAGGAATGGTTGAGCCAGGCGGCGGGACAACGGGTACAACTGGTGGTACCCAGGATCGGAGAGAAACGCAAATTGGTGGAACTGTGCCAGAAAAATGCCCGCTTTTTGTTAGAGGAACTGCTGTTGCAAAAGCTTCAGCGCTCGGATTATGTGCCCTTCAATGTCCGGGAATTGCAGAAGCATCTGAAGCTAAACAAACCTCCCCGACGCATCGAGGGGTTCGACATCTCCAACATTCAGGGCAAGGATGCGGTGGCCTCCATGGTCTGCTTTATCGACGGGCGACCGCGAAAGCAGGAATATCGCATCTTCAAAATTCGCTCCAAGGATACGCCCGATGACTTTGCCATGATGCACGAGGTGGTGTTTCGCCGATATCGGCGGGTGCTGGAAGAGAATCTGCCCCTTCCGGATTTGATCCTCATCGACGGGGGAAAAGGGCAGCTAAGCAGTGCGGTACGGGCACTTGAGGAGTTGAACATTACCGATCAACCGATCATCGGACTGGCCAAGCGCCTGGAAGAAGTATATCTACCGGGATTGAGCGATCCCCTGAACATTCCCAAACGATCGGCAGGATTAAAGCTATTGCAGCAGGTGCGGGATGAAGCGCACCGGTTTGCCATTTCCCATTTTCGCAAGCAGCACAAAAAATCCACGTTGAAGTCGCCGCTGGATGAAGTGCCCGGCATCGGTCCGGCCCGGAAACAACATCTGTTAAAAACGTTTGGTTCCCTTAAGCGGATTCGGGAGGCCTCGGTGGACGCCTTAAAAGAGAAAGGAAAGTTGCCGGCCTCGGTGGCCGAAGCGTTGAAGAAGGCTCTGGAAAAAGAAAAATAACACCTTTGTTGCGAATACCCTGTCTACCCAGTACGCAACACGTTTCTCGCGTTTAGCACCGATTCTCAGGCCGATCTTGTAAAGTTGTCCTGCCTCAAGTGGTAGCGTCAACGGTCTCCGATTCCCATTCGGTGACCCGCCGCTGCCCGGTATCAAAGTTGATTCCTATCAGGAAAATCTTTTTCTCACTTTGGCGATATTTTTCTGTATAGCCCTTCTCTCGAATCTGCTTCAGTGCTTCCTTCGCCGATTGGTTGCACTTCAACTCGATGATATACACCCGGTCGGCAAACTCCACCG
>CAYQGB010000019.1:0-26579 GCA_964416895.1 uncultured Calditrichaceae bacterium
CTGCTGGTGGGGCTGCACCGGGCAGCGCAGTTCCCTGTTTCCTCCCTCGCCGGAAGAACCCACCGTTCCCGTATATGTGGTGGGGCACGGCTGGCATACCGGCATCGTGCTCCCGGTGGCGGAGGTCAGCGACACCCTGTTGCCCGGCATTACCGATTTTGCCGATGAAACCTACGTGGAGTTCGGCTGGGGGGATGAGGCCTTCTATCGGGCCGAGGAACCCAATGTATGGCTGGCGCTGCGGGCGGTGTTCTGGCCCACCCCCAGCGTGCTCCATGTGGTGGGATTCTCTCAGGAGGTTCCCCGTTACTTTCCTGCCAGCGAAATCTTCCGGATCGATCTTTCCTGGAAGGGCTTCTATCGGCTGTGCCGTTTTATCGACCGCAGCTATGCCCGGAATGCTGCTGGCGAACTCATCCATCGGGGAAAGGGATTATACGGGAACAGTGGCTTTTACGCCGGGCGGGAGAAGTACTACGGCCTGCGCACCTGCAACTCCTGGGTGGCCCGGGCTCTGAGAGAAGCGGGCTGCCCCATAAAACCCACCGGCGCCTGCACCGCCGAAGATGTGCTGGTGCAGGTGAAGCGCTTCGGCAAAAAAGTACATTCCCCCTCGGTGTCGGCGGTGCCAGTATATTTCCCGGGATACGGGAAACGGGATACGGGATACGGGACGGTGTCTTCACCCCGCTGGGGCGGGGCACCACGCAGTACGGGGAGTAGCCCTGATCCTGAAAGTTTGTGATAATCCACGGGAAACGGGATACGCGACGATGTCTTCGATGGATACTCCAGCTTCATTTTCCCTTTCTCGACTTGCCCGGCGGTGGAGTTCCCACCCGTTTCTGATCACCCCGCAGGCGACCATCGCTTACGGGGAACTGATTCCCCGTATCCACACCCTCTCCCGGTATCTGGAACAGGCGGGGATATCCCCGAAGGCTCCCGTCGCTTTGTGGGGAAATAATTCTCCTCTGTATCTGATCACCCTGCTGGCGCTGTGGAAGATCGGCGCCGTGGCCGCGCCTCTTAGCACCCGATTTCCCGAAGCCCGGCTTCCCCGGCTGTTGGGCCACATCGGTTCCCGGCAGTGCCTGGTGCTGCCCGGCGTTCCTCTGGATTCCCCTTTCCCCGGGATTCAGACCCTGCCTCTTCCTCCGGATTTATTCCCCTCTCCCCCATCCACTTCCCTCCCGGAAATCGATATTCCCCTCTCGCACGATGCCACCATCATTTTCACCTCCGGC
Organism: uncultured Calditrichaceae bacterium; assembly: GCA_964416895.1. Lineage (GTDB taxonomy): Bacteria > Calditrichota > Calditrichia > RBG-13-44-9 > J075 > CAYQGB01. The sequence goes on from CAYQGB010000019.1 coordinate 1,248, forward strand.
AGTACCGGCATGCCCAAAGCGGCCTTGCACACTCTTGCCAATCATTATTACAGCGCCCTGGGGTCCAACCGGAATATCCCTTTCGGCCCGGGGGATCGCTGGCTGCTGGCCTTGCCCCTCTACCACGTGGGCGGGCTGGCGATTCTGTTTCGGGCGCTGGTGGGCGGCGGAGCAGTGGCCCTGCCGGAACCGGAGATGCCCCTGCACGAGGCCATCGAACGGTTGGAGGTCACCCACCTGTCGCTGGTAGCCACCCAGTTGTATCGTCTGCTGGCGGAGGAGCGGGGGCGGCAGGCGCTGTCCCGGCTGAAGGCCCTCCTGGTGGGCGGCAGCGCCATCCCCCCGGCACTGATTCGAGAAGCGATAGCCGCAGGGGTGCCTTTGCATACCACCTATGGCTGCACCGAAATGGCCTCGCAGGTGACCACCACGCCTCCCGGCGCTCCTCCAGAAGCGCTGATGACTTCCGGGAAAGTGCTACCCTATCGGGAGCTAAAGCTGGCGCCGGACGGCGAGATTCTGGTGCGGGGCCAGACCCGCTTCCGGGGATATATAGAAAAAGGCAAGCTGGTGCAACCTTTCGATGAGGAAGGCTGGTATGCCACCGGGGACATCGGCCGGCTGGATGCGCGCGGCTACCTGACGGTGCCGGGGCGCAAAGATCACATGTTCATCTCCGGAGGGGAGAACATTCATCCGGAGGAGATCGAGCGGGCTCTGGCGGAGATTCCCGGCGTGGAGCAGGCGGTGGTGGTGGCGGTGGAGCATCCCGAGTTCGGGCATCGCCCGGTGGCGTTCATCCGGATGGCTGCCGGAAAGCCCCTTTCCCCAACCGATTTGCGCACCACCCTAACCCGGCAGTTGCCCCGGTTCAAAATCCCCGACCGCTTCTTCCCCTGGCCGGAGCATCATCCCCCGGGAATAAAACCGGATCGGGAATTTCTGCGAAAATTGGCCGGGGAATATTTTTAGCAGATTCAGTTTGACATGGCCCGCCGGCGCCTCTATATTGCGCCGTTCATAAACATATAGCACCAATATCCAATCCGTATATCTGTTCCCAATTCCGTATTCAGTTGTATATGCGTTTTCGCAGTACACACGTCTGAGGTAGAAACACATTCTGTTTTGGCCTCCTCGGATTCTGCGCCACAGGTGGCCGTACTCCACCGGTGGTCAGGGCCGGTAATGATCAGCGAGCGGATTTGCGAACCGATCTGAACAATCCCTCCATAATACATTTTACTCTGGAACCCCTTTCAGAAACCAGAGGCTTACTGTAGCGTGCGCCTCTGCCGGGTGGGCAACGTTTCTGAACCATTTTAAGCATTTTTTTCAAAAACGTGAGAGTTTTTGAAGACCTGCCGGCTCGTTATGGGCATACCGCGAAGATTAAACACGAATCCGGGCGACACTCATCGAACGAGCCAGTAGCGGATAACCGCTTTGCCTCACCGGTGGTGTGTAAATTCTGAACGCCTGCGAACCCCCTTCGAGTAAATCGTCGGGTCCCATCGAGTGAGCAATTGTCAGGCACCGGTTCATTTTTCCCTGGGGAGCATACCCATGTCTCTTGTTCTGCGCCTTACCCGAAAAACCGATCCCCAATGGCGGCAGGAGCGTCGATTCGGCCAGGAGGAGATTGTTATCGGCAGGCGGGCTTCTCACAAGCTGGCCCTGGAAGACACCAATCGCCAGATATCCCGGGATCACGCCCGGATTGTCTGGGAAAATGAGCAATACTCTCTCACCGATCTCGGCAGCCGCAACGGCACTGCGCTGAACAATCGACGGCTGTCTCCCAACCATCCCTACCCCTTGAAAACCGGGGATGTGATTCTTATCGGAGAATATCGGATTGAAGTCAGCGTGGTGTTGCCGGAACCTCAAGAGGATACCGAAGAGACCGCCTTTCTGGAAAATCCCTTCGGGGAGGAGGCTCGAATACTGGCCCAGCTTCTGGCCCGTATCCGGAAAAAATATCATCGTGAATCGCCCAATCACCGGGAGACGGCTCTGGAACTGGCCCTTCAATCCGCCCTGGCCGATAGCGATATGGGCGAATGCGAACGCATCCTGGCCAAACGGCTCATCGGAAAAAAAGACGTTTCCAATCCCCCGGCGGAGGAAAAAATCCCCCTGCCCGGCACCTCCCCGCCCTTACCCCAGGCACAGCTTTCTCAAAGCGGACAACTGCTAAAGCTGTTCATGGGGTATGTGTTGGGCATGGTACGGAGCGTGTGGAAGTTTCGCCAGGAATTCCTGGGAATGACCCTTCCCCAGATGGAATATTCCCTGCACCTGTTCTCTCCTGAGGAGCTGATCGGAAAACTCCTCAGCAATAGAACCCCGCCCGCAGCCAGACAGCAAGAGCTGAACTTTATGAAAGCTCAAATTGAAGAAGCTCTGCTGCATCCGTTAGGGCTTTTGGAGGGCTACCGGGTAAGCGTGGATGAAGGCGTGCGACAGGTGTTAATGGAAATCAATCCGGCCAAAATCGAGCAAGAGGTGGCCCGACAATCCCTTTCCCTGGGACCGTTGAAAATTCCCTGCCGGGCAATCCCCCTGTGGGTTCCTTTGAAGGCCTATGCCGCCCTGAAGAAACAACTGTTCGATCTGCTTCAGGAAGGGCGGGGCACCTTTGAAAGCCGCATATTTCGCCCGGCCTTTGTGCATGCGTACATGAAAACCATCTCCAGCGCCCGGAAAGAAGAAGCCGGCGCTTCCGGCAGCGATTACAGAGGGCAAAATAAAGAGTCATAAGATTTTGTTTTTTCGGAGGATCCTGGCAATGACCCGTGAAACGTGATGCGTGATACGTGAAAAATTGAGTGTTTCACCTCATCACCAGGAATGCATAGTTCGGAGAATTTGTCAATGACCCGTGAAACGTGATGCGTGATACGTGAAAGAAACTAATCATCACGTTTTACGCATCACGCAGCACGATAGAACGGAAAAAACATGGAGATGTTGATTATTGCCATGTACAACCAACCCACGAAACAAGAGGAGTCATCCCCCATGTCGGTGTATCGAATTCATCCCCGGTTTATGATGATGGTCTTTATCGGAGGTCTGATCGGGCTATGGGCAAGTGCCTGTGGCAGTCGCCACCTGACTTTTCAAATTCAGGCGACTGAGACATCCAACGACGGAAACCCGGTGGTCATTCGCATTCATCAATTGCGCAGCGATGCCACCATCCGGGCCACCACTATCGAGGCCTACGTGAGAAATCCCAACGGCGCTCTGGGGGAAGATCAAATCGGAAATGCGGTGGAGCAGGTAGTGCGCCCGGGACAAACAGTGACGCTGGAAAAAATCAAGCTGGGAAAAGAAGCCCAATTCGTGGCGATTGTGGCGGATTTTTATCAAACCCGGGGAGACAACTGGTACCTGCTGCTCCCGGTAGAAACCTATCGCAATCAGCAGGTAATCATCAAGTGTGAAGAGCAACGGTTGGTAAGATTGGGGGATTAAGGGATTGGGAATATTAAGCAATTGGAGTATTGGGGTACTGGATATTGGGGTGTTGTAAATGCCTGAACATTCGTCCCCCATCATCCGAACACTCAGGACATACCCAATTTCTGATATCCTGATATCCCATTACTTCCCCCTTCTACCCGCTCAACCTTGATCCAATTTTTCAAGGGAGAACGCATTTTATGAGCGAGCACGAAAAAGTGATCTGGTATGAGGGAATGAATCTGGAACCGCACCACTTTCAGCAGTGGGATCGGTTCCATCAGCATCAACTACACTCCCGGGTGCGCTCCCTGAGCCTCTACGATTGGGGCTTTGCCGAGCTGTCTATCGACCGGGATGCCGTGACCGGAGGACAGTTCAAACTGCAACGGTGCAGGGGGATCACTCCCGATGGGCTGGGATTTGACCTGCCCGAAGAAGCGCCCCTGCCCCCGGCCCGGGATTTTCGAGAGGCCTTCTCCGCCACCCGGTCTAAACTGGACATCTATCTGGCCCTTCCTGCGGAACACTCCCGGGGACAAAACTGCACTCTGAACGGCAATCAGGCTCATCGGGAAACTCGCTATCGAATGGAAGAGGTGCCCCGGGTGGATGACAACACCGGCATGGACGAACGATCCATCGGGGTGGGCTATCCCAACTTCCGGCTGCTGCTGGAAGAAGAATCCCGGGAGCATTACACCGGGTTGAAGATCGCCGAGATCACCCGCACGCCCGACGGCAATTTTGCGGTCAGCTCCGAGTACGTCCCGCCATCGTTGCATCTGGATGTGGCTGCGCCGTTGATTAATGCGGTTCGCAACATTCTGGGGCTTCTGGTAGCCCGAAGCAATACGCTGATGGCCTCCCGCCGGTATCAGGCCACGGGACAGCTGGAAATCGGCGCTTCGGATATCGCCCGATTCTGGCTGTTGCACACGGTCAACGGGTTTATTCCCCTGCTGAATCATCACATCACCGTGGGCAAGTATCATCCCGTGCAGGTGTTTTCCACCCTGTTGATGCTGGCCGGGCAACTGACCACGTTTTCCACCAACGGGCAAACTTCCCTGACCGAATTGCCCGCCTACGATCATCATCATCCTCTGGCCTGTTTTTCCCGGTTACAGGAATACATCAAGGGCTGCCTGGGAGAAGTGGTGCCCAGAACCAATTATGTCAAAATTTCTCTGGATCGGCGGGGCGAAACCGCCTTCATGGGCAAAATCGACGACGCCACCCTGCTGCAGGATGCCGACTTTTACCTGATGGCTACCCACGAACTGCCCGAACAACAGGTGGCCGAGAGCCTGCCCCGGACCATCCGAATCGCCTCGCCGGAGGTCATCAATGAAGTATTGGGAGCCGCCACCACGGCCCTGCCCCTGGAATATACCCCTCGCCCCCCGGCGGGAATTCCCCACAAGCCGGGCGTACAATACTTCCACCTGAAAAAGGAGGGATACTTCTGGGAAACCATCTGCACCAGCAAAGCCCTGGTGATCTATTTGCCCGGAGGAAGGTTTCCGGGACTCCAGCTGGAATTGATCGCCGTTCGACCCGGATGAGAGGAGAATGCAAGTGATCTATTTCAACATAAAGGAACCTAACAACCATGCTAACCGATGCTTCAACTGACCGAAAGCCCCGCCTGGCCGACCTCTGCTACGGCGGATTTATGCTGATCCTCCAGCTCCGGGCGGTATCCGAATTCGGAGATCCGGAGCGGCTCCGGCGGAGAATCCTGGAGTTTATCAACCGCCTGGAACGTCGCGCCAAAGAGGCCGGCTACCCTTCGGAAGACATCCGATACACCAAGTTTGCTCTGGTAGCCTTTCTGGATGAAACCATCCTGGCCTCTCAGTGGAGCCAAAAAGATTTGTGGATGAGCAATCCCCTGCAACTGGAGCTGTTCGGTCGAATGGACGCCGGAGAGATGTTCTTTCGGAATCTGGAGGAACTGCGGCGCCATTCCGCCGGCAATGTGGAGGTGCTGGAAGTGTACTACCTGTGCCTGGCATTAGGCTTTAAAGGGCGCTACTCCCTGTTTGAACAGGACAAGCTGTGGTTCATTCTGGAAGATCTGTACGGAGAACTGCAACGCCTGCGGGGGGATAAATCCACCCGCCTTTCCCCTTCCGGAGAACGCCGGGAACAGATTACCGAAGTGGTGAAGAAGGAGGTACCGGCCTGGATCGTGGCCGTGGGCGCCGGAGCCATCGGATTCATTTTTTACATCATCATGCTGCTGCTGAGCCAGAATGCGGCCAGCGAGGCCATCGGCAAACTGTAGAACAGGCTTCCAGCCTGTCTAACTATGTTACTTGAGCGGGCTTCAGCCCGCGGCCCCTGTAGGTCTAACTGTGGCACAGGCATCTGGCCGGTCACTTGAGCGGGCTTTAGCCCGCTGATGCCGCCGCGGGCTTCAGCCCGCGGCCCCCGGATAGAAGAATTCTCAGGAGAATCATACCATGAAGTGGTTCATTCGACTGTTAAAAAATCGTCGCCTGCTGCTTACCATCGTGTTGTTGTTGGTCATCCTGGGTATCATCGTCGCCGGATGGCTTTTCCCCACTTTCACCACCGAACGCCAGGTCTTCGGAGTGGTCATCGTGCTGTTCCTGTGGATGCTGGCCCTGATGTATGAACGCCTCCGGGCAGTTCGAGACGCCCAGATGCTGGAACAGGCCATGCGTTCCCAGGCGGAAGAGCAGATGCTGGGCATCCGCCCGGATAAACGGGAAGAAATTCAGGAACTGCAGGAGCGATTCCTGAGCATGGTGGAATCGCTGAAAAAATCCAAACTGGCAAAAGGGAAATCGGGGAAAGCCGCCCTGTATGCCCTGCCCTGGTACGTGGTCATCGGCCCGCCGGCCGCCGGAAAAACCACCGCCATCGCCAACTCCGGATTGGAGTTTCCCCTGGGAACGGAGGGCATCAAAGGCGTGGGTGGCACCCGAAACTGCGACTGGTTCTTCTCCAACACGGCCATCCTGCTGGACACCGCCGGCCGTTACACCACCGAAGAAGAGGATCGGGAAGAGTGGATATCCTTCTTGCACATGCTCAAAAAACATCGCCGGCGGCAACCCATCAACGGGGTAATTGTCGCCATCAGCATTGCCGATCTGGCCGAAGCCTCCCCGGAGGAGATCGAACGCCACGCCGCCACCATCCGCCGCCGCATCAACGAACTGATGGAACAATTGGGCGTGCGCTTCCCCATCTACCTCATGTTCACCAAATGCGACCTGCTCCAGGGCTTCGTGGAATTCTTCGAGGATTTTAACGTTCGGGAGCGGGAGCAAATCTGGGGAGTTACCCTGAACCCGGAGCAGCAGCGCAATCCCGACATCGGGGCGGTATTTGAAGAAGAATTCCACAAACTGTATCAACGGCTGCTCAACCTGCGCCTCTCCCGCCTCAGCACCCCCATGAAACGGGAAAAGCGCCAGAACATCTACACCTTCCCCCTGGAATTCCATCGGGTAAAAGACGATCTGCGTCTGTTCATCACCAAGCTGTTTCCCTATAACCCCTATCAGGAAAATCCCCTGCTGCGGGGGATTTACTTTACCAGCGGTACCCAGGAGGGCGTGCCCATCGATCTGGTCATCCGGGAGATCGCCGCCGAGTTTGATCTACCCCCGGAAGTGGGACAACCGGAGGTGGAAATCGAACGCAAAAGCTACTTCATCAAAGACCTGTTCAACAACATCATCATCCCGGATCAGTATCTGGTGGAACCGACCTCCGGTGCAGCCTCTCGAAGAGGATTGGTGCGCCTGGGCATGTTCGTGGGGGCAGCCCTGGCGTTGTTGCTGTTCATCCTCAGCGCCCTCAACAGCTACTGGCGCAGCCGGGAAGATATTTCCCGCATTCAGACCATCGCGATGCAACTCCGGGCGGTGGATTGGCGCTCCGGGGAAAGGGAACAGAATTTCCGAAAGTGCGACGGGTTTCAGCAGGCCCTGGCCGGGATAAACGCTCCTTTCTGGGGATGGGGCATTTACAAGGCGGATAACGTGGAAGAGGCCGCCTGGGGCATCTACTATCATAAAATCAAAGAGTTTGTGGGCGATTTTTTGTTTGAAGGAGAGCTGGAAAACAACCTTCGCGCCTACCGCCGGCAGTACGATAGCAGCGTAAAGCAGCGTCTGGAAGCCTACGACGATCTGCGGGCTTATCTGCTATTGAGCAGCGACCACCACCGTCTGCAAGATCAACAAGAGGCGAAGTTTCTGAAACAGCATTTGACCCGCAAAGCCCTGGCGCTGATCCACCTCCCTTCAGGGAATCCCCAATCCCCCACCACCGAACAACAGATCGCCGGGGACCTCATCCATCGGCAAATCGAGCGGTTTGTGAACATCTTCCGGCAACAGGATGTTCCCGCCTTTGACGCCGATCCCTACATTGTGGAACGAGCCCGCCGGGAACTCACCGAACCTCCCTCGCTGGAAGGCCTGTATCGCCAGCTAAAATATCAGATCGAAGGGGCCGGAAAACCCGTCTCTCTCTCTACCGTTCTCAAAGGGAGATACGCGGCCTACTTGAAAAGCGACTTTCAGGTGCCGGGCATTTTTACCCGGGAAGCCTGGGAACGGCAGGTCAGAGAAGCCATCAAAAAGTTGAGCGAAAACCCGGTAACCCACAACTGGGTGTTAGGGGAGTATGCAGAAAATATCTCCGGGCAACTGGGCACGGAAGAGGAAATTCGCCTGGGCCTGGAGGAGCGTTATTTCCGGGAGTATTGTGAAAGCTGGTGGAATTTTCTAAAAAGCATCCGTTATGCTCCCTTCGCCAATCTGGAAGAGGCGTCCCGTTGTTTCCAGAAAATGGGCGATTTGAGCGACTCTCCGCTGTTAGCCTTGTTTGCCGGGGTCGCCGATGAAACCCGCCTGGAGAGCACCGGATTTGCTCAGGGGGTGAGACAAAAGGTTACCTCGGCCTTGGGACAACAGTATTCACAACATCCCGTGGATCGCCAATTTACCGTTATCCATGCCCTCGCCGAAGGAGACGTCCAGCTGGCCGGAGACCTGAATGCCGTCTTCGCTCAGTTCATGGAAATGGGGAATGTGTTGCACAGCCTGGCCCAGGAACCCTCCGGGCAGGTGGCCGAGTATGCCGCCCGGGTGGTCAACGAGCGCAGCGGAGAAGTGGTTACCGCCCTGACCACCGTGCGGAATTCCCTGCGCATCTCTACCCCGCTGCGACGGCAACTGTTTGAAGAACCCATCCTGCTGGCCTGGAAAAACATCCTGATCATCACCCAGCAGCATCTGAATCAGGCCTGGAACGAAAATGTGTACCGGCCCTTTCAAAGCGAATTAGCCCGATACTATCCCTTCAACCCCGGGGGATCGGGCGTTCCCATTGACGACCTGGTAAACTTCTTCAAAGGCGGCGATGGTACGGTACAATCCTTTGTGGAAACCGAACTTAGCCCTTTTGTCAGAAGAGATTTTACCCCCAAAACCTGGGAAGGCAGCGGCATCGCCCTCTCCGGCGCCGCCCGGCAGGCCCTCCGAAAAGCCAAAAAGATCCGCCAGGGGCTGGGGCTGGACAATCAGGATGCCCTGACGGTGGAATTCAGTCTGCTGCCGCAACTTCCCTCGCCCCGGGGGAGCATCGAGCAAATCACCCTGATCATTGATGGGAAAGAACAGATCTATCGGATGGGGCATCCCCTGTGGGAGGATTTTGTCTGGCCGGGCTACGAAGGCTCTCCCGGAGCCAGCATCGAAATCCGCACTCCCCGGGGCAGCGCCCGGGCCTATCAGGAAGAAGGCGTATGGGGCTGGTTCCGCCTGCTGCAATACGCCGAGGTAAAACGCATCTCTTCCTCAAAGTACTGGCTGCTGTTTCGCTATCCTCCCCGGGGACAGACCCGGCTAACCATCAAATACCAGTTGAGAGTACGCAGCTCCAAAAACCCTTTTAGCGATAAACGATTTTTCCACTTCCAATGCCCCAAATGGCTGGGAGGTTAACGGCAACCATGAACACCAACATCACCACCCTCTGCTTTGGAAAGTTACCCCAATTCGGCGACTTCATCCGCTACAACGCCGCCGGTGCGGAACTGAAACTCCTGGATGACTGGCTTCAAACAGGCATGGCCGGTATCCGGCAACGGCTGGACGCCTCCTGGGAAACCCAATATCGTCAGGCGCCCGCCTACCACTTCCTATATGCGCCCGGAGGGGGAACCGGCTTTCTGGTAGGTGTGCTGATGTTCAGCCGGGATAAAAGTGAGAGAAAATACCCCTTTCTGATCTCTCTACAAATGAGTCGTCAACATTTCGACACTCGCTATAAACAGTTAATTCCCATAGTGTTCGGAAATTTCTTGAATCAGGCCGACGCACTTTTGCCTCGCATTCAGGAAGTTTCCGGCAGTTCGGAGATCATTCACATGATGCAGAACCTTTCCCCCGCCATCGACTACCGCGAGGCCCTGCGGCAATACCAGTATTATGTGAATCGAACCACCGTGGAGGCGTTTTTTCGGCAGAGCCTGGGCAGCTTCTCCGATCCCCGCAAGTATCTCCTGTTCAAAAATCTGCTGGATGGCCTGCTTCCCCTGCGCTCCCGGGATCTCTCCCGGGTCACTCTGGGATTTCGCTTTCCTCTGGGAATTGCCCCGGGGAAGGAGCGGTTTTCTCAGGTGTGCTTCTGGCTGGACGTGGCCATGCAGGTGCTCCGGCATCCGGCGGGGATTTTTCCCACCCTGTTCTGGTCCCATGGCCGGGATGAGGCTCCTGAGTATCTGTTCCTGTTTTTCTCGCCGCCCCCTTCCGGTGCGCTGGCCTCCCTCATTTCCGTGGATCTGGATGCGGATGCGATTTTCAAGTTAGAAGCCGACCGCCTCAACCGAATGGCGGCCGCCCGGCAGGAACTGCCCGAACCGTACGCCTCCCTGCTGGATAGTAGTGCAATTTCTCTGAACGCCTTTTTACAGAGGTTATGGTAAGCCATGAACGTTGCTCTGGACATCCCCCTGCGGGTTGCGGAATTGATCGAGCCGATCCCCGGCGCTTCGCCCACCGGCGAAGATGTGGCACGGAGTGAGGATCCCATCGCCGGCGCCCTGTACAGCGATCTGGAAATGGCCTTCAGCCAGTTCGGCCCGGTGGATTACGCTGCCAATGCCCGGAAGGCCGCCGATATTTTGCGCCAGTATGGCAAGCATCTCCGGGTGGCCGCCTGGCTGTGCCTGTGCTGGTCCCGCACCGATGGTCTGGCCGGTTTCCGGGACGGGCTGCTGTTGATCAAAGAACTGCTGACCCGCTACGGAGATCAACTCCATCCCGCCAAACCGAAACAGCGCAGCGCAGCGGTGCAATTCCTGAACGACACCCGATTTCGCGCCCTGGAGAAGGTCTCTCCCTCCCCGGCGGATGGGGAAATCGCCGGGCAAATTTCCGGGATTTTTCAGGAACTGAACCGCCTGTGCGGGGAACAGTTCTCCGAACAGCCTCCGAATCTGGGGAATCTTTCCGGATTGGTGGAAAAGCTAAGCCGGTTCGGGCCGGCATCGGCAGAGTCGCCTTCGAATGCCGACCCCGTGCCCACATCGGCAGAGCCGCCTGCCAGGGCAGCCGCAACCGATGGAAATGCCCCCAACCGCAGCGCAGCTTCTCCATCCGGAGGAGCCGATGCTTCCACTGCCCCATCGACCGGAACACCGGCCTCTACTGGCGAAGACACTTCCGGAGCATCCGGCGATACCCCCACCACCGACGGAGACGATGCCGGCCCCGGGCCGCCACCGGAAGAAGCCCGATCCGAACCTGCACTTCCGGAATTTCCCGGTGAGGTGATGGAACTGCTGGAACCGATTCAGGCGGACCATCCGGCGGGAGAAGATGTGGAAAACACCGCCGATCAGGAAGCGGTGGTCGCCTACATGCAACTGGAATCGGAAATCGGAAAGTACAGCGGGAACGACTACGAACTGTGTGCGAAATGGGCCCGGGAGATCCTGGCGCAGAGAAGCAAACATCTGCGGGTGGCCCTGTGGCTGCTGATTGCCTGGTTCCGCAAGGACGGTCTGGAGGGTTTCCGCAACGGCCTGATGCTGTTAATCGGAGTGCTGGAAAAATTCGGGGAGACCCTGCATCCGGCAGACCCCGTCCAGCAGGCCAGAATCCTGCAAGGGTTGAATACCGACCGGCGGTTGCGCCTGTTGAAGAAAATGGAACCGACCGGGGCGGAGGCCCAACTGTGGACGGACATCGGCCGGCTGTTTGACCACCTGGCCGCCGAATGCGCCCGGCGCTACCCCGAGGCTCCGCCCAAACTGACCGTCATCGGGCAAATTATTGAGGAACATGCCGCTCAGGCGGAAAAAATGCTCCACCCGCCCGGAGCACCGCGGGAGGCGAATGTCTCTCCGGATCCCTCTACTGTCCCCGAACCTTCCGGAGGCGAATCTTCCCGGGATCCCGACAACGGGCGCTCTCAGGGCGCCGATTCCCCCACACCGCCGCCCGACGGGAACACCTTGACGGCCACGCCGGTCACCCCACCTCCGGCGGCACCCTCCCTGGCTTCGGAGAAAAGCGCCCGGGCCGCGCTGAAAAAAGCCCTGCTATTCTTCTTTGAAGAAGAAAAGGAAGGGAAAAAAATCCGCAAGGCGCCAACCCATCCCTTTGTGTACAGCCTCTCCCGCAGTTTTCGCTGGAGCGGGTTGGCCCTGCCCCACTCCAAAGCGAACGTCACCCAGATCGAGGGCCCCAATCCTCAAAAACAGGCCTTTATCGCCAACCTGGTCAGCCGCCGGCAACCGGAGGAATTGATTCCCGAAATCGAAATCCGTTTCCTCAGCGACGAGGGATTTCCTTTCTGGCTGGATGCCCAACGGTATGTAGTGCAGGCGCTGGAAAAGAAGGGAGGCGACGCCCTGGGGGCAGCCGAAGAGATCAAGTTTCACCTGGCCTACCTGCTTCGGCGATTGCCGGAGTTGCCCGAATTGATATTCAAGGATAAGAAGACCCCTTTCGCCTCCCCGGAGACCCGGCTGTGGCTGGAAGATGAAATCCATCCCCTGCTGAAGGGCGGCAACGGCGAGGGGAGCATTTTACCTCCGGTGGTGGATGAAACCTACCGGCCCATTCATGAGATGTATGAGAAAGCCTGTGCGGAATTGCCCCAGAAGTTTGAAGAAAATGCCCGGGCCATGCAGGAAGCCATCGCCGGGGATCCCCGACCGAAGGGGCGCTTCCTGCGGCTGCTCAATCTGGCCAACTATTGCCACACCGCCAAGCGCTACGCCGTGGCCCGAACCCTGTTCTCTCAATTGATGGAACAGATCGAGCAATACCACATCATCGAGTGGGAACAGCCCCTGTGCGTATCGGTTTGGGAATCCACTTATTTGAACAACCTGAAATTGCTAAAGCTGGATCAAAACTCCCAGGAGAGAGCCGCCATCGAGCAACAACAGGCCGAGTTGCTGGAGCGCATTTCCCGGTATGACTGTGTGCGTGCTCTCCACCTGGCCAATCAGGAACCCAACAAAGGAGAGTAAATCATGGCCAAACCCCCTGTCCCCAAAATCAAGGAACGGGTAAAGGTTCAGATTCTTCCCAGCAGCGATGCCAAAGAGGAGGTGGAACTGGATTATCGCCTGCTGGTACTGGGCAACTTTACCCACAGCGAGCCGGGGCTTCACAAAGACGGCGACGGCTCGCTGAAAAGCCGCCGGATTCGGGAGATCAAGAACAAGCGGGATTTTAAGGTGATCATGGAAGAACTGAATCCCAAACTGCGGCTGATGGTACCCAACAAGATTTCCGGTGAAGAAGGCGCCGAGCTGGAAGTGGACCTGGACTTTAAGAGCATGAAGGACTTCCACCCCGATGAAATTGCCCAACAGATCGAACCGTTGCAGAAATTGCTCAAAGCCCGGGAAAAGCTAAAACAACTCAAAATGCAGGTGCTGCGAGATCCCAAACTGCGGAAAGCCATCGAAGGCGTGCTCCGGGAAGGCGCCGATAGCATCGAGGCGCTGATGAGCAAACTGGAAACCGCCGGAGAATCCGCACAAGAACCTGCCCAGGAACCGGAAACGAAGGAGTAATCGCAATGGCAAAGCAAGAAGAAAAAAAGGCCCAGGATGTTCAGACCGAAGAGAGTTCGGTAGATCAGTTGCTGAGCATGCTGGACACGGAGCAGCAGGGAGCGTTGGGAGAGTTCATCAAACGGATCGGCAAGGAGCACGAGGTGTACCGGCTCACCGGAGCGGTGATCGACTCCTATATCGCCGAGATCGACCAGGTGATCAGCGATCAGATGGATGAAATCTTACACCACGAGGAATTTCAGGAACTGGAATCCACCTGGCGGGGGCTGCATTTTCTGGTGCAGAACACGGAATTCACCAAGCCGGTGAAGATCGAGGTGCTGGACGCCGGCAAGGAAGAAGTGTTCGAAGATCTGGAAGAAGCCGCCGCCGGAGAAGGCTATGAGAAGGATTCCGCCCTGTGGCATCATGTGTACTGGCGGGCCTACGACAAAGTCGGCGGACACCCCTACACGGCGATGATCTCCGACTATCGGTTTCAGAACACCAATCAGGACATCAAAATGCTCCGGCATCTGTCGGTGTTGGGGGAAGTCGCCCAGTTGCCTTTCATCGGAAACGCCGATCCGGAATTTTTCGGGGAGAAAGATTTCGAGAAGGTAATGAACAACCGCTTCCTGGAAGAGATTGTCAAAGAGGACGCCCGATACACCGCCTGGCGTTCCTTTCGGGAAGATGATCGGGCCAAATACATCGGCCTGACCCTTCCCCGATTCCTGGGACGGCTCACCTACGGTCCGGAAACCGAACCCACCAAGAATTTCAACTATGTGGAAAATGTGTACCGGGATGGGAAAGATCACAGCCTGTGGGTGAACACTTCCTTTGCCCTGGCCTCCAACATGGTGCGCAGCTTTGAAAAGTGGGGCTGGAGCGTCAAGCTGGTGGGAGTGGATTCCGGCGGTCGGGTGGAGAATTTGCCCACGCCTACCTACGAAGAGCACGGGCAAACCAAAATCAAAGTTCCGGTGGAAGCTTCTGTGGGGCAGGCCAAAGATCAGGAGTTGTGCGAGATGGGGTTTATCCCCCTGGCCCACTGGGATCGCACCGATTACGCCTGCTTTTTTGAACTGCCTTCGGTACAACGCCCCAAGATCATCAAAAACAATCCCGAAGCCACCGCCAACTATTCCGTGGGCGCCCGGCTGCAATACACGTTTCTGGTCACCCGCATCGCTCACTATCTGAAATACCGCCAGTTGCGATTTGTGGGGAGAAACGCCGGCGCCGGAGACATCAAAAAAGACCTCTCCACCTGGCTGGATACGCTGGTATCGGATTTTCCCAATCCGGCGGAATCGGTGATCGCCGAACGCCCCCTGCGATCGTACAGCCTGGAAGTGCACGAACTGGAAGATCGACCGGGCTTTTTCCAGATCGTGGCCGAGTTCCGCCCCCACGTGGCCATCGTGGGCATGGACATCAAGCTACGGCTGGTGGCCTATCACTCCGCCGGAGAAGAGTAAAATTTTAATGACAGGCTGAAAGCCTGTCTTACGTCAACCAACCTAACCAAAGGAGGGAAGTCTCATGGCCGTCAAAGGTGAATTGCTGGTCTGGAATCACGAGGGTACTCAGTTAGAAGGCCCCCGGGAAAACGGGAGTAGCCTGGTGTTTGAATACGATCATCAGGTCTATCTGCCCTATGATCGGGAAGAGAACCGGATTCAGGGGTCGCGGCGAATTTCGGCATTTACCATCACCAAAGATGTGGATCGCTTAACGCCGCAACTGTACGAGATGGTCTGCCTGGGCCGTACCTGCCAGAAGGTGCAGATCACCCTCTACCGCATCGCTCCGGAAAGCGGGGACGAAGAGGAGTATTTCCACTACATTCTGGAGGATGCCAAAATCGTCTCGGTGGAGAATCTGATGCCTTCCACCAAAATCGAATCCAACGAGAACATCGGCCATCTGGAGCAGGTGAAGTTTCTGGCCAAGAAACTCACCTGGGAGTATCTGGATGGGGGTATTACCTACACCGAAGAGTCCTTCTGATGGATACCCTGAGTTTGTACGATATTCTGGTGGGCAGCTTTCTTTCTCGGGGAGATGATCCCGGGGATACCGATGAATCTTACTTCGATCAGATGTCCGAAGAAAGAAAGCTGCGCCAGAGTATTGTGGAAAATCTGAAAATGGTGTTGCAAACCCGGCGGGGATCGGTGAAGCATCTTCCCGATTTCGGCATCCCGGACATCATGCAACTCTACGCCGAAGAAGGCTCCATCGATCCGGTCTGCCAGGCCATCCGGGAAACCATCCTGAAGTATGAGCCGCGCATCGCGGAAGTGCGGGTGATCAAGAGCGATTTCGACCAGAAAAACCTGCGGCTGTCGCTGAAGGTATTCGCCCGAATCCGGGAGGTGCCCGGCAAAGAAGTGCTGCTTACGGAATTTTCTTCCACCGGGTGGGTCAAAGTGGAATTTGAGCGGGACATTATCCAGAAAGAATCCCCATGAGCGAAGAGAAATATTTCCAGCGGGAATACAACTATTTGCAGATCGCGGGCGAGGAGTTTGCCCGCAAGCACCGGACGTTGGGCGCACAACTGCGACTGACCGAGCGGCAGCGCAAAGACCCCTTCGTGGAACGGCTGTTAGAAGCGTTTGCCTTCCTGTGCGGTCGGGTACATGAGCGCCTGGATGACGAGATTCCCGAATTCACCGGGGCGTTGCTGGAGCAGCTCTTTCCTCACTTTCTGCGCCCGTTCCCTTCCTGCGCCGTTCTGGAGATCCGCCCCTCGCCGGGGGCCATCAGCCAACCGACGCTCATCCCCCGGGGCAGCGAAATCCAGACGCCGGGGGGCAGATTCCGGGTCAAATACAAGGTGGCCGCCAGCCCCATGGAACCCACCCGCACGATTGAGAAAACCGAACCGGCGGAGTTCATCTTCCGCACCACTCAGGATTGTCTGATCCGCCCCCTCCGATTAAAGGCGGTGACAGTGGAAGACACCGCCGACGGTAACTCCGCGCTGGTGCTCCGCTTCCAGCCCGACCGCAACGTGACCTTTGAGGCTCTTGAACTGAACCGACTGCGGCTGTATCTCCAGGGAAACTACCGCCAGAAATATACCCTTCTGCTCTACCTCTCCAGGTATGTGGTTTTCGTGGAGATGCGGGAGCTGACCGGAGCCAACCCCTCGTTTCAACCGTTGGGGAAGGCGCGGCTGAGCATTCCCGAACTTTCCCCGGAATGGCACCCGGATGGCGACGAAGATTGCTCCATCGTTCCCTATTCCCGGCACGCCTTTCCGGGATACCGGCTGCTGCACGAGTATTTCTCTTACCCGGAGCGGTTTTTCTTTGTGGATGTGGAAGGGTTGAACACGTTCCCGGCTTCCGGCGACGGGCACCCCTTTGAGGTGAAGTTTCATTTCGACCGCAAGCTGTCTTCGGAACTGCGCCCGACCCCCAAAGATATTCTCCTGCACTGCGTGCCCATCGTAAACCTGTTCGACCGCCCCACCGAAGAGGTGGTGGTGGATCAGCGGTTACCGGAGTACTACATCATCCCCGATCTGAACCGCCGCAAAAGCCGGGAGATTTTTTCCGTCAATCGGGTGGTGGGCGTGGGGGAAAACAAACAGGAGCAGTTCCCCTATTCCCCGGTGGCCTCTTACGACATGCTCACCGTGGATGAGGAGGAACAGGATTTCAAACGCTTCTACTCCATCGTTACCCGTCCCATAAAAGGGGATATGGCCGAGACCCACATTCGTCTGTTCGGGCCGGGCATGGAAGCGGAACTGTTCCCCAAACAGACCCTGAGCATCCAGGCGACGCTGTCCAACGGCTTTTTACCCGCGAAATACTTGCAGGTGGGCACCATCACCGAGCCGATTGATTTCCCGCCGGGGCTGGAGGCCCGGAACATCACCGTGCCCTCGGAACTGTTGCTTCCCCCGCAGCGGCAAAATTTTCTGTGGGCGCTGATTGCCCATGTGGGCATCAATTATCAGACCCTGGCCCAGACCGAGACGCTCAAGACCATTCTGCACCTGTATAACTGGGTGGGTTCTCACGCCAATCCCAATCAGAAGCGCATCGAGGGCATCGTCAAGGTGCATCCGCCAAAGCCCCGGACGGTATATCGCAATCGGGGGCTGATTCGGGGCATCGAATTCCGCATCGAGATCGACGGTCAACATTTTGAAAACGGGGAGGGGGAAATCCATCTGTTCGGGCTGGTGCTCAGCCGCTTTCTGGCTCAGTACGTCACCCTGAACTCGTTCGTGATGCTGACCATGACCGAAATCGAAACCAAACGAGAATACACATGGCTGCCGATCCCGGGAAATATTTTGCCCGTCTGAGGGAGGATTTTCACCGGAACGCCTGCCGGTACAGCTTTTTCTACACCGTGTACCGGTGCGAGCGGTTGACCGAAAAGCTACATCCCCAACGGCGGCAGGAGATGCTGGATCAGGCCGGTCTGCGGTTTCGGCCCTATGAGCACTATGTGTATCCCCCTTCCAATATCCGCTCACTGGATTTCGACGGCGAAGAAGTGCACATGGTGGTGAATTTTCTGGGGCTGTACGGGATCAACGCGCCCCTGCCCCGGTGCTATCATGAGCAGGTGGCCTTTCAGCAGGCGGTGCACGGGCCGGGCAATGTGCCTCTGCAAAATTTTCTGGATATTTTCAACAACCGGTTTTACTGGCTGTACTATCAGGCCTGGAAAAAGTATCGCACCTATCTGGATTTCGGCGACGATCCCCACAGCAAAACCATGCAGCGGTTGTTTGCCTTTGTGGGATTAGGCCCCCGGCTGAAGGAGGGCGAACTGGCCGGGCATCGGTTTCGGCTGTTGCGGCTCTCGGGGCTGCTGAGCATGAAGGTGCGCAACAAAGTGGGGCTGCTTACCCTGTTGAAGGAGTTCTTTCCCCGGCTTCGGTTTCAGGTGGAAGAGAATATTCCCACCATGGTGCCTCTGGCGGAACGTCCCCTGCTGGGGCGACGCCACGGAGATCGGGCTTTTCGACTGGGCAGTTTCAGCGTCATCGGTCGTTCGGTGATGGACTGCATGAGCCGCATTCGCCTGAAAGTGGGGCCGTTGCATCTCAAGGAGTATCTGGAATTTTTGCCCGGAGGCCCTCAGCTGGCGCTCCTCACCCGGCTACTCAGCCTGTATGTGAACGACGGCCTGGAATACGACCTGCGCTTCATCATCCGCAGTGAAAGCATCGGAGAGATTCCCTGGCGGGATCCCCGGCTGCGGCTGGGACAATCCCTGTGGTTAGGCAGGCCCCAAACGCCATACGTCACGGTCGATATGCCGTATGAAAAATTGGCAGAAAAAAATGTGTCGGCCTGAGTCTATGATTATTCATCCCCTACAGGGATGCCAAGAATGTGATTGTAGTTTCTTCTACAATAATGGAACATCTACGATGTTCTATAATGCCATCCCCGCCAGGTTGGGGCTGCATTATTGTAGTGCATCTGATTGTAAAGTTCAACTGTGCAATCCAATTGCGTACCGACTCCGCCCCCGGCGAGCTACGGCACCAGAGACGAGGGACTATTTCTGTCGGAGAACAATTGTCATCCAACACTTCCTGTTTAACAAGCAACCAAAGGGGAAAAATCATGGCAAATAGAATCATCGGTATCGAGAATATAAGCGTTGAAGAGCTGAATCGTGAATTGCAACGCGGCGGCAAATTTGTAGTTTTTGAATATTGCATTTCCATTATCATTCTGACATTCAAGCGTCCTTCAAGTGTGTATTTCATTCGCACCGGAGAAAGTACAGTGGGAAAAAGCCTCAAATTCAGCTTGATAACTTTGCTGCTCGGATGGTGGGGCATTCCCTGGGGGCCCATTTATACTATTGGTTCGTTGATTACGAACATAAGAGGTGGTAAAGATGTGACTGAGGAGTTATTAGCTACATTAGAGCAAGCCTCTGTTACCCCATCTCCGTAACGTTAAACGGATTCATGCGTTGATATGTCACAAGGCAGGGCCATAAAAACGCAGGTCAATATAACCCAACAGCCATACGAGGCAGGGCCATGAAGAGCAAAGACTTGAAATCCTTGCTGCTAAAGTTAAACAACCATCTCATCCGCAATCTGGATACCGCCACCGGTCTGGGGATTAAGCGCAATCACTACGAGATCACCCTGGAGCACCTGCTGATTTCCCTGATCGACGACGGCCAGGGGGATGTGCCCCGGATTTTGCAGCACTATGCCATCGATCCGGGGAAGGTGCAGGAGATCTGCCTGCGGAATCTGGAAGAGATGGATACCGGCAACCCCGGCAAGCCCCGGCTCTCCCCCTTGCTCACCGGTCTGCTGGAGGAAAGCTGGATGGTCAGTTCGGTGCACCACCGGGAGACCAAAATCCGTTCCGGCGCCCTGTTCGAGGTATTCATCGCCTCGGATCTGGTGATCAGCACCGGATTGATGGAGCTTCTGTCGCCCATCAATCAGGAGGAGCTTCGGGCGCAGTTTTACACCATCGTGGCCGGATCGGTGGAAGACGCCGAATCGCCGATGGAGACGGTGCCCGCCGAAACCGCCCGGGAGATCCCCCCGGATGCCACCGCCCTGGACGTGTACACCGTGGATCTCACCGCGCAGGCGAAAGCGGGAAAAATCGATCCCATCCTCGGGCGCGATGATGAGATCATCCAGATGATCGAAATCCTCAGCCGGCGGAAAAAATCCAACCCCATCCTGCTGGGCGAACCGGGAGTGGGCAAAACCGCGGTGGTGGAGGGGCTGGCCCTGAAGATCGCTCAGGGAGAAGTCCCCGAAGCCCTGAAAAATGTGCGCATCTACGCCCTGGACATGGGAGCGCTTCAGGCGGGCACCAAAATGCGGGGGGAATTCGAGAAGCGGCTGAAGGCGGTGATTAACCAGGTCAGCCAATCCGGGGGATCGGCGATTCTGTTCATCGACGAAGCCCATACCCTGATCGGCGCCGGAAATGTAGCCGGGGGCAGCGATGCGGCCAACCTGATGAAGCCGGCCCTGGCGCGAGGGGAATTCCGGGCTATCGCCGCCACCACTTATCTGGAATACAACAAGTATTTCGCCAAAGACGCCGCTCTGGAACGCCGCTTCCAGCCCATCCACATCGGGGAGCCGGAGGATGATCAGGCCATGCTCATGCTCCGGGGTATCAAAGAAAAATACGAAGCCTATCACGGCATCCATATCACCGATGAGGCTATCGAAGCGGCGGTGAAACTTTCCCGGCGCTACATCGCCGGGCGGCAGTTGCCCGACAAAGCGGTGGATCTGCTGGATACCGCGGCCACCCGGGTGAAGATGTCCCTGACCGGCAAACCGCCCTCGCTGGAACAACTCCACAGTCGCCTGAAGGCGGTCGCGCTGGAAATCGCCGCCCGCCAGAAAGACCTGGAGCTAAACGTGGGCGATCACCGGGAGACTCTGGCGCAACTGGAAGCGGAGCAAAAAGCGCTGGAAACAGAGATTCGCACCCGGGAGGAGCGCTGGAAAAAGGAGTGCGAACTGGTGCAACAAATCATCGACCTGCGCAAAGGGAAGTTCGCCGAAGGCGTTACCGAAGCGAAAAAAACCGCCCTCGATGAAGAATTGACCGGGCTTCAGCAGGCGCTGGCCGACTTGCAGGGAGAAACGCCCCAGGTCTTCGCCGACGTGACCGCCCACACCGTGGCGGAAGTCATCGAATCCTGGACCGGGATTCCCACCGGCAAAATGACCCGCGACGAGTTAAGCACCTTCCTGAATCTGGAGCAGGAGTTAAAACATCGGGTGATCGGGCAGGATCACGCCGTGCAGCAGATCGCCGACGCGATTCGGGGCGCCAAAGTGGGGCTGAAGAAGGAAGAAGGGCCCATCGGGGTTTTCCTGCTGGTGGGGCCCAGCGGCGTGGGCAAGACCGAACTGGCCCGCACCGTGGCCGAAACCCTGTTCGGCGATGAGCGGTTCATGGTCACCCTGAACATGACCGAATACCAGAACGAATACAACACCTCCCGGCTGATCGGCGCCGATCCCGGCCTGGTGGGATACGGAGAGGGGGGCGCCCTCAGCGAGCCGGTGCGCCGCCGCCCCTACTGCGTGGTGCTGTTAGACGAGATCGAGAAGGCCAATCCGGCGGTGATCGACCTGTTCATGCAGGTCTTCGACCGGGGGATGCTCCAGGATGCCGACCGCCGCCAGATCGACTTTTCCAACACCCTGATCTTTATGACCTCCAACCTGGCGTCGGATGTGCTGTTTGAGAAGTACGGCGAAGGCGTCACCGATCCCGATGCACTGCTGGAAGTTTTACGACCGTATCTGAACCGCTACTTCCGCCCGGAATTCCTGGGTCGGGTGAAACCCATTGTGTTCCTCCCCCTGGGCGAGGAGGTAATGGCGGATATTGTGAAGATGAAACTGAATCGGCTGGCGCAACGGTTAAAGGCCAATCAGGGCCTTGAGGTGAGCTTTGCCCAACCGGTGGTGGATGGCATTGTGGCCGCCTGCACCGCTGCCGAAACCGGCGCCCGCAACATCGACGCCATTATTGATCGCACCATCGCCCCG
The DNA here is from genome assembly GCA_964416895.1 of uncultured Calditrichaceae bacterium. GTDB lineage: Bacteria > Calditrichota > Calditrichia > RBG-13-44-9 > J075 > CAYQGB01. Next base: position 23,351 of record CAYQGB010000019.1, read on the forward strand.
GAGATCGCTTCCCGGCTGCTGCAATTCATGGCCGAAGACAAACGCCCCGCCCATCTGAAAGTGGAGAAAGGCAAGAACGGGCAGTTTAACTATAGTTTTAGTTAGGGGCGGCAGGCGGTGGGCTGAAGGCCGTGGGCTGAGGGCTGTAGGCCGGGGAAAAGATGAAAGGAGATTTTCCTTCTCCTTCCGCCGCTCCCGCGGCGGAAGGAAAGTGCGGACGCTCTGCGTCGCATAGGGTTCAAGAGCAAGATTTTGAGGGATGCGCCATTTTGGTACGGCGCAGGAGCGCCTCTCCCTTCCTTCCACCGCAGGAGCGGTGGAAGGAGGAACAAAACCCAACGTTGCCTAACCCCAAAATCTTTATCTTGAAATCTATGAGATAAAAAAACAGTCCAGCATCAAGTATCCAAAATCCAGCATCCAGAATCCAGCACGAGGCCGCCATGCCAGAACATCGGTTCAACGAACCCTATTTTGAACTTCATCTCAGCGAGTTAGGCCCGGATGCGGTGCACGTGTTTTCCTTCGAAGGGGAGGAAGAGATCTCCCGGTTGTTCGAGTTCCGATTGCTCCTGCTTTCAGAAGATCCGGAACTGGACCCGGAGAGCATCCTCAATAAACCGGCCACCCTGGTGCTGAATGTATGGGATCAGAATCCGGTGAAAATTCACGGGATCATCTCCCAATTTGAGCAGCGAGGGCGCACCCCGGCTTATGTTCTCTATTCCGCGGTGCTGGTTCCCCGCATGTGGCGGCTAACCCTGAACTACCAGAGCGCCGTGTATCAAAACCTCCCCCTGGATCAGGTGGTGGATCACCTCCTGCGGGAAGGGGGCTTCTCCGCATCCGACATGGACTTCAAGCTGAACGAATCTTACCCCACTCTGGAATATGCGGTGCAATATCGGGAGACCGACTTCGATTTTATCAACCGACGGCTGGAGCACTTCGGGGTGTTCTACTTTTTCGATGATGATGACAGCAAAGACATCATCGTTTTCGGCGACTCCAATCAGGCGTTTATTCCGGTAGATACCGCCGAGGCCATTTACTACGATCCCAACCGGGATCCCCTGCCGGGAGTTCAAACCATCAACGAGTTTAATTCCCGCGCCCGGGTGGTCACGGGAATGATCAAACTGAAGGAGTACAACTACCGTTATCCCGACCGGCAACTGCTGGCGGAAAGTCAGATCGACGGCTCCGCGCCGGGGGTGTATTACGAGTTCGGAGAACACTTCGCCGATGACGCCGAGGGCGAATGGCTGGCCCGGATTCGCAATGAAGAGATTCACTGCCAGGGCCTGCGATTCCGGGGGCGCAGCGAGTGCCGCCTGCTTCGACCCGGCAGAACTTTCGAGCTGGCCAAACACTACCGGGAAGACTGGAACCGGGAGTATGTGTTGCTGCGAGTGCGGCATCGGGGGAGCCAGTCGGCCATGTTTTCCCGGATGATGCCCCATCAGGAGTTTACCCTGACCTATGAGAACGAATTCGAGGCGCTTCCGGTGGATATGGCCTACCGCCCACCCCGACGCACACCCATCCCCCGCCTGCCCGGAATCATGTTCTCCCGGGTGGAAAGCGCCGCCGGGGATCAGTACGCCTATATCGACGACCAGGGCCGGTATCACATCCGCCTGCCCTTCGACCTCAGCGACAACGCTCAGGGGGAGGCCTCCCGGCCGGTGCGGCTGAACCAACCCTACAGCGGGCCCAACTACGGCATCCACTTCCCCAACCATGCCGACACGGAGATGATCTGGGCCTGTATCAGCGGCAATCTGGATCGCCCCATCGCCCTGGGAACGGTGCCCAATCCGGCCAACATGTCCCCCTCTACCGGCAACAACAAACAGCAGAGTGTCATCCGCACCGCCGGGCAAAACGAACTGACCTTTGACGATACCGCCGGCAAGGAGAACATTTTTCTGCACGGCACCAAAGACTGGACCATTGACATCGCCAATGACAAAAAGCAAACCATCGGCAATAACGAAACCTCCACGGTGGGCAACGATCGCAGCCGGGAGGTGGGCAACAACGAGAGCATTTCCATCGGCGCCGATCGCGACAAAAGTGTGGGCGGCAATCAGTCGGAAACCATCAGCGGGAACAAGAGCATCACCGTGGGAGGGAATCACACCGAGCAGGTCGGCGGCAACATGTCCCAGCAGGTGGGCGCCAACAAAGAGGAGACGGTAGCCATCGCCAAAATGGTTACCATCGGCGCGGCCTATCAGATCACCGTGGGGGCGGCGATGAACGAAACCGTGGCGGCCATAAAGGCGGAGGAAATCGGCGCTTCCAAGATGGTTCAGGTGGGGGCAAATAGCAGCGAAGATGTGGGCGCCAATAAATCGGTGAAGGCAGGGCAAAGCATTTCCCAGGAGGCGGGGGAGGACGTGGTTATCCGTTCCGGAAAAAAAATGGCCCTGGATGCCGGGGATGATTTTGCCATCAGTGGGGGGAAGAAAGGTGCTATAGCGATCAAAGACGAACTGGTCATTGGCTGCGGGAAAGCTTCCATCACCCTGAAGAAGAACGGGGACATTACTATTCAGGGGAAGAAGATCAATATCAAAGCTTCCGGCGACATCGTGATGAAAGGAAAGAATATCAAGGAGAATTAAAGTGAGTCATCGGAAAAGCCAACCATCGAAAGCATCGGAAACCGGGGAATCGCCGGTTCTGGAAGCGGTTGAAATTGGAGACGGTTCAGATTCTCCATTCCCTGAAGCGCTCTCCCGGCTGCTCATCGAAGATGAGGGGGAATCTCCTCCCATCCAGGGGGTGGTTATCGGCACGATTGCAACCGTAGAGGAATCCGGTGAAATCCGGGTGAACTTTCCCGGAAATCCGGGGGATTCCCCGGTAAAAGCATGCAGCGCGGTAGTTTTTCAGCAAAACGACCTGGGGCGGGAGGTGGCGCTCGTGTTTGAGAAAGGGGATCCCCAAAAGCCTATTATCGTGGGACCGCTGTGTCATCCGGAGAAAGCCTCGCAACCCATTTCTGAAAACGGACGGGCGGCGGAAGCAGACTCTCCGGTTGAAGCCTGTGTGGATGGGCATCGGATCACGATCACGGCTAAAAAGGAGATCGTTCTGCGTTGCGGAAAAGCCAGCATTACCCTGACGCACGCCGGGAAAATTCTGATTCGGGGCAAATATGTCCTGAGCCGCTCTTCGGGGGTGAATCGGATTAAGGGCGGGTCGGTGCAGATTAATT
>CAYQGB010000020.1:0-26198 GCA_964416895.1 uncultured Calditrichaceae bacterium
TCCCTTTTGAGTGTTGATGCTATTGAGAGTATTGTTTTGTCACCCTGATTCCGCCCTGGCGGAATCAGGGTGACAAAAGACAGCTAAAACATGAGCAACACTCATCAAGGAAACCACTCTATTGCTCTTTCAAAGTTTGGATGACGGGTTGTTATCCTGGAGACAATTCATAAAGAGATTCTTCGGGCTGCCGCCTCGACACCACTCCTGCGAATGAGATTTGTGTTTCTGAAGCCGCACTTCTTAACATAAAGCCAGTCCTTCTCCGCGGCAGCCCTCAGAATGACATGGAAACCCGTCACCTTAAGCTTGAAAGAACACTATAGATATTTTGGATAAAAATCTCGAAAGGGAGGCTTAAATACGCTCCACAACCCGCCCGATGACCCGATTCAACGCCATCTCCCGGCTACCGATGAACAGAACGGTGGTACGGGGAACCAGATGGGCCATAATCCGCTGCTCCAGTTCCTCGGTGGTGTGGCAGATCTCCACCACCTTCCGGTGATGGTTATGATTCAACTGATGAATGCCCTCGGCAATGTGCCGGGCCTCCTCGCCGATGGTGAGCACCACATCGATGGGCAAAGCGGCGATGTAGTAGCCCATCTTCCGATGGGCGGCGACCACATCCTGCCCGGCCTCCCGCATATTCCCCACCACCAGTATCAACCGATCGGAGTAGGGGCGGAATTGGGCCAGGGATTCGCAGGCCCTGGTCACCGAATTGACCGTGGCGTCGTAGGTGTAATCCAGCACATACAGGTCGCTTTTGCGAATCAGATTTCCGGTATGAGGCAGAGGAGAGAATCGGCGCTCCAACCCCTCCTGGATGGCCTCAAATTCCAACCCTAAAATGCGGGCCACGGCAATGGCCGCCAGGGCGTTGTAAATCTGCGCCGACCCGTAAATGGGCATGTGAAACGTATAAAACCCGTTCACCTGAAAGCGCATTCCTTCCGGCCCCAAATGGCGAATGTTGCCGGCATAAAACTGGGCATTGGGATTCAGGCCGAATTTGATAATTCGAGAAGTCCGGGCATGGCGCCCCAGCTGGTTGACCAGTTCATCATCGATGTTGAGCACGGCGTAGCCGTCCTCAGGAAGCAGGCGCATCAGGGCAATTTTGGCATCGGCGATCACGTACTTATCCCCCATGGAGGAGAGGTGAGCTTCCCCGATGTTGGTAATCACCCCGATGTTAGGGGCGGAAATCTGCACCGCCCAGTCGAACTGCTGAGGATGCACCATCCCCAGTTCGATCAGAGCCAGTTCGTGGGTTTCATTCAATTTCAGGATGGTCGAGCTGACGCCGCTGGTGGTGTCACAATTGGGCGGGGTCTCCAGCAGGCGATAGTGCGGAGAAAGAATGGCCGAGAGCATCTGCCGTACGGTGGTTTTTCCTTCCGCGCCAGCAATGCCCACCACGGGAATGTCGAATTGCCGCCGATGCTCCCGAATCTTCCGGAGATTCATCTGTACATAAGGGCTTAACTGCTCGTCGGCCGCCAGAGAAATCTCCTCGGAATACAGTCGGTCGGCACGGTTCACATTCACCGGTTCTTTCTCCCTTCGGTTTTTCTGTATACAAAGAGCCTGTTAACGCCCCCGGACTTTCCCGGTTCCGCAACTCGCTGGAGAAGGCGTCAGGTGACTAACAAAAGGTCATACTCGGCATGTAATCAATTATACCGTAGTAGAACAAATATTCAAAATATTCCCGGAGATGTTCCCACGTTTCTTCGGTGGGATAGAAGGAAAAGATCTCGTTAAGGAGATCGAAGTAGGCGTCCCAGGAAACTTCGCCGGTGGTGGCATGCTCCCGGGCGATGCGGGCTAAATGGCGCATTCCCACTTCTCGCGCCTGCAGGAGGGATTCAATGAAATCGGCGGTTTGTCCATCCCTGGGTACGGCCATGACCTGGTGCACAAAGTGCCGGCCGGTTTTATCGTGCCACTCTTCCACCACATCCAGGTAATTATCCATTTTTAAGTAGTTGCTCACCGCGGCCTCTTCTTCCAGCAAACAGGCCTCGTAGGTTTCCAGAATCTCTTCCACGGGCTTGAGGGTTGTCAGGTGTTCCCACTCAATGCCCATCTCATAAAACTCGTTCAGCACAATCCTGGCCAGCAGGTGGTAAAGGGTATTTTCCCGCCATACCGCCACCCGATGAATGGAGGGAAGATTCTCCCGGAAGAACAGCAGGGCATATCGGCTGCGTTCCGTGGTGTATACCGCAATGTCGCCGATCAGTTTCAAATCGGAGCTGTGGCGGGCAAAATCCAGGGGAGAAATAAGTGCGACATCCAGCTTCCCCTGAAGGAGGTCCCGGCAGTTGTCTTCCAGAGATTGCCGAACCGGCTGAAAAGGGTGCACAAATCCGGGATTGAGGAGGGCATAATGGAGCGGCGCACTGATGATATGATAGGTCGTTCCCAGGCGGATCATAACGGATTTCCCTGTTGCACGTCCTTCCGGGCGCCCTGCCCTACCGGCAAGAACAGATAGCAATCCGTGCCCCTGCCGACCTCGCTTTCAAAATGGATCACCCCATCGTTTTCTTTTACAATCTGATAAACGATAAACAGTCCCAGGCCGGTTCCCATGGGCTTGGTGGTAAAGAAGGGGTTAAAGATGTTTTTCAGATGTTCCCGGGGAATCCCGCAGCCGTTATCCCGAATGAGGATTTTCAGATACGGTTCCGGGCGCAATAAGGCCAGATAGGGCTGCTGATTCCCGTTCTTCTCCCGCCCGTTCTGGTGGGGATAAAACGGCTCCATGGCGATGGTCACCTCCCCATCATCCCGAACCGCTTCGATGCTGTTCAACAGTAAGTTCATCAACACCTGTTGAATCTGGCCGGGATCCACATATACCTGGGGCAGATGGGGATGGAGCTTTTTGATCAGGCGCACGTTCTGCTCCTTGATCTTCTGCCGGAGCAGGCTGATCACATCGGTTAGCACCGTCTCAATATGGCACAGGCGGCGATTGGGCCGGGGCGGTCGAGCGTAGGAGAACAGGGATCGGAGCATGTCATCCAGGCGGTTCACCTGGCGGATAATCCGACGCAGATACTCCTGCCGGGGATCGCCGGATTCAAACTCCTCTTCCAGGGTCTGGGCCACGGCCTTGATTCCCGCCAGCGGATTGCGAATCTCGTGGGCAATGCCGGAGGCCATCACTCCCAGAGAGGCCAGGCGATCCACCCGGCGCATCTCCTCCTGAATCTCTTTGGCATAGGTGATGTCCTTCAGAGAGATGATGTAGCCCTCTTCTTGCTGAATGTGATCGGTAAAAGGCCGCACCGAGAATCCCACCGAAAGGATTTCCCCCCGGGTGTTTTGTAGCTCCAGCTCCGGGCGTTCCATCACATAAGTGGGGTCTTCCTCCAGGGAATCCAGAATTTTTTGCACCACGTTCTGATTGAGAATCTCCCGCAGGGAACGGTACAGGGCCTGATCGGTGGAAACCCCCATCAACTGGGCGGCATCCCGGTTCAGGTATTTGATCCGCAACTCCCGATCGACCACCACAATGCCAAAACTCAGCTGGTTGACCACCTGATCCAGAAACTCATAGGAGTATTTCCAGATCTGTTGATCCAGCTGGGATTTGACGCCTTCCTGGAGATGATCCAGATAGAAGGATTGGGCGATAAATTGGGCAAAATTTTCCACCAGCAGAAAATGGAGATCGGAGAAATTTTCCCCGTCGGATTTGAGCACCACCAGCACCGACCGGGGCGCCTTCTGGAGAATAATCGGGTACACCATGAAGGCAGTCACCGGAAGGTTCAGACGTTTCGACAGCCGGGCCACGAACGGGTTGGCCGTGGAGATTCGATTCAGCACCGTGGGTTGCTGGAGGCGAACCGCCTTCACCAGCGCCGCAGACGCTTCCACATCCAGCGACGCTCCCCGCTCCATGAGGCCTTCGGGATAGGCCCGGCGCAGTTTCAGGGTGTTTTCATCCTGTACATCAAACAATAGCACCACCCTTCCGGCGCAGAATCGGCGGATCGATTCCAGCACCGGCGTCAGGAATTGTTCGCCTTCCAAGGTGAGGAGGGATTGATTCAGCCGTTGATGAAGCGAACTCAAAGCCCGCAGAACCGCCTGCAGGGCGCCTTCCCGGGGGGCATCGCTTTCGGTAAAAGTATCCGGCGCCGAAGGAGTTGGGAAAGCAACCGGCGTCGTGGAACGACGGAGGAGATTCTTCACCCGCACTTCCAGATCCAGAGGATCGAAGGGAACTACCAGGTAGTCGGTACTGCCCAGGTCGATCAGACGATAGCGCAGGCGGGGGGGTTTGGCCTTCACCAGCGCCAGTACGGGGATGGTTGCCGTTTGAGAGGAAGTGAACAGAGGGGTAAACCGGGGAAAATCATTTTCGGAAAAGGGGCAGGTATCCAGAATGATCAGGTTGGCCTGAGCCAGCCGATCCAGGGACTGTTCCAGCGCCTCAAGCGGGAGGAACTGGAACCGGTAACGGCGCCCGTTGAGGGAACGCTGCACAAATTGGAACGCTTGTTCCTCCTTACCCACCAGGATAATCTTGGGAACCAAGCAGAGTTCTCCTTCCCCATCAACGCGAAAAGATGGATTTAAACTTTTCGTAATCCAGGATGATGATCTTGCCTTTCTGCTTCTTCAGGTAGCCTTTGAGCATCAGGGATTTGATCACCCGGGAAATGGTCTCCCGGCTGGTGCCGGCCATGTTGGCTAAATCCTGTTGCAGGGGAAGTTCGCTGATTTCCACCTGTCCTTTGCGGAATACGCCGGAATCTTCGGCGATTCGCAGGAGGGTACTGGCCACCCGTCCGGTGGCGTCCTGCAGGGAGAGGGATTTGATGTGCTCGTCGCTCTTGCGAATCCGCTGGGCCAGCTCTTTCAGAAGATTGATGGCAATCTGGGGATAATCATGGAGCATTTGCAGAAAATCTTCCCGCCGAATTACCATCAGCTCCGATTCTTCGATGGCGGTCACATTGGCCGAGCGGGTTTGACCGTCCAGCAACGACATCTCTCCGAAGAAATCCCCTTCGCTGAGGATCGAGAGAATTACTTCCCGCCCATCGTCGCTGATCCGGGAAATCTTCACCCGACCGCTCAGGATAACGAACATGGTGGAACCGACTTCCTCTTCGATCAAGATCAGATTGTCCTTGTGGTAGCGCTGCTTGCTGGCAACCTGGGAGATCCGTTCCAGATCTTTGTCGCTCAGTTCGGAAAACAGCGGAATGTTTTTCAAGATTTCCAAGTTCATAGTAGCACCCCACTAATATTGAATGATGTATCCCTTGACCTTAAAAATTGTGCGGATGGTCTGCAGCGCAGACTCGGCTTTCTCCCTTGTGGGATACTCCCCAATCACTACCACGTATAGCTTTTCTCCATCCCTGACTTTGGTTAAGATTCTGGTATCGGAATAATCTCGTTGAAACTTCTGCCTGGCTTTTACGGCGTTGCTGTAGGCGCGATAGGCGCCCACCTGAATCCCGAATCGTTGTTTTCGGGAAAGCCGGGCTTCTCCGGAAGTCGGCGATGCCGGGCGAGTGGCATTCTGCCTCCGCATGGCCAGAATGCGTTGAAAAAACCGATCGTCCTCCCGGATGCGCCGGGCGCTCTCATAGTACCCCCGGGCGGCATAAAGCCGGGCCGTCCGTTCCCGAATAAACGATTTCAACTGAGCGTCCTGACTGGAAGCATACACCACCGCCATCCGATTGACGGCCACATCCGCTTCCGGTAGAAACAACGCGGTCAGGAATTCCTTCCAGTCAGAGAAGGGTACCCGTCCCTCCCGGTGCAGTGTTTCCAGCTTCAGCACCTGATGTTGGCGATACATCCAGGCCAGTTCTTCCCGCGACTGGGCAAACAAGGTAGTTCCGGTGAGAACCAGCAGGCCCCACAGGCCCAGGCTCATACCGTAAAAGAGAATGTGTCGATGCTGTGACATTCGGGGCATACCCAGCGAGGGGTTTTGCTCTCATAATTACAGACCGAACAGCGGTACCGAACCGCCACCGCGCCATTGGTGGAGTTGAAAAAGGAGAGGCTCTGGGAAGCGGCCTGTTTGTATTGTCCACGATGAAAGTACACGTTCACCTTTTTCCCGATCAGCAGCGGGGAATTGTGGTATTCTTCTTCCAGCTGGTGCAAAATTTCCAGGGCGCTGTCATATTCCCCTTTCTTGCTGTAAATATCTGCCAGCGCCAGCCCCACCAGCAGCCCCTTCTTGTCCGAGTGCATCATTTCCAGGTACAGGTTTTCGGCGTCGGCGTAGCGTCCCAATTCAAACCAGGCCTTCTCCAGTTCGGGAAAAACAATGTGGGCTTTTTCGGGAGCTTTTTCACACAACTCTTTCCAGACCTTTACCGCATCTTCGATGCGATCCTCATCGCGGTAGGACTTTCCCAGATAGTAGTACGCCGCAGCACACCGGGGATCTTTTTTCAACGCCTCCTTAAACTTGACCCGGGCCTCCTTACCGTTTCCCTGCTCCTGCAACTCCATTCCCTGAAAGACCAGATACAGGGCCAGCCGCCGGTTTTGCTCCACAGGCAACTGCCCCCCGTAACGTTCCACAACTTCCCCGGCTTCCTTCCACCGCCCGGTTTTCTCTAACATATCCACCAGCGCCTGCACCACCCAGCTTTCCGGGGTACGCTCCTTGCGCAAAATTTTCCGGGCAACCTGAATTCCCTGATCGAACTCCCCCGCCGCCTGATAGTCCCGGAGCAAACTCTTCAGAATTTGGAGTTCCTGCTCCGGGGTCAGGGTAGCCCGGAGGGTAAGATCCCGATGGATGCGGATGGCGTTGCTTAACAGGCCCTTTCGGCGCAGCAAATCGCCCAATCGCAAATAAGCGGCGACATTTTCGGTATCCTGACGAACGGCCTCTTTGAATTTTTGAATCGCCAGCCGGTCGTTGCCGTCCACCAGGTGCTCCAGGGCTTCCGTATAGGCGTTTGACAGGGAGGTTTTTTGCTTCTGCTTAAAGGAATACCACACCACCCACAAAATCGCGGCCAGGGCCAGGCCAATGACCAGTATTTCAAAAACGGGGGAGAGGTTTGTCATGGAGCCGTCAATCGGTTAAGATTCTTGCGATTCGGAGTTGGCGACCGGAAGCGGTTTGGGCGCCGGCGGAGGCGTTTCCGGGATAGCGTCTTCGGGAATCTCTTCCAGAGAGATATTCCGCAAACTCTCCAGTTCCGAGAGCAACTGGCGATTTTTGTGCTTCAATGCGCGCGTTTCCGAGCGAGTACGGATAATGTAGAAGGACATCAGCATCCAGGCCACCACCGCTCCAGCGGTGAACGAAAACAGAATCACCGCCCACAACTGCACCCGGGGAATGGTATAAAACCACAGAATCTTAATATCCACCAGCTGGTTGTGATGCTGAACCAGAAAAACCACCGCCAGGATGATGATCAGGATTTGAAGCAAATACACAAAGATTTTCATGTAAGCACCTTGCTGAAAAATTTCACGCAAAATATAGTAAAATTACCGGGGAAATCAATCCATTTTTGGTTGCGATAAATATAGATGGAATCACTTCTTACCGGTAGTATCCCGTCATCATCCAGATTTGAAATGTACACCGGGCTTACAATAAGCTTATTTTTGTGTATCACAAATTAAAATTTTAAAGTTTCAATTTCGACGGCGAACAGCCGTACATTTACAGGACCACCGACTTCGTCGGGGCAGGCAGGCTTCTCCGACGACATCAAGGCAGTCCCACCTGTGGGAAGAAAGGATCGGCCATGCTTCATCATCAGCAACTCACCCAAAAAGTCACCGCCTTTGCCGGGAAGCTTCGCAACACCTGGCAAATTATTTTTCTCCCCGCCGCCGGGCTTTACGGGCTATCTCTGTTTCACTTTTTTCAGGTTCGCCCCTCTTTGCGAATTATCTCTCCGGCGATGTATCGGAACCTGGATATGCTCAGTTTTGTGGTGGCGATCGGGCTGACGCTGGTAATCTTTCATTTCAAGCGCAAATACTTTTCCCCCCGCTTCAGCCGCCGCTACGTGGAAGCCCGGCTGAAACACCACCCGGACATCACCTCCGAAGACCTCCTGCAAGAAATTCTAAATACCCTGAAGGGAAAAATGACCCTGGTGTGGGTGTTGGGACTTCTGGTCGTGCTGGATGGAGTGGTGTTTTACTGGTCTACTTTCAGCCACTTCCAGATGCACATCTACTTCATTGTGGGGGCGTTTTCGTTGCTGATCAATTATCCCCGCCGGGACCTGTTCGCCGATATTCCCCTGTATGTGATCGAAGGACAACGGGATTTTCGGCGCCAGGGGAAATATGATGCTTAAGACAAGATTTTGGGTCATGCGTGCGGGGTCGCCATCAACCGGATTATCGAAGGCGCAGGAGCGCCCCCTTCTCCCTGCCACCGCCCCGACTCCGTCGAGGACAGGCAGGAGCGGTGGAAGGAGAAAAGCCGACGCTGTACCCTGCTCATTTATCCTGAAGCTCTTTTGCGCTTACCTGCCCCGAACCAGGGATTAATCCTCCACCTCCACGTACACGATTCCATTTTCTACTTTGGTGGGATAGGACTTCACCGGCACTACCGCCGGGAAGCTCAAATTTTGCCCGGTGCGGATATCGAATTGCGCTCCGTGGAGGGGACATTCCACAATGCATCCATCAATGACTTCCCCTTCGGCCAGGGGCGCTTCTGCATGGGAACAGATGTTGTTGATGGCATAAAACCCGTCTTCCAGGCGAAAGACGGCAATCTCCTCCCCGTCGTATTCCACCACCCTCACAGTCTCGGTAAACTCCGCTTCCGGTGCCACTTCAATCCATTTTCCCATATCGTCGATCTCCTGAATTAATCCAAGAACAACCCGCTCCAGAATTTATGAACGTATTCCATACCTTTCTCCTGCCGGCATCTTTTCCAGGCGCCGGAGGAAGCTGTGCACTATGTTCGGGATGACTTCCGCCCCTGATGAGCCGGAATGGCAACAAAATAACAGGGGCCCGGGAAGGGGCCGGTCTGGCGGGGAGAAGGGGTTCTCTCCGCCCGGACCGTCACATGGTCAGGTACTGCCGGGTGCGCGATTCGGTTGTGGGAGTTTCGCCTTTGGTTTCCCAGTAATAGGGATCGGGCTTCATGTGCTGATAGATGTAGATTTCCTCTCCGGAGAGGGCGATCACATCGGTGCGGCGGCCATGTTTATCCCAGAAGCACCGGCTGAGAATATCATTTTCAAAAATCCCTCGCCCGAATTCGTAGTCGATGTTGCTCCAGTCGTACAGGCTGGCGGCCGGTCCCAACACTTTCTTCAGGGCGGCAATTCGCGCCGGGGTGAACTTCTCCCGCTTGGCGATGACCCGATCCGTTTGCAGGTCTTCCGGGTTGGGGGCATCCCACTTGCGGATGGTCAGACCGGGCACCCAGGAGGTTTCCGGGTGGCGTTTTCGAGAAGTGCGAGTGCTCCGGGCAGCGCCGTTCTTCTCTTCGCCGCGCATCTTTTTTACCAGAGCGCGCTCGTAAGCCAGGGCCTTGCGCTTATCCCCGACCAGCTTCTCCACAATGTACGCCCGATACTCGATGGCCAGCTTTTTGGCTTCCTCCTCGGTGCGCATGGAACGGGATTCCCCGTTTTCGGAATATCCCCGATCCTCCGGCTTCCGGTAGTAGAACGCCTTGCTCCGCCGGCGCCCATTTTCGTTCCATGTAGCCACCCAGGCCCGCACCCACACCTGACGGGAACTGCTGTAATATTCGGTCTTGTGCACCCCGCTGACCCCGGAACTGTTGTTGGATTGGGGACGAATGCGCAGGGAACGGGCGTTGTGTTTTCGGGGATATTTCCGATCCACCTCTTCCTGGAGCTTTTTCAAATGCTCCAGCGCCGCCTTTTTCGCCGCTTCCGGGCCGCCATACTTCTTGTCCGAAAAGAATTTGGCAAAGGTGGTATTGTTCCGATACACCCGAACATACCAGCCATGCATGGAAGAATTCGGCCGCTTACTAATTGAATCGACCCGTGATAAACCCTTGATCTTTTCCATAACTCCACTTCACATGTTTCTTTTAGGAACTGTAATAAACCCATCCGGCGAGTTGGTCACCGGATTTACTATATCCTCTGTCTAACGGGATACCTGCCCATAAGTTGCCCCCCTCCACGAAGGGGAAACCGGCAAGGCTTTTACCCTTCGTATCGAGGGATTTTCGAGCCGCAACTCCGGGCATGAACAACCTTCTCGTAATGCTCCGGAGGCACCGAAGGGCCTTTGCGGGAACAATGCTGCTCGAACACATATTTCAGCATTTCTGCGATCTCACCCGGCATGCGCCCTTCGATCATGTATCGGTGCATGGCAAACAACACCTGGCCATTCTTGAAGAGGAAAATCGAGGGAGAAGAAGGGGGGTATTCGCTGAGATACTTTTCCCGGATATGGGCCACGGCCAGCTTATCCTGACCGGCGAAGGAAGTTACCAGTCGATCCGGGATTACCGAATGCTGCAACGCTTCGCACACGCCCGGTCGGGCGCTACCCGCAGCGCATCCGCACACGGAATTGATGACCAGCAACACGGTCTTATCATCCTGTTGGCCCAGCGCGTCATCCACCGCCTCCGGGGTTAACAGTTCTTCAAACCCTACCGCAATCAGTTCGTCGCGCATGGGTTGAACCGCTTTGGGATCATATGTGGGCTGTTGCCACAGGGGAATTTCCGCCATTGTAAAACCCTCTTTCTATTTATGATTTACCTGCAATTCCATTTTTTACCAAAGATAATAGCCTGTCAGAAAAAGGCCGGGTTATCCGATAGGGTAAAAATCGAGAACGATGTTAGATGCTCCAGAAGTCAAAAAGGAACAACAATAAGGATTTTTTTGATCAGAGCAGTGCATAAATCACCGACTTAAGTTCAGAAAAATAAACCTCTTTTTCCCACGATACAGGAGCGCTTTTAGCGTTTCCCCCGGGGGAGCGGGGAAAAGAGAACTAAAGATGTTCGATATTGAAGATCAAAGAATATGAACATCATCCATCAATCTTCAAAATTAGAAAAATCCTAACTTCCATTTCAGCGATTTTGGGCTGAAGAGAGGGATTCCCCCCCTTCAAGTATTCTTTCGGTTAGAAAAATCCCAACTCTACTTTAGCGACTTCGGACATCCGGTCCATGCTCCAGGGGGGATCCCAGACCACCTCCACGCGAGCGTCTTTGACCCCTTCCACGCTCCTGACTTTGGCTTCCACTTCTCCGGGAAGGGTCCCCGCCACCGGACACATGGGCGAGGTCAGCGTCATCTTGATGTACACCTGCCCATCGTCTTCGATGTGGATGTCGTAAATCAACCCCAGTTCGTAAATATCCACCGGAATCTCGGGATCGTAACAGGTCTTGAGGGCCTGGATGATGTCCTGCTCCAGCTTCTTCTTATCCAATTTTTCGCTCTTTTGCTCGGCCATAGTGCCAACTCTCCAATGCGTTCATAACCCTGTGGATTAACGCTATCAACGCCGGAATCATTCCCGGCTACTCGGTGGAAACCACCCGGTTTTCTTCTTTCAGGGCGGCCATTCCCGTGTGCCAGGCCAGAATGGCGCATTTAACCCGGGTGGGAAATTCCCGCACCCCGGCAAACACGGCCAGCTTCCCGTATTCGGAAAAATCCACTTCTTTATGGACATCCGAGGTTACCAGTTCCTGAAATTTCTTGAACAATTCTTCCGCTTCCTGAACCGTCTTCCCTTTCAACTCCGTGGTCATTACCGAGGCGGAAGCCCGGGAAATGGCGCAGCCGGAACCCTCGAAGTGAATGTCTTTAATAACACCATCCTCCACCTGCAAATACACCGTCACCTGATCCCCACAAAGGGGATTGTACCCTTCTGCTTTGTGGCTACACGGCTCCAGCTTTCCGTAATTCTTGGGATTTCGATTGTGATCCAGGATGACCTGCTGATATAGCTCTTTGAGTTCTCTGTCCATCATCCTCGAAACATTTTAATGACTTTGTGCAATCCTTCGGCCAATTTATCGAACTCTTCCGGGGTGTTGTACAGGGCAATAGAGGCCCGGGAAGTGGCGGGAATTTTGAAATGCTCCATGACCGGCTGAGTGCAATGATGACCGGTGCGGATGGCGATGCCTTCCCGATCCAGAAAGGTGCCGATATCATGGGGGTGAATATCCTCGATCACAAAAGAGATCACCCCGGCTTTGCGCTCGGCGGTACCGATGATCTTCAGGCCGGGAATGTCGGAGAGCACCTCGGTGCCGTGGGCCAGCACCTCCGCTTCATGGCGCTCAATAGCTTCCAGCCCAATCTCCTGCACATATTTCAGCGCTTCCCCCAGCCCAATGACCCCGGCAATGTGAGGCGTTCCCGCCTCGAATTTGTGGGGCAATTCGTTGTAGGTGGTCTTCTCAAACGTAACCGTGAGGATCATATCCCCGCCGCCCCGATAGGGATCCATCTTTTCCAGAAGGGATTCCCGGCCATACAGCACCCCGATCCCGGTCGGGCCGAAAATTTTATGCCCGGAAAAGGCCAGAAAATCGCAGTCCAGCGCCTGCACATCCACCTTTTTGTGCTGCACGGTCTGGGCGGCATCCACCAGCACCGGCACCCCGTGGCCATGGGCAATGCGGATGATCTCTTCCACCGGGTTGATCGTTCCCAGGGAATTGGAGACATACACCACCGATACCAGCCGGGTGCGGGGGGTAAACAACTTCTGGTATTCTTCCAGAAGCAGTTCTCCCCGATCATTCATGGGAATGACCCGCAGGCGCGCCCCGGTTTGTTCACACAAAATCTGCCAGGGCACGATATTGGAATGGTGCTCCATGTGGGAGAGAATGATCTCATCTCCCTCCCGGATAAATTTCCGCCCGAAGCCCGCCGCCACCAGGTTGATGCTGTCTGTGGTTCCTCCGGTAAAGATGATCTCCCGGGAAGAGGCCGCGTTCAGGAACCGGCGCACGGTCTCCCGGGCTGCCTCATACTTCCGGGTCGCCAGTTCGCTCAGATAATACACCCCCCGGTGAATGTTGGCGTATTCCTCCCGGTAAAACTCCTGAAGGGCATCCAGCACCCTCCGGGGTTTCTGAGTGGAGGCGGCGTTATCCAGAAATACCAGGGGCTTGCCGTGCACTTCCCGGCTCAGGATGGGAAAATCCTCCCGAATCCGATTCACATCGAACCCGGTGGGAACACCGCCTTCAGAGTGGGAAATTTCTTCTACCACGGAAGAAGATTTCATCATTTAACCGCCTGGTCTGGTTATGACAACTGGTTAAAACGCTCCTGCAATCGGGCGCTGAGTTGTTCTCGAATCGCCTCATCGGGGATCTGTTCCAGCACGTCATTGGCAAAGGCAAACCGCAGGATGGTGTGGGCTTTTGGTTCGGGAATGCCCCGGCTGCGCAGATAGAACAGGGCTTCCTCATCCAGCTGGCCGATGCTGGCGCCGTGGGTACAGCGCACGTCATCGGCAAAAATTTCCAGCTCCGGCTTGCTGTTTACCCGGGCATCGTCGGAGAGCAGCAACGCCCGATTGTTTTGATAGGCATTGGTTTTCTGGGCATCGGGGCGCACCAGAATTTTACCGTTGAACACTCCGGTGGCCTTACCGCTCAAAATGCCCTTGTACAATTCGTTGCTTTCACAATGGGGCACCGCGTGATCCATAAAGGTGTGATTGTCGATATGCTGACGGGCGCTGCCCACATAAAGCCCGTTTAGATGCCCCTCACCGTATTCGCCCATCAGGCTCAGATTCAAGTTGTTCCGCACCAGCCGTCCCCCCAGATCCACATTGACCGTGCGATGCACCGACTCCCGCCCCATGTGCACCTGAAGATTGTAGATGTGGAATCCGGCGGAGCCTTCTTCCTGAATTTTCACATGATCCAGCCGGGCCCGGTCGGCTTCCACCACTTCGGTAACCCCGTTGGTAAAATAGGGAGATTCCCCCAGCCCGTGGTAACTTTCGATAATTCGGGCCCCGGCGTTGCGTTCCAGAATGATCAGATTGCGAGGATTGGCAAAGAAGCTTCCCCCCGAACTATCCGACAAAAACAGCAAATGAACGGGCCGTTCCAGTTCCACTCCTTCGGCCAGATACACGAACGCCCCATCCAGGGCATAGGCGGTATTCAGGGCAACAAACGGCTCCTTGCGATAGTCGGCATAGCGGGAAAAATGTCTCTCGATCAGCTCCCGGTGCTCTTCCAGGGCCTGTTCCAGGTTGCCCACCAGCACTCCCCCGGTCTCCACCTGAAGGGTGGAAAGCTCCGGGGAATACCGCCCGTTCACGAATACCACCAGGCGATCCTCCGATCCCGCAAAGGCAAATTTGTGCACCGTATCCGGCGAAACCGCCGGTGCTTCCACCGTGGGGGCAAATTTATGCTTTAACAGGGGGGTCAGCCGGGTGTATTTCCACTGCTCGGTACGAGGCGTGGGAAAGCCCAGCCGGGCAAAGCTGTCGATGGCCTCTTTGCGGGTCTGGTGAAAGACAGCATCCTTTTTGCCGTTGAGATGATTTTCAAAGGCGTAAAAGTTGGTCACATACCACTCGACCATGTTCTGTTGTGTCACATCTATCTTGCTCATAATTTCATTTCACCTGCGATTGAAGGTTACGGATTGGAATTTATCCTTCGGCTCAGGAAGTTGCTTCGGCTTTGGCCCAGTCGTAGCCGTGCTCTTCCAGGTGCAGCGCCAGCTCTTTGCCGCCGGACTCCACGATGCGCCCGTCGATCATTACATGCACGATGTCGGGCACGATATAGTTCAGCAACCGCTGGTAGTGGGTGATCACCAGAAAGGCGCGCTCCGGGCTGCGCATCTGATTCACCCCGTCGGCCACGATGCGCAGGGCGTCGATATCCAGGCCGGAGTCGGTTTCATCCAGAATGGCCAGTTTCGGCTCCAGCACCGCCATCTGGAAAATCTCGTTGCGCTTCTTCTCTCCCCCGGAAAAGCCTTCGTTGATGGCCCGTTTGAGGAATTTCTCATCCATCCTGACCAGTTTAAGGCGCTCTTTTACCAGCTGGAGAAACTCCATGGTATCCAGCGGTTCCAGCCCTCGATACTCCCGCACTTCATTTAAAGCGGTTTTTAAGAAGTTCATCGTGGACACGCCGGGAATTTCCACCGGATATTGAAAGGCCATGAAAACGCCTTCGCACGCCCGCTCTTCGGGGCTCATTTCCAGCAGGTTCTTGCCCTCAAACCACACTTCCCCGCCGGTGACCTCGTATTCTTCCCGACCGGCCAGCACGTTGGCCAGGGTGCTCTTTCCCGATCCGTTAGGCCCCATGATGGCGTGCACCTCACCCGCCTTCAGTTCCAGGTTTACCCCTTTCAGGATCTGGTTGCCTTCTACAGCTACCTGCAAATCTTTTACGATCAACATATCGCGTACCTTCTCCTCGTGGTTCAGAGTTGATTTAGTTTCGACACTGTTTCAGAAAAACATCGTAGAGCTTCATTTTGCTATTTTTGGGGATGAAGCCCGGGCTCCTTTTTTCCTCTCACCGCTCCGACTCCGTCAAGGGCAGGCAGGAGCGGTGGCAAGAGAAAAATGCACAGGCATAACCCGTGATCATCCCACACTGCCTTCCAGGCTGATGGCCAGCAAGCGCTGAGCCTCTACCGCAAATTCCATGGGCAACTCCCGAAAGACCTCCTGACAGTACCCGTTGACAATCAGGCTGATGGCCTTTTCGGTGTCAATGCCTCGCTGGTTGCAATAGAACAGTTGATCCTCCCCGATTTTGGAGGTGGTGGCCTCGTGCTCCACTTTGGCGGTTTTCTCCTCCACTTCCAGATAGGGGAACGTATGCGCGCCGCACTTATCGCCGATCAGAAGCGAATCGCATTGGGAGAAATTGCGGGCGTTGGTAGCCCCCTTGTGCACCTTCACCAGTCCCCGGTAGGAGTTGTTGCTATACCCGGCGGAAATCCCTTTGGACACGATGGTGCTGCGGGTATTCTTGCCCACGTGGATCATCTTGGTGCCGGTATCGGCCTGCTGATAGTTGTTGGTCAGGGCCACGGAGTAAAACTCGCCCACGGAGTTATCCCCTTTCAGAATTACGCTGGGATACTTCCAGGTAATCGCCGATCCGGTTTCTACCTGAGTCCAGCTAATCTTGGAATTTTCTCCCAGACACAATCCCCGTTTGGTCACAAAGTTATAGATGCCTCCCTTGCCTTCTTCATCGCCGGGATACCAGTTCTGCACCGTGGAGTATTTGATCTCGGCGTCCTTGTGGGCAATCAGTTCCACCACCGCGGCGTGCAACTGATGCTCATCCCGCATGGGAGCGGTGCACCCTTCCAGATAGCTGACGTAGGAACCTTCTTCCGCGATGATCAGCGTGCGCTCAAACTGCCCGGTTTTGGCCGCGTTGATCCGAAAATAGGTGGAAAGCTCCATGGGGCAGCGCACCCCTTTGGGGATGTAGCAGAAGGAGCCATCGGTAAACACGGCGGAATTCAGGGCGGCGAAAAAGTTATCCGTGTACGGCACCACCATGCCCAGATATTGGCGCACCAGGTCGGGATATTCCCGAATGGCCTCGGAGATGGGGCAAAAGATAATCCCCACTTTCTCCAGTTCCTCCCGGAAGGTGGTGGCGACCGACACGCTATCCATCACCGCATCCACGGCCACTCCGGCCAGCAGTTTTTGCTCCTCCAGAGGAATGCCTAACTTCTCAAACGTCTCCCGCAACTTGGGATCCACTTCATCCAGGCTTTTGGGGCGTTTCTGCTGCTTGGGAGCCGCGTAATAGTAGGCATCCTGATAGTCGATGGGATCATACTTCACGTTGGCCCAGTGGGGTTCTCGCATGGTCAACCAGTGGCGATAAGCCTTCAGCCGCCACTCCAGCATCCACTCCGGCTCCTCCTTCTTGGCGGAGATCATCCGGATAATATCTTCATTCAGCCCTTTGGGGACCGTCTCCATCTCGATATCGGTGACAAATCCCCATTTGTATTCGCTCTTGATGCGACTCTGGATAACTTCTTGTTCGTTGCTCATAAGTAGAACCTCTCCACGATGCTATTTAAGGGTTGCGGTTGTCTTCAAAAGGACACAATGGTTGTCCGGAACCTGCTGTACCCTGCGGTATTGTCCTCCTCACCCGGTAGATGGGTTTACTCCACCGGTTCCAATCCAAAGCGCTCATAATTCTTCCGGATGTATTCTTTCCATTTTTCCGGCACCTCATCTTCCGGAAAGATCGCTTCCACAGGGCACTCCGGTTCGCAGGCGCCGCAGTCGATGCACTCCTCGGGGTGGATATACAGCATCTCGTTGGCTGCTCTCATCCGCTCCTTATCTTCTTCGCTCAAGGTATATCCTTCTGCCGGATAGATGCAATCGACCGGGCACACTTCCACGCAGGCGGTATCGCACACACCCACGCAGGGTTCGGTAATGATATAGGTCATGGCGCCCTCCTCAGTTCATCGGATGTTTCAACTGTACCGGAAAACTGATGCGTTCCGGGCTACGACCGATGGTATTGTCCTGCAAATCCTTCAGCGTAATGGTATCAAAAAAACGCATAAGCTGGATTTGAATGATTTCCATGGGGTTGCGGATGTTGCAATAGTGCATCTGATCGCAATCGCATCCTTCGGAATTATCCACACAGCTAACCACCCGAATGGGCCCATCCACCGCTTTGATCACCCCGCCGAGTTTGATCTCCTCGGGAAGATGCGCCAGATGATACCCCCCCTTCACGCCCTGCACCGAGGTGATAAGTCCAGAGCGGGACAGACTTTGCAACACTTTACCGATAATTTCCTGGGGAATGTTAAAATGCTGGGCCAGTTCCCGGGAGGTGGTCAATTCTCCGGGCCGGCGCTCGGCCATATAAATCATGGAGATAAGCGCATACTCCACTTTTTTGCTCAGTTTTAACATGCGATGGAAGCTCGATTTTGTACAGGAATCTATTTTCTTTCGATATACCCGGCGAAAGCCCGGCGCCAGGTTTAAAACCCGACTAAATTTGTCGGATTTCAGGGTCAATATAAATCCCCCTGCGAAGATAGTCAATACCCTTTTACAAAATTTATTTTTTTCTCCAAAAAATTCTCTTCGCTTTCCGATAAAGATATGACGATATTGGCGGCGACCGTATTTTAGAACGTATCCCACGGTTGCTTCAAAATCAGGATTCCAGATTTTCATAAAATCGAAGTGGTTGACTCCTATCACAGTTATTGACCGTAGCGCATTGTTAATTGGGCTATCTGTACCGTTTTCTCACAGAAGTTATTCCTCAACTAACCCTCAACCCATGTTCAAATCTATCGGAGGTCTTATGAAACAGCGTGTCTTTTTTCTGTTTCTGCTGTTGACCATCGGGCTGATCCTCCAACCCGTATGGGCGCAACCTCAACGGGCAGTCAGCCGGGGAGGTAATTCGGCGGAACTGCTCCGGGTTCCCCCGGAAAAATATGTTATCATTCGAGCGCTGGAGCAGAATGCGTTCACCCGAGTCGCCCCCCCGGAGGAGTTTCTGTCCAACCCCACCCCCACGGCCTCTTTTGATGTGGTGTACAACGGCTTTTCCCCGGATGCTCAGGCGGCCTTTCAGCATGCGGTGGATATCTGGGCGTCTATTATCTCTTCCAACGTCACCATCAAGGTGATCGCCAACTGGACGCCCCTGCAACCGGGAGTGCTGGGGTCGGCCAGTGCGGCCACGCTGGTGCGGGATTTTTCCGGCGCCCCTCGACCGGGAACCTGGTATCCCATCGCCCTGGCGGAGAAGCTGGCCAACACCGGCTTCAACCATCCTGACAGCGCCGACATCGTGGCCAATTTCAACAGCAACTTCTCCAACTGGTATCTGGGCACCGACGGCAACCCTCCTGCGGGACAGTTTGACCTGGTCACGGTGGTGCTGCACGAATTGGGCCACGGCCTGGGCTTTTTCGGCTCCATGAACGTTCAGGGAAATCAGGGAAGCTGGGGATTCGGCAGCGGCTTTCCGGTGATTTTTGATGTCTTCGCCGAGAACGGCGCCGGTCAGCAGTTGATCGACACCAACATCTTCCCCAACCCCTCCCAGGCGCTGGCCCAGCAGTTGACCGGCGGGGATATCTTCTTCGACGGGCCAAACGCCAACACCGGCAACGGTGGCACTCCTCCGGAACTGTATGCCCCCAATCCCTGGGATCCCGGTTCCAGCTTCTCCCATCTGGATGAAGCCGTTTATCCTCCCGGGAACATGAACTCCCTGATGACTCCCCAGCTCCAGCCGGCTGAAGCCATTCACAATCCCGGCCCGGTTACCCTGGGCATTTTTGATGACATCGGCTGGACCACCACTCCACCGCCTCCTCCCGGCGGCACGATCGTTTTCGAGGAAGTTTTCTCCGATACCACCCCGCCCAGTGGCTGGCAGGTGGTGGATAACGACGGTGGTGGTGGAACCTGGACCTTCGTTCAGGGACTGGATTTCGGCGGTGGACAGACCGTGGCTCCGGAATCGGGAACCAGCTTCTGGTGGAACAGCTTTAACAACTCCAACGGGTTTCTGATCGACGACTGGCTCATCAGCCCCCAAATTCCGGCGGCAGACTTCGACAGCCTGGTGTTCTTCGCCGGTGCTGTGGGGGGCTCGTTTCCCGATTCGCTGCGAGTGCTGGTATCTACCGACGGAACGAATTTCACCATGCTCGATTATATAGAAGTTCCCGGCCCCATCGGCGCCTGGCACCGTTTCGCCTACGATATTTCGGGGTTTTCCGGCAACTCCATCTATGTGGCGGTAAATCACTATCATCAAGATGGCGGGCCTTCCGGAGGTTCCTCCGACAATGTATGGGTAGATCATTTCATCGTCACCGCCACGACTACCGGCATCGAGGATGAGCAGGGCACCTTCGCGGGCATTCCCGCCGATTTTGAACTGCGGCAGAATTTCCCCAATCCGTTCAACCCCACTACCCGGATTGAATTCGGATTGCCCCGGGCCACCCATGTGCGCCTGACGGTGTACAACGCCCTGGGGCAGCAGGTCGCCCTGCTGGTGGATGCTCCCAAAGCCGCCGGCGTGCACACGGTAGAATTCGATGCCCGCAACCTTCCCTCCGGCCTGTATTTCTACAAGCTGGAAGCGGGAAATGTCAGCCGGGTACGGAAGATGCTGCTGATGAAGTAGCCCGATCCCGGAGAAAGGTTTGTTGAACAACGCCGGGGCAGGTGGAATTTCCGCCTGCCCCGGTGTATTGATCACTTCAGTACCGGATGTTTCCGATGAAATCCGGTGGCCTCCTGATACCGCTTTGCCACCGCCAGCACCTCTGCCTCCCCATACAGCTTTCCGATAAAACTGATGCTCACCGGGGTGCCGTCTTCCTTGAAGCCGTTGGGCACCACCACACAGGGATGACCGGTCAGATTGGTCAGCAGCAGGTTCTCGCCGAAGGACGGCGCCACATACACATCCACCTGCCGCATCACTTTATCCATCTCCTGAATCAGCAGGTACCGGATGCGGTTGGCGTTGATGTATTCCACCGCGGGAATAAATCGAGAATGCCGGAACACGTTGGGCCAGGCGTTCTTGATTTGCCGCACCATCAGGTCGTCCCGGTTGCTGCGGGTGAGTTCGTCAAAAGCGGCGGCGGCCTCCGCGGTTAGAATGAAGGAAAGGTTCCAGGTGGGCAGTTCCGGCAGCTCGATGGGAATCAGCTCCACTCCCATTGACCGGAGCACTTCCAGCGCAGCGTCGTCAAAGGGTTTGGTCTCGTGATCGGCCTCGAAGGCGCTCTTCAAATACCCGATGCGCAACCGGGTGATGTCGATATCCGGGGAGTAGTTGAAGGGAAGATCCACCACACTTTGATCGATGCCATCGGGGCCGTAGATGGCGTTGAACACGATGGCGCAATCTTCCACCGTGCGGCAGATGGGGCCGATCTTGTCCATCGACCAGCTCAGGGCCATGGCGCCGGTGCGGCTTACCCGCCCGAAGGTGGGGCGCAAACCGGTAACCCCGCAGCGAGTAGAGGGAGAAACGATAGACCCCCAGGTTTCCGTACCGATAGCGAAAGGCACCAGGCCCGCCGCAGTGGCCGCCGCCGATCCTGCCGAGGAGCCGCTGGACCCCTGCTCCAGATTCCAGGGGTTGCGGGTTTTTCCTCCAAACCACACGTCGCCCCAGGCCAGCGCCCCCAGGGTCAGCTTGGCCACCAGCACGGCTCCGGCTTCCTCCAGCCGCTGAATCACCGTGGCGTCTTCATCGATCACCTGATCCTTGTAGGGCATGGCTCCCCAGGTAGTCGGGTATCCCCGAACGGCCAGCAGGTCTTTGGCCCCGTAGGGAATTCCATGCAGCGGCCCCCGATACTTCCCGGCAGCAATCTCCGCATCCGCCCGGCGGGCCTGCTCCAGGGCCAGTTCCTCCGTCAGGGTAATGACACATTCCAGCCGGGGGCCGTATTTCTTCAAGCGTTCCAGGAAAAAGCGGGTCAGCTCCAGGGAAGAAATTTTCCGGGATTTGATCAGAGCCGCCAGTTCCGCCACGGAATAAAAGGCCAGGTCTTCCCGATTTTGGGGCAGTTCCACCTCGCCGGGATCGCGGTAGCGAAAAGGGCGGCGCACCGTATCAAACGTAGCGCCCACGGGAATGGGATGAAACACCAGCGCCGGGGGAACGCTGTTCGCCAGAGGTACCCGGCGGATAGCCCGGTAGTTATCCAGCTGCTCCTTCAGGCCATCCAGCATGGAATCCCGTTCCGCATCGGTAAATTTCAGCCCCAGCAATTGCTCCGCACAGGCCACCATCTCCCGGGTCAACGGATTCTTCTCTTCCTGCCCTTCTTGCCAGATGGCTCCGATAAAAAAACCGGCGCCACCGATTACGATTGCCAGTGCCAACCATTTGGGCCATTGAAAGCGCATAACACCTCCTTATGAATTGGGTGGAGAAAATTTGCACCGCTCCTCATCCGGCCACCTTCCCCCAAAGGAAGATAGGGTACCTGGACAAATAATCAACGGGCAGGGATTTTTACCGGCGGCTACCGTACGCGGCCTGAATTTCCTTGAAACCGCTTCTCTCAAAGGCTAAGTTTGGGCACCGTTCTTCGACATCCCGGCGTGCAGGCAATCCTTTTGACCATCCGGTGGAATAAATCGGCGCCGCACATCCGGGATATACTGATGAAAGAGGAAATAACTGCAATAATTTAAATGAGTTAAGCGGTGACTAAACCCACTTTTAAGCCTTCGAGAGGATAATACCAGATTCCCGGAATCCACCCTGTATCACCGGAGATCGCTCATGGCCAAACCCGTAAAAGACGAAATTTTTGGCTCCCGACCAAGCCGGTTAAAAGAGCGGCTCGAATTTCGGGTATACGAAAACACCTTCTTTGCTACCTGTCTGCGACGGATCAACCCCGATCCCCGATCCCGGTATCTGGTGCTGCGGGAATGCCCCTCCCCGGAAGCGCTGAACGATACCGGCTTCATGGAGGTGATTCCCTTTTTTCGGGAATGCATCCGCTTCGGGAATATCTACCTTCAGGGAAACGAGGTGCATCTGCGAAGCCTGCGACAGAATACCCGGCAGAAATTCTCCAGCCGCTACGAGGCGGCGCGCTTCCTGCTTGGGGTGCTCAGCTGCCAAAAAGGGCCTTTAACCCCCAGCACGGCCCGGATCGTGGAGTCAGAGGAGGTGGGTGAATTGAGCCGTTTTCTGCGCCAGGAGATGTTCGGCCGCGCCGCCAGCACCGACATCGACTTCATCTTTTACCACCCTCACCGAAATCAACTGACCCTGGTGGAAGAGAAACTGCTTCTCCATGAAGACGGCGGCAGCCTGGGACTTGGGCAATACCTCTCCTTTCGGGAAATTCTGACCGAGGCCTTTGCCCCCGAACACCTGCCCCGGATCCGCTTCTACCTGCTGTTCATCCATGAGGCCGAAAAGGAGGAAGGTTATCTATACGATTTCTTCCGGGAACGGCAGCAACCGGAGCGCCCGCCGGCGTTCTTTGATGCCACCCGAAACGAACGTCGGGTGCTGATTCCGTTTCAGGAAATGAAAAAAATTTCTCTGGGGGAGTTTTTGGCCCGCTGTGTGTTATAATGGCCGGGGGATTGGGGATTGCGGATTGCAGATTGCAGATTGCAGATTGGGGATTGCAGATTGCAGATTGGGGAGTGGGGATTGGGGAGTGCAGATTGCAGATTGGAAATTGGAGATTGAGGATTGGTGAGTGGGGAGTGGGGATGGCAGATTGGGGATTGAGGATTGGGGAGTGCAGATTGAGGATTGGGGATTGGAGATTGCAGATTGCAGATTGCAGATTGGGGATTGCAGATTGCAGATTGCAGATTGGGGAGTGCAGATTGGGGATTGAGAATTGCGCAAGTTCATGTTTATGAATGGCATACGCAATGCAAGATACACTCGGGGGCGAATTAGCCGGATTTCGGGTCTTAACAAAACATCACAGGAAAACCTCTTTCCATGCCATTGAAAGGCTCTCTGGTACTGTTTCATTATTTTCTGGATCAAATCGGGGCGAGGGATTTTCCCCAATTGCGCAACTGGCTCCGGAAGACCGAAACGGAGCTTTCCCCGAACTTTTCCGAACCGGAAGCACTGGTATTGACCGCGCTCTCTCGCCTCCCTTCCCGGAAAGCTCCTCTTCCGGAAATAGAGACCCATCTGGAACAGATTCGAGAGTATGGACAGGAGATCGGAAACCATCGAGGCGAACCGGGTTTCCGATGGAAATATTTCCAGGTGCTGGCGCTGCTGTTCATGGAGATGCTGCTCACCCGATTGCAAGGGGATACCACCGGATTTCTGGCCGACCTGAACGCTTTCCTGTCCCGCTTTTCCCGGGGAAAACGCCCCCCTATCTCCCCATTTGAACCGAACGACCTGAAAAAGATCGCCTTCTGGATGGCGACCGGCAGCGGCAAAACCCTCCTGCTGCACGTCAACTACCGGCAGATGCGGCGCTACTTCCCCCATCGGTGGGACAATATCCTCCTGATTACCCCCAACGAAGGGCTTTCCCGGCAGCACTATCGGGAAGCCCGCTTAAGCGGGCTTAAGGCCACGATGTATGAAGGCGACCCCACCCGGTTGCGCCTGCACCGGGGGGAGATGCTCATCGTGGACATCCACAAGCTGCGGGAGAACTCCGGTGGGGGGGGAGTCAGTCTGGACATTGCCTGCTTTGAAGGGCGCAACCTGGTGTTTATCGACGAGGGACACAAGGGGCAAAAATCCGAGGAACAGCGGTGGAAACAACTCCGGGAACGCCTGGCGGAAACAGGGATGATTCTGGAATACAGCGCCACCTTCGGGCAGGTGATCGGCAAAAATCGCTTTCTGTTAGAGGAATACGCCAAATCCATTCTGTTCGACTACTCCTACGAGCATTTTTACCGGGACGGTTACGGCAAGGCCTTTCAGGCCGTGAACCTGCGGGAGCGGCTCCCTTCCGGGGAACACTATTCGGATCTCGTGCTGACCGCGGGGCTGGTAAGCTTCTACAACCAGTTGCGGCGTTATGAGGAACATCCTGCGCGGGCGCGAGAGTACGGGGTGGAAAAACCCCTGTGGGTGTTTGTAGGCAGCCGGGTTGCGGGAAAGAAACTGGATTCGGATGTCGTCCGGGTGGTGCGCTACCTCCGGCAAGTTCTGGCCGATCCTTCCCGGTTGCAGGCGCTGCTGGAGCAGCTTCGGCGGGAAGCCCTACCCCTGCGGGAAAGCCTCTCGATAACCCCGGCGCCATCCCCGGAAGCGGGGAACGACCTCACCGCCGGGGAGATCTGCCGGAAAGTGTTCGGGGGAATCGGGGCCTTGCGGCTGTATCAATTTCCCGGCATCGAAGGGGAAATCGGGCTGAAGGTAGAGGGGGCAAGGGATTATTTCGGCGTCATCCATGTGGGCAATTCGGCGGGATTGCAAAAACTTCTGGCAGCGGAAGGGGTGAACATCGCCACCGATTATTTCGGCGATTCCCTGTTTCGGCGTATTGAGGAGGCCGATTCCCCCATCCATCTGCTCATCGGAGCCAAAAAATTCATCGAAGGGTGGAATAGCTGGCGGGTGTCCACCATGACCCTGATGAACATGGGCAAAGGGGAAGGCCCCCAGATTATTCAGTTGTTTGGCCGGGGGGTGCGACTAAAAGGCCGGGAGATGTCCCTCCAACGGGAGAGGGCCTCTGATCCGGCGCTGCGGGTGCTGCAAACTCTGTTCATCTTTGGCCTCAACGCCGATTACATGAACGCCTTTTTGATCGCCATCCAGCGGGAGGGGGTGGCCGATTTCGCCGGTCATGTGGCGGAGCAGCCCTCCATTCCCGAACCTTCTGCTCCCCTCTCCCCCACTCCATCCGGGAAGCTCTCCCCGCCGGTCATCCAGCTACGCCCGATACCGGAAATGCTCCGGCAGGTGGTGGTAGATATTCGCCCCCGGCTCACCCGGGTGCAATCGGAAGTTCCCCCTGCTTCTCCTTCTTCCCACAAATCTGATCAGGAAGGATATTCCGGAAAAGAACTGGAACATCTGTGGCGCCATCTTCCCCCGGAACGGCTCTACCTGGCCGCATTGAAGCACAAAATCCACCGCCGGTACGATCACCTGATCATCCCCCGGGAAACGCTGTTCTCTATACTGAACAGCCCGTATTACACCGTACTGGCCCGCCCGGAACAACTCCGGCTCGGTTCCCCTTCCGATCTTTCCCGAATCCAACAACTGGCCGAACGGATTGTACAGCGGTATATGGATGTGTTTTATCACAGGCTCAGATGAGCATTCCGAATTCGATTCCAGGCGTTCATAAACAGAGCCTTACCACCTCGTCAATCTTAATTGAATCTCGCGTTTTGGTTATCTTTTCCCCGGCTTCAAATTTCTCAGCACACCGTTTCATCGTTCCTTGTGATGCACTATCAGAATTTTTCAGAATCTCGGTAGCTATTCACGATGTTGGAGTTGTAAGCCATATATAAGCCAATACTTCGCTCCGTTGGGGCTCCGTTCCACCCCATGTACTCTTTGTTTTTAAAAGACGGTAGCAATACCCCAAAAGGGAGTACCAGTCCCCCGGCAACGGATATAATTTCCAGATGTATTGCGCCAAATGTACGCTTATCTTTGG
>CAYQGB010000021.1:0-25382 GCA_964416895.1 uncultured Calditrichaceae bacterium
AGGGTGGTTTTCCCCGCCCCCCGAAAACCGATGAGAACAATTCGGTGGTAGTTATCCAGCATTTTTGTTTTGTTTATCCAATCATTTCCCACGCCCGGCGTACTTTTTCCAGATCGATGGCCCGGCCGGTAAATAACTCGAACTGCTTGGCCGCCTGCAACAGAAACATCTCCACTCCGGAGATGGTCACGCACCCTCGCTCCCGGGCAATTTGCAAAAAGCGGGTTTCCGGGGGGTTATAAATCACATCCAGCACCACCCGATCTTTGCGAAACAGGGAGGTACCCACCGGGTACTGATCCACATTCGGCGCCATGCCCACCGGGGTGGTCTGGATGATCCCCGAAGCCCCGGCGTAATGCACTTCCTCCTCCTGTAAAAAATCCACTCCGTAGAGGTTGGCCAGCATCTTGCCCCGCTCCTCATTGCGCCCCACCACAAAGATGGGGCTGACTTCCAGCCGCTTCAACGCGGCGATGGCGCTGCGGGCGGTGGCGCCGGTGCCGATCACCACCCCTCCATTCCGCAACTCCTCCCTATATGGGCGCAGCAGGGTTTCAATCGCCATGAGATCCGTATTATAGCCCCGCCAACCGCCGGCGGTTCTCACCAGAGTATTGCATACTCCGGAAATGCGTACTTCCGGGGTGGCCTCGCTCAAGAACTTGATCACCTGTTCTTTGTAGGGAATGGTCACACTGAGGCCATACAGGTATTCCTCCCAGTCGGCCCAGAACTCATCCAGATGATCCACCGGGAAATTCACATACAGAAAATCTTTCGTCCGGGCCTCCCCCCGTCCCGCCTGACCAAACTCCTGCTCAATGAGGTAATTGTGCAACCGCCATCCCCGGCTCTGCTGCACCGGATTGCCCACCAATCCCAGCAGGTGGGTGTGGGGAGCTTTGTGGGGAATAAAATAGTACTCCCGGGCTTCCAGCAGCGAAAGCTGCCCCGGAGCGGTGCCCTGGTGGGGATCCACCGAGACGTACGTCCAGGCGTTGCCCCGAATGGCGCCCACCAGCCGGGAGAGGGTTCCGGCTTCCCCGACGGCATGGATGATCGCCTTCATCCCCGCCTGTCGGGCATCCTCCAGCAGTTTCAGGGCGGTGACGTTGTCGCCGAGGGTTTCGGCGGAAAACACCAGCTTATACACCTCCGCGGGAGTTTCCTGCATCTGCCACAGGATTTCCCGCAAGCGGGTATAGCTTCGCTCATCGGTATGGTGTGAGAGCACAATCCGGGTGAAGTTGTTCAATTTGAGCCGGGGTAAGGCGTATTCGGCTCGCTTCCATTCCAGGTCGATGTATTCCACGCCGGCGTTGATGGCGGCCTGCAACGTTTTGACATACTGTTGAGGGCTGCCGTTCCAGAAGCCGCCTTCTTCCCGGGTGCGCAGGGTGATGATCAGAGGGCGATCGGTCAGGGCGCGCAGATTGGCCATCTGAATCCGCCGCAGCCGATCCACCCGAATCTCGATCAGGTCCGCCGCCTGCGCTTCCGGCATCCACCGGCGCAATTGCTCCGGAGATTCCGGCAATAGACTGACGCATAACTCAGGCGAGGTTGTGGATGACATACGCCAGCTCCTGTTTTTCCACCGGATAAAACAGTTCCGGCCTGCCCGGGGCGCGCAGCAGGGTAAATCGGGGCGCCTGCTGACGGGCTTTCTTGTCCCGGATCATACATTCCCACAGGGCTTCCGGGGAATACTCCTGCACATTCACCCGATCCAGGGCGTAACGATGCAGCAGGGCGTCCAGCCGGGCAACCCGTTCCCGGGGATAGCCCAGCAGACGATGCGAGAGCCGTGCCGCCACCCGCATCCCCGCGGCCACGGCAAATCCATGCTTTACCCGGTACTGACTCAACTGTTCAATGGCGTGTCCCACGGTGTGCCCAAAATTCAACAAGCTGCGATATCCTTCCTCTTTTTCGTCGGCTTCCACCACCCGGATCTTCCATCGAATGCTTCGGGCAACCATCTCTTCCAGCACCGCCGGGTCCCGTTTCCGAACGGCAGCGCACTGTTCCTCCAGCCAGCCCCACAATTGATCATCCAGAATCACGGCGTATTTGATCACTTCCGCCATACCGTTCAGAAACTCTGCTTCGGGAAGATGCCCCAGAAATTCCACGTCGCAGAACACTGCCGCCGGTTGATAGAAGGCGCCGATCAGGTTCTTGCCCAGCGGATGATTGATGCCCACCTTCCCCCCGATGCTGCTATCCACCTGGGCCAACAGAGTAGTGGGTACGTGCACCAGCGGCACTCCCCGATGGAGGGTAGCGGCCACATACCCGGCCAGGTCTCCGGTGACTCCCCCGCCCACGGCGACGATCAGCGAATCTCGTCCGGCCTGCCGCTGGAGCAGGGCGTCTTCCAGGCGGGCCTTCTGCTCCCGGGATTTGCTGGCCTCTCCGACAGGAAACGTGATCAGGCCCCCATAACCGGGGTGTCCGGCCAGTCCGCGGGCGATGTCGCTCTGGAAGCGCTCCGCCACCTGTGCATCGGCCAGAGCGAAAATACGTCGGAGGGGAAACTGCTCCCGCAGGAACGCACACACTCCCGGCCATAATCCCCGCCCCACGTGGCAGGGAATCTCCCGGGGGGATTCCTTAATGCGCAGGGAGAGTGTTTGCATAGGCTCTACGCCATTCCACCAGGTGATGAACGTTGTGCATCAATTGGGCAAACTGTCGGGGATCGAGGGTTTGCCGGGCATCGGAACGGGCTTCGTGGGGTCGGGGGTGCACTTCAATGATCAACCCGTCGGCGCCGGCCGCCAGGGCAGCCAGGCTCATCGGCTCCACCAGTTCCCGCCGCCCGGTACCGTGACTGGGATCCACGATGATCGGAAGATGGGAAATGCCTTTGATGGCCGGAACAATCCCCAGATCCAGGGTATTGCGGGAAAAATCGGAAAAGGTACGAATGCCCCGTTCGCAAAGGATCACCCGGCTGTTGCCTTCGGCCAGGATATACTCCGCGCTCATCAAAAATTCTTCCAGGGTGGCGGCCATGCCCCGCTTCAGCAGCACCGGTTTGTCGATGCGCCCTACCGCCTTCAGCAGGGGAAAATTTTGCATGTTGCGGCTGCCCACCTGCAGCACATCGGCGTATTCGGCCACCAGGGGCACGTCGTTCACGGTCATCACCTCGGTGACCACCGGCAGGCCGGTCTCCTCTCGGGCTTTGCGCAGCAGCTTCAACCCCTTTTCCCCCAATCCCTGAAAGCTGTAGGGGCTGGTGCGGGGCTTAAAGGCTCCTCCCCGGAGCATTTTAGCCCCAAGCTCCCGCACGATTCGAGCCGCCTCCAGGATTTGTTGCTCGCTTTCCACCGCGCAGGGCCCGGCAATGATCACCGGCTCCCCTCCACCGATGCGCACGCCGTCGATTTCCACCACCGTATCCTGAGGATGAACTTTCCGGGTGACCAGTCGAAAGGCCTCAGAAGTGGATGTGCCGTTATCCATTGGGTAGCCCCTGTCGTTTCCTTCCCTGAACCCGGCCTCCTTAGATAGAAGCGGAGAGCAGCTTAACAAAAACCCCTCTCCTAAACCGGCGAGAGAGGGGTTACAGAGTATTTGATGGGTATGTTTTTCATCGCCTATTGAACAGGTTCTCAAAATCCGCCACCGGTTCGCACACTACACGCCATCGTGCAGAACTACGCTTTCAACATCGTGGAGCGTCGGGTGCAGATTTTGTTATTTTTTTCCCATTGGCGGAAAAATATAGGGAAGGGGCGGGGGGAAATCAATTGGAAATTTCTGTACGCTTTCGGGCGTTGAGAGCCAAAACTCGCTCCGGCAAGTTGGCCTCCACCAGATCGGCAATGGTGGTACCGGGATGCAGTCGCAGCAGGTAAATTTGGCTTTCATAATCATACACGATAACCCGCCCGGTGCTATCGGCGCAGGCCTGTGTCTGATGAAAGGAGGTCCCGTCGGCGAAGGCGCGGTCGCCGTCCAGGAAGGGGTTGGTCAGATTCACCACCTGCCCGGCTTCCCATAGCTGGATCTGAGAGAAGAATTCCACCGACAGGCCGGAATACTCCGTAATCACCACCCGGCGCGCTCCCTGAGCCGCGGAAAGAAACGGAAGCCTTCCTTTGAACACCTTGAACAGCGGCAGGTGTCGGGAAGTGGCAAAATCCAGATACACACAATCCAGCCGGGAGGTACGCCGACCGGAACCGTCCGCTTCTTTCAGGTAGATCAATCCCGAGGATCCCGCGGCATAAATGTTGTGAGGAAAGGGAGACTCAAACGGCAGGCGCTCAACCAACGATCCATCCAGGCCATACTTCCGATTTTCCACGATTAGCCCCCGTCTATCGGGCAGAGGAATAAAGGTTACCCGATCTTTCCGAAAGGCCACGGGAATTCGGGTTACCCGGCCGGTTGCGGTGGAAATCAGAAACGGATAGGTCTTTCCGGAGCGATAGGCGCTAAGGTAGATGTGCCTGCCGCCGTCCATCAGGATGGGGCGATCCCACTCCCAATGATAAAAAGAGCGATCCCGCAGAACCACTTCCCGTTCCGTTCCCGAGGTCAGATCGTAGATGTATAGCGACCGGGGAAAGGCACCGGCAGCCCCCTTCCGGAGGAAGCGAATATATACCACCTGCCGGCCGTCGGCGCTGATATGGGGCGAACTCCCTTCGGCGATGCGCTTCACCGTGTACAGAGTTTCCGGGTGCACCACCTGCCGAAGCGCGGAATCTTTCGGTTCCACGTACAGTGTCTGTTGGTACAGCTTGTAGCGAACAAATTCCCGGGAGGTCAGATCGCTGAGTTGAGTAAAATACACCTTCAATTCAGCCTTGCCGATGAAATGATTGGAGGCCCGGTATATTGCCAGTTCCCCGTCCATCTTGCCGGTAGAAGGAACCATTGTATCATCGAGAAATACCCGGGCATGGGCAGCCGCGGGAATCAAAAGGATGACATCCCGGTGGGTCTTGTTCCATCCCCAGAACCCCAGCCAGCCCAGAAGGGCCATCGCCACGCCAACCAGCAACAGTTTCCCCGGCCATGCTCCCCGGGGCGAGGAAGATTGGGGAGTAGAGGCATCCGGGGTAATCACCACCCGGGCCGGAGGCGGCAGGGGAAGCGCCGTGGTATGGGGCACAGGGGGAACCTCTGCCCCGGTTTGCTCCGATGGGAGTTCCCCGGTCTCTTCCACCTCCCCGGCAGTAGTGGCTTCTACCTCCTGAGCAGATGAACTCTCCGGCACAGGAATGGCGATGATGTCTTCTTCGATGGGTTCGGAAGCAGGGGAAGGCGAGCCTTCCGGAGAAGGCGACACAGGTTCATTATTCTGCGACGTTGGGGAAGCCTGATCCAGATGCGGTTCCGTTTTCTGTTCCTGCGCCGGCGGTATCGGGGGTGTTTCCCCAATTTCTGCCGGAGCAAGGGAAAGGCCGCTCAATGCCTGAGATAGCCGCTCCGGTGTGGAAACGTCCATGACTTCCACGGCGGGGAATGTCTCCACCGTCGCCTGCCGATCTTCTCTTTCAGAGCTATTCCGGGAGTTGGATGAAATTCCCGCCGATGGGTGTTCCGGAGATTGATTAAAGCGGAGTACCCGAATCGCCCGGGGGGAGGAGTGTTCCGCCAGCCCTTCGATCACCGGCGTGTAAGCGGCGGCTTCCTCTCCGAGGATCACCACTCCTGCGGCGACCCGGGCAATCTGTTGCGCCCAGGTCAGAGACTGCTGCCGGGCTGTTTCCCCCAAATGCACTATCACCGGCAACAGGTGCTGTTCGCCTAACGCCTGTTCCACGGCGTTTATCGGCTCTGCCGTGCCGGTAGTCATACAATTGATCACCAGCACGATCCTGCTTAGCAACCCCGGAGGGAATTCCCCGGCGGCGCCATTCTGAAGCATGTGGGTTACGTGGGATACCAGTTCCACATGGCCGACGGTCACGACAATCTCTTTTTCTTCGGCCACGATCAGGGAGGACTGGGTGGTTTCTTCCAGAATGGCATTATCGGCCACCAGCCCCCGAACCCGGCTATGGGACAAATCCGCATACGAGAGATCCGCTTCGCTGAGATCGGCTTCCTGCAGTTGCGCTCGAATCAGATTCACTGCGGTAATACGCGCACCTCGAAGATCGGCGTTAACCAACCGGGATCGGGAGAGGACTGCCTCGTGAAGATCGACCCCTTGAAGATTGGCTCCCGAGAGATCCGCCCGATATAAATTGGCCTTGCTGAGATTGGCCCCTCGCAGGTCTGCGCCTACCAGGCGGGCTTTGCTCAGATACGCTTCGTTTAAAATCGCCTTTTGCAGATCCACTTCCCCCAGATCGGCGCGGCTGAGGTTGGCTTTTCCCAGGTTGGTCTCCCGGAGGCAGGCGCCGAACAACCGGGTTTCTCGCAAATCCGCCTCAAACAGATCGGCCCACTCCAGACGGGCATTCTCCAGCACGGCCTGGCTCAAATCGGCCTTTTCCAGAGTAGCATCGGTCAGATTCGCCTCCCGGAGGCAGGCGCAACGGAGGTTGGTTTCCCGTAAATCCGCCCCAGAAAAATTGATCCCCTCGTATTTTCCTCCCGATAAATTTGCCCCGCTCAAATCGGGCTTAACGTTCTCATGCGCATTACGCCAGGCATTCCAGGCCTCCACCCCCTGCTCCAGCACCTGAAGATGCTCTCTGTTCGCCATGGGCACTCCGAAAAATTTGCTTCCGATCCTGAACGTTGTTGCACGGATGCTTAATGAGCCACCGAAAATGTGGGGAATATGTACGCTTACTGCGAAACCCTGATTGTCAGGTAGTACGGGCAGTACGGTTCGGGAAAAACGGGCGCATGCCTCATGGTCGTATCGGCTTTAAACGGCGATAATTTAGGTTGGCTGAAGATGGGAAAGATGTTCAACATCATACAATTGGAAATGTAAGATTTGTCGCTTCTTTTGGCCGCAATTGGGATCAGGAACTCAACTCCTTGCACTGAAGTTTAATCGGTGCTAAATTTGGTGTGCCGATCTTTGACATGGGGACGACATGGTTTCGACGGGTAGTTGAAGGGGGATAGAACTGCATGCCGGGATTTCTCGCTACCCCGAAATTAGCGAGAGCACTGATAAGTGCCGACTACAATTATGCACTGGCTGCCTAATTTAACCGGGTAGCCCGCTCGCTATCGCCTGTGCCCGTCAAGGCGATAGATGGGCGTCGCTAATGATGGGCCTCTCTTTGGGGTTGCCTGGGCCTCAAAGAGCAGTACCCTCCAGGCTCGCCACCGGAAGGCTGGCCGTGCTGCCCGCCGGTGGTTAAATTCAACCGCACGGCTAAGCATGTAGAGGTTCTATCAACCTCCTACCCGGACCCGGGTTCGATTCCCGGCGTCTCCACCAACCCGGTCAGGCCCCGGCTGATGAGCAGTCGGGGCTTTCTGTTAGTATATCCCCACGTGCCCGCCGGTTAAGTTACAAAAACCCTGTCAATTGTGTACCCGATGGTGTACATTTACCTTGTTGGCGATTGAGGAGCGGTTGTTTGAACCAACAGGGAGGAACGGCCATGCGTTTCCGGGAACTTCCCATACCGACACATTTTCAACCGGAGCGGGTGGGGGAGGTCTGGAAGGTGGATTATGAGGCCATCGCCACCGCGGCCCGGGAATGGAGTCGCGAGCACAGTATTCTCCCCACCGCCGAAGACCGTTTTCGGGTAGCCCTGCTGCTGGTGGATGTGCAAAATACCTTCTGCATTCCGGGATTCGAGTTATTTGTAGGAGGGCCTTCCGGTCAGGGGGCTGTAGAAGACAACCGTCGCCTGTGCGAGTTCATCTATCGGCATCTTTCCCTTATCTCCCGGATTATCCCCACCATGGATACCCACCAGGCCATGCAGATTTTCCACAGCATCTTTTTTGTAAATGAAAACGGGGAACATCCTGCCCCCTATACATTGATTTCCGGGGAGGATATTCGCCGGGGTAAGTGGCGCTTCAACACCGTGGTGGCGCATACGCTGAACTGGGATGCGGAGTACATCCAGGAGCATTTAGAGCACTATACTGCGGAACTGGAGAAATCCGGGAAATACACCCTCACGGTATGGCCGTATCATGCCATGCTGGGAGGTATCGGTCATGCGCTGGTGCCGGCGGTTGAAGAAGCGATCTTTTTCCACTCCATCGCCCGATACACGCAGCCGGATATCCAGATGAAAGGGAGCCACCCGCTAACGGAGAATTACTCCGTGCTGGGGCCCGAGGTGGCTACCGGGCCGGACGGCAGGCTGCTGGCCACCAAGAACGAGAGCCTCATCCAGCGGTTGATTGACTGCGATGCGGTGATCGTGGCCGGGCAGGCCAAGAGCCATTGCGTGGCCTGGACGGTAGCCGATCTGCTGGATAGTCTGGAACAGCGGGCGCCGGATCGAATTGAGCGGGTCTATCTGCTGGAAGATTGCACCTCTCCGGTGGTAGTGCCGGGAGTTATCGACTACACCGAAGCAGCCGAAGCGGCCTACCGTCGTTTTGCCGGGGCAGGGATGCAGGTGGTGCGCTCCACCGATCCCATCCGCGAGTGGCCGGGCGTGTTGGGGGAAAAGATGAGGGCTAATCCATGAAAGCACCGGACCGCCGCACGGCGGAAGGCATTCTGTTTACCGACGAGTATCAATTGACCATGGCCCAGGTGTATTTTCGCAACGGCCTGCACCGGCGGGAAGCGCAGTTCGATCACTTCTTCCGGAGCTATCCCGATTACGGGTTGCATCAGGCGGGCTATTGCATCAACGCCGGGTTAGAATGGCTGCTGGACTGGATGGAAGAAGCCCATTTTCGCGATGAAGATATCGAGTATCTGAGGAGCCAGCGCAATCGAGCCGGGGAGCCTTTGCTGGCCGATGATTTTCTGCACTACCTGCGCCATGAGTTCACTTTTGAAGCGATCACCCTTCGGGCCATTCCCGAAGGGCGGGTGGTGCACCCTCAGGTTCCCCTGACGGTGGTCCAGGGGCCGCTGGCGGTGGCGCAGGTGCTGGAGACACCCCTGCTCAATCATCTAAACTATCAAACCCTGATTGCCACCAAGGCGGCCCGAATTCTGGACAGCGGTCGGGGGCAACTGCTGCTGGAATTCGGCCTCCGACGGGCCCACGGCACCGGAGCCAACGCCGGCGCACGGGCGGCCCTGATCGGAGGCGCCCATTTCACCTCCAACGTGGGCATTTCCCACGTGCTGGGGCTTCCTCCCAAAGGTACCCTGGCCCACAGTTTGATCCAGACCTTCATCGCCCTGGGGGGCACGGAACTGGATGCGTTTCGGGCCTTCGCCGAGGTGTATCCCGATGACTGCATTCTGCTGGTGGATACCATCGATACGCTGAACAGCGGGGTGCCCAACGCCATCAAAGTGTTTGAGGAGTTGCGGCGTAAGGGGCACAAGCCGGTGGGGGTGCGCCTGGACTCCGGCGACCTGGCCTACCTGAGCATTCAGGTGGCCAAAATGCTGGATGAGGCCGGTTTTCCGGATACCATCATCGTGCTGTCCAACAACCTGGATGAACTGGTGATCTGGCAGATTATTACCCAGATTCAGCAGGAGGCCGCCCGTTACGGGGTGGACCCCGACCGCCTGCTGAAGCGGTTGACCTACGGTGTGGGCACCCGGTTGATTACCTCCCACGGGGCCTCCAGCCTGGGTGGGGTGTATAAGCTGGTGGCCGTGCGCACCGACGGCGAATGGGTACCGGCCATCAAGATCTCCGAATCGCCGGAGAAAACGCCCAATCCGGGCAACAAGCGGGTATGGCGGATTTACGATCACCGGGGCAAGGCCACCGCCGACCTTCTGGCACTGGCGGAGGAAAATCCCCCGGAGATGGAGCCGCTGGTGCTGCACCACCCCAGCGAACCGACCAAAAAGCGGAAGCTATCCCAGCACCACATTTCCCGCATGGAACAGTTGCATGTGGAGGTATTGCGAGAAGGGCGGCGGGTGTATGAGTTCCCTTCCCTGGAGGAAATCCGCCGAGTTCGGGAGGCGGATCTGGAGTGCCTGGATGCGGGCATCCGGCGGCTGGTCAATCCTCACGTGTATCATGTTTCCTGCACCGGACGGCTGTGGCAATTGAAGCAGGAGTTGATTGCAGCGGTGAAAAATGACCGGAACAGTTCATCGGATAAGACCTGAGTCGATGGCATCAAACGTTGTACGGACACGGGGAAAGGTTTATGGAATTTCTGGAACTGCGAGAAGAGATGGTGGCGCTGGGTCGGAAGCTCTATCAGCGGGATCTGATTTGCGCCACAGAAGGTAATTTCAGCGTTCGGGTGGATGACTATCGGGTGCTGGCCACGCCCAGCGGGTTGTGTAAGGGAGAGCTGCGCCTGACCGATCTGGTGCTCATCGATCTCCAGGGCAATCATCTGGAAGGCCCGGACTGGAAAGTCTCTTCGGAAATCCTGATGCATCTGGAGGTGTATCGGCAGCGCCCGGATGTGCGGGCGGTGGTTCATGCCCATCCTCCGTATTGCATTGCCCTGATGCTGGCGGGCAAAGGGCTGGACAGACCCATTTTAGCGGAAAATGTGATTCTGCTGGGCAAAGTGCCCATCGCCCCCTATGCTCAGCCGTCCACTCCTCAGGTGCCCGCGGCCATCCGGGAGTACATCCACCACACCGATTGCCTCCTGCTGGATCACCACGGC
Source organism: uncultured Calditrichaceae bacterium (assembly GCA_964416895.1). Classification (GTDB taxonomy): domain Bacteria; phylum Calditrichota; class Calditrichia; order RBG-13-44-9; family J075; genus CAYQGB01. Next base: position 10,687 of record CAYQGB010000021.1, read on the forward strand.
AGCCTGACCGTGGGACGTTCCCTGCAGGAGGCGTTTTACAAGCTGGAGTTGATGGAACACTCCGCTAAATCCTACCTGCTGGCATTACAGATTGGTCAGGTGCGGGAATTGCCCCGGGAGGAGATCGAAAAGTTAATGGAGTTGCGGGAGAACGTATATCGGATTCCCTGGCCGATTATTCCTTTTAAATAGAAAAGGCCGGGCAAACTGCGCCCGACCTTTGTGCGGTATTGAGAGGATGCGCCAGCAAGAGGTTATCCGCTTAACAGGGTATCCTTGCCCATTTTTTCCCCACGCGGATAAACACATTGAGGAGGGGGGATTATTTTGAAATACTCCCCCCCTGTGGTATCATTTTTTCTCCTCGGTTGCTACCGTCAACACACGGATATGCTTCTCTTTTCCGCTGAGTTCGTGTTTCCAGGCGTAACCGATTGCGCCTTCGTTGTCCGCGATATAAGCGATCAATTGCCGAAGGTCATCAAAAACTTCTGGCGCCTGTCCTCCCCGGGAAAACACTTTCCGCCGCCAATAATTTCGGAATTGCTTTACGCTCTTCCCCACGTAAGCTTGCAGAAATGTTTCCTGCAGCGTTTCGTCTGAGCGGTTGGTGGGCAACAGGCGCACCTTGTGGTAAACTTGTTTTTTCCCCAAATAGATGTCTTTAATGTCTCTGGCCGTAAGTTCTTCTCCCAGGGGAAACGCTTCATTTATAATGACGACCAGAGTATCGTTCTGACTTTTTTGTGAAGGTTGTGAGGCGTCCTGCCCCAAAGCTACAGTGCATCCCCAAAGCAACAACATCCCGATAAACCACAACGCTGTTTTCATTGCCTGCTCTCCTGTGTCACAAGGTCACCAAATCTTCCCTGATCGAGTCGATTTCACTAACGTATCGTTCTGTGCAAGACAGCCCGTTTTAAAACACCACCGACCATTGGGCTCCCACAACCGTAATTGCAGAAGCATTCCCTACTTTATGGGAAATGGCTTCCAATTTCACGGAACTATCCGGGGAGATATTGTATCGTACGCCGAAGGTGTAACGGGTCACTTTTTGGGTACCGAACAGGGTTGCAGTATAAGGATCACCTGCATCCGGAGTGATTACTTCTACCCGGAGATAGGGACGAAATTTCTCCTGAATTTCATACGCTCCCTGAACAAAGAACCCGGTGGTGTTAAACGTGCCGGTGGAATCGCTGAGGAGATTTTTGTGCCGGAAGGCATAATATTCCCCAAACACCTGCACCGGCAAATTGTCATAGTACACATGTGCGCCCAGAATGGTTTGATCCACCCGCAATGCCGGCTGAAACGATGTGTCGGTCGCTTCGGTTACCCCGGCACTGCTATACCCGTTTATTTTGGTTTTATAAAAAGAACCGCCGAATCCAATCCCCCCGGGTTCGGATAGTTCAATGTTTAACTTGCCCACCAGGGCCTTGTTGGTGTTATCATCTGCGACCAGGTTGAGGGACAGTTCTCCGTTATCCACATCAATTTTCTGGCCATTGAGAACTCCCAGTGTATAATCCAGGGTAACGGAAGTTCCGGAAAAGAACCCCTTTGCCCATACACCCACAATGTGGGCGGGTACCAATCCTCCTTCATCTTCAAACTCCAGAATCAGAGGCCTGCCGATGGCCGACTCCAACTGGCGTCCGTGATGGAAGGTGTTACTGTAATAGCCCAAAGGAGTATGCCCCCGACCGGCTTCAATGGACAGCCAATCTGCAAAGGTGTAGTTCAGCAGGAGGCGTTCCAGATCCACCACCAATTCTGCGCCGGGAGATTCAAACACCAATTCCACCAGAGCAAACAGGTTTTCATTCACGTTGTAAGAAGTAAACAAATCATACTGCCCCAGGGCAAAACCGCCGTTCTTCAGTTCCGGGGAAACCGAATCCGAGGGCGATACCTGATAGGTAATATCAAAAAAACTCAGCCAGGTCCATTGCCCGTATGAATGGGTTACCCAACCGGTGTTAAACAGTATGATCAGTCCCCACAGGGAAGCCATTTTCCTGAAAGAGATACTCTTCATCTCCTTTCCTCCTTAATCGAGATACCAAAGACCGGAACCATTTGAGTAGCGAATGCTCTTTCAAGATTTGGATGACGGGTTGAATTCATAAAGAGATTCTTCGGGCTGCCCCTTTGACACCACTCCATGTGAATGAAATTCGTGTTTTGAAGCCGCAGCTTTTAACATAAAGCCGGTCCTTCCCCGGCGGCAGCCCTCAGAATGACAGGAAACCCGTCACGTTAGACTTGAAAGAACACTAGTTTGAATGAGCCGTTCTTGATGATTTTCTCAAGATGATGCCGTTATCCACAATCTATACCTAACAGACAGTGGGGCGTAAAAATTTGGACATGTCGTCGATTCACCCTGAGATCGTTTCACTTCTCTAATTCTGGCGGTTGCGTCCGAAGACCACTTCTTCAATGACCTTAAATTTTACCGGTTTTCCCCGGTAGGTCGCCGGTTTGTAGCGATATTTTCGCAAGGTCTCTTCGGCCAGTCGATTCAGCGGTTTAAACTTGGAGGGAAGAAGGATCAATACCTCCTCCACCCTTCCATCGGTTCCCACGGTACACTCTGCTTTGACTTTGGCAAAGCCTCCGTACCGCCAGGTTCGGGGCACTTCCGGTTGGGGTTTCAACACATACTGGCGAACGCCCCCGTCAATTTCCGTTTCATCCAGAATCGGGATGACCTTTACGGCTTCCGAAGATTTCGTGGAGGTGTTGGGATTTCCCGTGGCTGAAGCAGTTCCCGTCGGCGCCGGTTTAGAGGTTCTCCCGGCAGGAGTTTTCGTCGATCCTGTGCCGGTGGTCGAGGCTATTTGGGGTGAAGAGGCACCGGCAGCAGTTGAGGTATTTTTCCCGGCAGAGGAGGCGGTATTCACCGGGGCGGAAGTAGCCGGGGAACCCCCCGAATTTGCTCCGGACAGGGCGGTTCCGGTACCGGCTGACTTCTTGGAAACAGTTTCACTTCGAGATGTTGAAGATCGCCCGGGAGAATTCTTTGATGTACTCGAAGATGGGTTATTGGAGCGAGCAAGTTTTTGGGCCTGTCGCCGTTGTCTTTCGGCCCGACGGGCGGCAGCCTCGGCAGCGTCAATTTCTGCCAACAGTTCCCGGGCGTAGGCATCTTCCGGCGAAATTTCCAGAACATTCTCAAAAAACCGGCGAGCAGCTTGATACCGTTTTTTCTGAAAGGCCATCTCTCCCCGTCGGGTGTAATAATCCACAATCTTTTGCTGAAGCTGGAGCGCTTCTTCATGGGCAGGGTCTAACATCAGTATTTCCCGGATATATAGCTCAGCATTGTCATCCTCCGGGCTGAGGTACCGTTGGCGGGCAAAGGCCTTTCGAGCCTGTTCCAGTAAAAGTGTAATCCGTTGCTCCCTCATCAACTTATCGCGCTCCAGTTCCAGTAAGGCCGCCTGAACTTTCGCCATCCGGGAACGGGCTACTTCGGCAAGCGGGTCTTCCGGATATTGGTTTACCAATTGGCGATACAGCCGGAGGGCATTGGCGTGATTGCCGGCAGTAAAAAAGGATTCTGCCTGCGCAAACAGTTGGGCGGATTGAGCCCCCTTTTCGGAAGAATCCGAGTTAACCACAAACAAGAACAACGCTCCCACCAATAGAAGCGCCGCCACTCCCACAATTACATAGATCAACGTTTTCCGGGAAGCCTGAGGTGTGTCGCTATTTTTAACAACCTGAAACTCCGGAACTGATACCTCTTCCCGCGAAGGGGTTCCACCTTTTCGGGCTTCACGGCTTTCGGACAATCGCTTCTGGATCAAATCTTCCAGGGAGGTGGACGCTTCCCCGGAAGTGGAAGGTTCCATAGGAGGATTGCTCTCTCCGGGAGAGGCCGGTGGGCGAAAAGCATCCATTCGATTAATGGTTTGGCGGGAACGCCCCCTGAGCACTGCTGCCTTTTTCTCTTCTTCGGTAAATTGATGATAGCAACTGCGGCAATAGAAATTGCGGATATCGTTCTGCGCTCCGCATTTATGGCAAATTAACATGGTATCCTCCAGATACAATTGTCCCACGGTTGCCCGGTTATAGTTGCCGGGCAATCCTGCTCCAATCACCAAACTAACATCATGATCCAATGTATGATGGGATCCTTCTTACGAAGGCTCTTGAGCGCACTACTTTGTCACCGGCAAAGAAAAGAATTCATACTGATAACAAAGCGACTTATCTTTGACCACTTGAAGAATAATTATTATTTGATTTTTTTTATCATCCGGTGAGGCCAAAGATAAACAACCGAGAATTGCGCCGGATGTGAATTTCCGCACGGAAAACAATTTCTAATATTGAATAAGGATTCATTGAGGTTGCTGTTTGGAAGAAGGGCGCACCGAAGGAGGGAGAAACTACACCAAGGAGGGAAAGCACCGCAGGTAGATAAGGATAAGAAAGAGGTTATTTCCAGATCATCTGTAAAAACCGAAGATAGTCCACAATTTCAATGTTTTTCTCCGGCAACGATTGATTCAAGGTAAGGTTTATCAGGTACCCTCTGGGAAGGCGGTTTTTTTCCAGGAAATTCTTCAAAGCCCTGATTCCGGTTGGTTTTACCAGTTTTTTGTATTTCACTTCAAAAGGAACCGGTATGGCCTCTTTTACCACAAAATCGATTTCCGATCCGGATCGGGTTCGATAGTAAAATACGTTTTCTTTGCCCACAGCATTGATCAGTTCATTCAATACCCAATTCTCATACAGGGCGCCCGCATCCATTCGATAGAGTGGGTGATTAAAATTGTTGATGATGCGATTCCGGATACCCACATCAAATAGAAACACTTTTTTCATTTTAGAGATCTGGGTGCGAATATTGGTGTAAAAGGGAGGAATCAGATACACAATTCCCGACAGGATCAGGTTTTCCAGGTATTTTACCACCTTATCCCGCCGCAACCCCAATGTGTTGCTCACTTCTTCAATGTTCAACAACCCTGAAATCTGATTGGCGAGAATAGACAGCAGGTCGTTATACCGCAGGATGTCATTGCTTCCGGAAATATAGCGAATATCTTTTTGTAAATAGGTGTTCACATACTCCTTGAGGAGCATCTGCTTGATTTCTACATCCTCCGCCTGAACTACTTCCGGCATTCCCCCATATACCAGGTATTCATCCAGCAAGCTCAGCAACTCATTTTTCCGCACCTCCGGAAGATCGCTTTTCTTCAAGAACGGCAACAAATCGGGTTTTCTAAAATCAATGAATTCCTCGAAGGTCAGGGGAGTTAAATCAAAGCTCACCTTCCTTCCCACCAGGGAATCCCGGAATTCTCCTTTTACTTCAAATAGGTAGGACCCGGTGACGATGAGTTTTATTCGATCCCGGTTGGCGTCAAAATGGTATTTTAGAAAATTGGTCGGCTCTTTCAGATACTGAATTTCATCGATGAGAAAATAGTTTTTCCCTGCACCGGCAACCATGAATTTTAACAACGCTTTGGGCGACCCGGATAACTCCTTCAAAATATCAATATCTTCAAGATTCAACATAATGATGTTTTGGGGAGGGATACCGCGGGATAGCAATTCGTCTTTCAATAAATACAGGGTGGTGGTTTTGCCGACCCGACGGGGACCGGAGATAACAATCGTTTCATCCCGGTCGAGCCATTTGAAAATGGAGGGCAAAATTTTTCTGTGTTTTTTTACCATGATTTTCAAAAATAATCATGTTTTTTGAACAGAAGAAGCAAAAAATGAGAGGTTTTAGTGTTCAGGGCAGGAATTTCAGGATCTTGGGAACTGCGGAGATCTTCAGGGCGCTTAAGCGCCCTGAACAGAGCCGGCGCAGCGCAAGGCTGAACCGCTGTCGGCATTCCTTCAGGGCGCTTTAGCGCCCTTGAGGTTCGCGGGCTTTAGGGCGCTTAAGCGCCCTGAAGGTCGCCGTTCAAGGGCGCTTAAGCGCCCTGAAGCGCCCTCTTCAGACCCGCATGGAAAGTTTCACCCGCTGCCGTTCCAGGTCAATGCCGATCACCTTCACCGTCACCACATCCCCCACCGAAACCACTTCCAGGGGATTTTTGACAAACCGATCGGCCATCTCGCTGACGTGCACCAGCCCATCCCGTTTCAGCCCGATGTCCACGAAGGCGCCGAAATCCACCACATTCCGTACGGTGCCTTTCAGGATCATCCCTTCCCGCAGATCCTCGATCTTGAGCACATCGCTTTTGAAGATCGGCGGGGGCATCTCCTCCCGGGGATCCCGACCGGGTTTTTCCAGGTCTTTAAGAATATCTTCCAGGGTGGGTTCACCCACGCCCACCTGTTCGGCCAGTTCCGCCAAGCTCATCTGTTTTTCTCGAACCAGGCGGGGGAGTTTCCGCCACTCTTTGGGATCATTTTCCACGTTAAACAGCGCCAGCAGTTTGCGGGTGGCTTCGTAGGATTCCGGGTGAATCCCGGTATTATCCAGGGGATTATCCCCGTCGGGAATGCGCAAAAATCCTGCGGCTTGCTGGAAGGCGATCTCCCCGATGCCGGAGACCTTTTTCAATTCCTCCCGGCGGCGGAACTTTCCGTGTTCATCCCGGTACCGGACGATATTTTCCGCCGTGCGGGCGGTCAGGCCGGAGACGTATTTTAGCAGACTGACCGATGCGGTATTCAGATCCACGCCCACGGAATTCACCGCCGATTCCACCACATTGTGCAGAGATTCGCTGAGCCGTTTCTGGTTCACATCGTGTTGGTACAGCCCCACGCCGATATGTTTCGGTTCGATCTTCACCAGTTCCGCCAGGGGATCCATCAGCCGCCGGGCGATAGATATATTCCCTCGCATACTGGCATCCAGATCCGGGAACTCCTCCTTAGCCACCTTCGAGGCGGAGTACACCGACGCCCCGGCCTCATTGACGATGATGTACACCACTTCCCTTCCCGGATCGCCCTCCTTAATCTCCCGGATCAAATCGGCGATCAACGCCTCCGTCTCCCGGGAGGCCGTGCCGTTGCCGATGGCAATGACATCCACATTGTATTTTTCGATCAGCTTGCGCACGGTGGTCTTGGCTTCAAAAACCTTATTCTGGGGAGGATGGGGATAAATTGTATCCCCTTCCAGATACTTGCCGGTTTCGTCGATCACCGCCACCTTGCATCCGGTACGATAGCCGGGATCGATGCCCATAATCACCTTTCCTTTCACCGGTGGTTGCAGCAGCAACTGCTTCAAATTCCGGGCGAACACCTCGATGGCGTGGGCATCGGCTTTTTCGGTCAGTTCCGCCCGAATTTCCCGCTCGATGGAGGGAGCAATCAACCGCTTATAACCGTCGGCAATAGCGGCTTTCAGGTGGTCGGCGAAAATCGAGCGAGGGTTTTTCACATACCGGGATTCGATTTGCCCCAGCATCTTTTCCGTCTCCACCTCGATGGAAACGCTGAGCAGCTTTTCCCGCTCCCCCCGATTGATGGCCAGAATCCGGTGGGGCACCAGCCGCTTCACCGGTTCGGCGAAGTCGCAGTACATCTCGTAGTCCCTCTCCGCTTCAGGGCTTTTAGCCTTGCTCACCAGAATACCGGTGTTTCGGGTCAACTCCCGGATGGCCTTGCGCACCTCGGCGTCATCGGAGATGACTTCCGCCACGATGTCCCGGGCGCCTGCCAGGGCCTCTTCGGGCGAATGCACCTCTTTCTCCGGATCGACGAACCGGGCGGCCACCTCCAGCGGGTCGCCGCTTTCCATCTCCTGCTTCAGCATCAACTCCGCCAGCGGTTCCAGTCCCCGTTCCCGGGCAATAGTCGCGCGGGTGCGTTTCCGGGGCTTGTACGGCAGGTACAGATCCTCCAGTTCCTGCAACTTCATGCAGGCGCGAATCTTCTGCTCCAGTTCGGGCGTCAGCTTCCCCTGTTCCTCGATGGACTTCAGGATGGTGCCCTTGCGCTCCTCCAGCATCCGCAAATACTTGATTCGCTCCTGAATGGCCCGAATCATCTCCTCATCCAGCCTGCCGGTCGCCTCCTTACGATACCGGGCGATAAACGGCACCGTATTTCCGGCGTCCAGCAGTTCCACCGTATTGGCCACCTGAATGGCCCGGAGATTCAACTCTCCGGCGATGATCTGATAAAAATCCTTCTCCGACATGATACACAGCCCTCTTTCTCTGCGGTGATTTCCGTGACGGCGGCAAATATAAAAACCATCCGGGAAAAATGGAACCCCCAAGTTTTGCGGCTCTCGCTTCCCCGTAACCCCCTTTCAAATTTGGTATGCCATTTGCACTCATGGCGGTTGTGGTCAGGCAATAGTGCTCCGCCAACCGGGAAAGCGCAACCCATTCCCCGCTTTCTTTGACATCGGATATTTTCCTTTTAAAAACAAGCACTTAGCCCCGTTCTCCGCTTCCCTGTCTCTCCCATCCCCGGTATCCATCAGAAGCGACGCCGGATCCATCGGTGGGGGGAATATTCGGAGGTTGTGTAAAAAAATCTCAATCTTTGCGGAAGGGAAATCGGTAACCAACATCAGGAGCGAGCGAAACCATGAAATTCTCTGCCACCATTCCCAATCCCTACATCGTGGGAAATCCGTTAAAATCGGATCCCCTGTTTTTTGGCCGGGAAGATGTGTTCCAGTGGCTTACCCAGGCCATCTTTTCCACCCCGGATCACTGCGCCATTCTGCTTTACGGAGAACGACGCAGCGGAAAAAGCTCCATTCTCCACCAGATCCATCAGGGGCGGTTGGGTGCAGACTTTTTGCCGGTGCTGATCGACATGCAAACCCTCACCTCCCGGCACACCGGTGGCAGCATCCTGACGGGACTGTTGCAGGAACTACTCCACCAGTTGACGGCTTCCGGCGAATTGCTCCCGGCCCCGGACGAAAACTTCTCCCCCACTCCCCTGCTTCAGGCCTTCGGGCAATTTTGTCACACCCGGGCCCGGGAACATCCCCGGAAAATCCTCCTGATCCTGGTGGATGAATACGAACACATCCGGGCTGCACAGGCTCCAAAACATCCTCTGGAACAATGGTTTCCCATTATTTCCTCCCTGCTGCACCCGGAACCGCGCATGGTATTTGTCTTTACCGGATCATACCCGGTACCCTTTACCCACCTTCGGTTACCGGAGCATCCCACCTTTCGCCTGATGCAATACGACGTGTCCTTTCTAACCCCGGCGGATGTCCATCGGTTGATTACCGAGCCGGTTCGGGGGTATCTGGAGTTTTCCCCCCTGGTGTTGCGGCGGATTTACCGCCTCACCGCCGGGCACCCTTTTTATGTGCAGGTGATCTGCCAGACCCTGGTGGATCATTGCAACGGGCGAAGGCTGGGCTACGTGAATACCGATACCCTCACTGCCGTAATCGAAGAAATTCTGGAGAATCCCCTTCCCCACATGTTCTACTTCTGGAACGAGTTAAGCGCCCGGGAACAACTCACCCTGGCTTTGCTGGCCGACCTCCTTTCCCATCCGGATCACCTGCTAACCACCGAGCAGTTCCGCCGGGCGCTCAGCTCTCGACCGTACGGCTTCTGGGCCAACCTGCTCCCGGTGAAACGGCTGTTCCGGGAATTGGAGCAGCGGCGGATCCTGTATCGGCGAGAGGGCGCCTGTGCCTTCCGCATGGATTTGCTGCGCCTGTGGATTCGTCGGGAAAAATCCATCTGGCGGGTCATGCAGGAAGTCGGCGAACGGCTTCGGCCCGATACCGACGATCCCTCTCGATTGGCCGAAGCCTCCCCTGTTGACTCCCCAACGGGGGAACAAAACCGGGAAGCCCTCCAGGCTCCCTGACCTCCATAATCACCGTTCTACGACCTGAACATTTCCTCGAAATGGATCGGTTTCGATGTATTGATAAGCAACAAAGGCGCAACGGAAAATCCACAAACCTGAACCTGTGCATCAAGGGACTGAGGCATTATGGAAACGACTTCCACATCACACATGGATGCGTATCGGTTGGTGAAACGCCTGGGGAAGAGCAGTACCGGCGAAACGTATAAAGCGGAAGACCAGACGCTGGGCATTCCCCTGATTCTCAAAATTCTGGATCCCGCCCTGGGAAAAAATGAAGCGTTCTTGCACCGGTACCAAACCGCCTGGCGAGCGGCGGCTCAGTGGAACAACCGCCACATGGTGCGGGTGCTGGCGTTCCGGCGCACTTCCCGGCAGGTATATGTGGTCACCGAATACCTGCGGGGAAAGTCGCTGGAACAGATCATTCTCCAGAACGGCGCCCTGCCCTGCAGCGCCGCCCTGCCGTTGATCAAACGGCTCCTGCGAGTGGTGCACCTGGCCCATTCTCAAGGCATTTTCTGCCTGGACCTGAAACCCCGGAACATCTTTCTGACCCCCACCGGGCTGATCCTTACCGATGTGGATACGGCCACCATCCTGCTGGATACCACCCACTCCCTTCCCCGGCTGGATCATGCCGCGCTGAGCGCAATCCCTCCGGAATATTTCACCGGTCAGGGCGCCCGGGATCACCAGGGACAAATTTATGCCCTGGGGATAACCCTCTATCAGATGCTCTCCGGCAGGCTTCCTTTCGACTCCCGGCTCTCTCCCCAGGAACTTCCCCGGCGCATCGTGCGGGAACCGATCCCACCCCTGCGCCTGTACAATCCGGAAATCCCTCGCCCCCTGGAGACGCTGGTCACCACTGCTCTGGCGAAAGTTCCCGGAGATCGCTACTCCTCGGTGGAGGAAATGCTCCGGGATTTTCTGACCCTGGAAGAACATCACCCGGCGGTGATCGCCTCTTCCGAAGCGCCACAAGCCCCTCCCTCCCCGGCGCCTTTACCGGAACAAGAATCCGCGGAGCAAGCGCCGGCTTCGGAGGATCCAGAAAAGATAACCGGGGGCTTCTTTACCAACGGCGCCGGTACGGAACCTCCGGAACAGAAACACGCCCCCTCCCAATCGGCGGCACCCCCACCTTCCAACGCCCCCACCCCGGAGCGTTCCGGAGAGATGGTCGGTCAGTATCGGCTGGTGGAAAAAGTGGCCGAAGACGAGGAAGGGGAATGGTATCGGGCCCTGGCCACCCGTTCTCGCCGGACGGTGGCGCTGAAGTTCCTCCCCCCGGAGCAGCTCCGGGACCGGGAGCGACGGCGGCGATTTGTCAATGAGGTAGAAGCCGCCAACGCCCTGCGTCATTTCGGAATCGTGCGGGTGCACGAAATCGGAAGCGCCGGAGGACGGGAGTTTCTGGCGCTGGAGTGGGTAGAAGGGCAACGCCTGTCCGATCTGCTACAAAACGGCCCCCTGGAACTGGAACCGGCGGTAAGCATCGCCGTGCAAATTGCCGAAGTGCTTCAGCGCACCCATCAAAGCGGCATCATCCACGGGGCCTTGCATCCCTCCTGCGTGCACATCACCCCTGACGGCGTGGTTCGGCTCAGCGGGTTCGGCTTTGCCGCTCTGTGGGCCGGACGCCCCCTCACCCGGGAAGAGCCGTTCCTTCCCACGTGCAGCTATCTGGCTCCGGAGGTGGTGCTGGGGAATATGCCCGAGGCCGGCTGCGATATTTTTTCCCTGGGAGTGATGTTGTATGAAATGCTCTCTGGCCAGCATCCATTCCGGCGGGAAACCACCCGGGAGACCATCTTCGCCATCGTGATGAATGACCGGCGCCCCCTGGAGGAAGTGGTTCAGGGAACCCCGCCTCCGGAACTGGTGAATATTGTAGAACGGGCCCTGGCCAAACACGGCCATGAACGCTACGAGTCCATGCACCAGATGGCCGAAGACCTGATGGCGGTAAAGGCCCGGGTGCAGGAGCTTCAGGTAGCCAGCACGTTTAGCCTGATCGGGGATGAGGGGAATTCTCTGTTCGGCTATCAGAGTGTGGAAGAGTTGCTGGCCCAGCGGCAAAAAATCGATCAGCTGATCGCCGTGCAGCACACCAAATACCTCACGGTAATGTTCTGCGATCTGGTGGATTCCACCACCTACTTCGAGCGCCGGGGGGATCTGGAAGGGCGGGTGATGGTGCAACGCTACTACGGCCTGATGACCCCGCTGATCAAAAAGCATGAGGGCACTCTGGTCAAAACCATCGGCGACGGGATTCTGGCCACGTTTGTGAATCCGGCAGACGCCTGTCACTGCGCCCGGGAAATGCAGGAAGCGCTGCAAGAATACAACCGGGATAAGCAGGAGATGGATCACATCCGGGTGCGGATTGCCCTGCACTACGGGCGGGCGGTGATCGAGAAAGGGGACATCTTCGGGGATGTGGTCAATGTGACCGCCCGGGTGGAAGAAATGGCCGGCGCCGGGGAAATCCTCCTCTCGGAGACGGTGTACCATCGGTGCCGCACTCAGCCGGAGTTCACCTTTGCCCCCTGCGGCACCTGCCGGTTCAAGGGCAAAAGCGGGGAAATCGGGGTTTATCGGCTGGTATGGAACCCGGAGGCGGAAAAGGAAAACCCTCCCTCCCCGGCTCCCGCTTCCAACGGGCATCTTCCCCTGTCCCCTGAAGAGAAAGAAGCCGCACCCACCGGAGAAGCCGGAGAAACCGGGGAGACCGTCTCCGAACTGCCGGCGATGGAAGAAACGCTTATTGCTCCCCGAAACTCTTCCATTCGTATCCTCCGCCGGCCTCCGCTCAAAACCCCCGCCGCCGAACCGGAACCGCCTCCCAGAGAAATCATCAACCCGTACATGAACCGGGTCAAGATCAAGAACATCGAAGAATTCTATGGGCGGAAGGCGGAAGTGGCCAAAATTTACGCCCGCCTGGATGCCGATCGCCCTCAATCGGTCTCCATCGTGGGCGAACGGCGTATCGGAAAATCCTCCCTGCTGAATTACATCGCCCACCCCGCCAATCGTACCACCTTTTTGCGCCGACCGGAGCAGTATGTGTTCGTATGCATCGACTTTCAGGAAAAACATCGCCTGGATATTCCCGGCTTTATCTCTGCGGTGTATGAGGCCTTACAGGTTAGCTTTGGGGGCGGCCTGCAAATGGAAGTTCCCCCCACTTACGAGGGATTGAAACAGGTGGTCACCACCTTAGAAGAGAGCGGCTATAAATTGATCATGCTGTTTGACGAGTTCGAGCGGGTGACCCGAAACCCCAACTTCGACGCCGAATTTTTTTCCTTTTGCCGTTCCATCGCCAACAATTATAATGTGGCCTATGTGGTGGCTTCGGGAAGAAATCTCCAGTCGTTATGCCACAGCCGGGAGATCGCCGATTCTCCCTTTTTCAACATCTTCTCCAACATTACCCTGAGCCAGTTTCCCCATCAGGAGGCGGTGGAACTGATCGTTCAGCCGGCCCGAAAACACGGCCTGTTTATGGAACCTCATATCCCGTTCATTCTGGACATCGCCGGATACTACCCCATTTTCATTCAGATGGCCTGCGCCGCCGTGTTTGAATTCTTACGCCGGGAAGATACCTTTACCGAAGCCACCTACGAGCGCATACGGGAGGAATTTCTGGATGAAGCCCGGGTGCACTTCCAGCACATCTGGAGCAGTTGCAACGAAGTGCAGCAGGAAACCCTGCGCAACCTGGCCCGAAAGCGATCCCTGTCGGATTCGCAAAGCTACGTGTTGAAGGAACTGATCCGGGCGGGATACGTCAAGTTGCAGGATCAGGAGCCACGAATCTTCTCTTCCCTGTTCGAGGAGTTTGTTCTCCGGCAGGCGCAGGTACGCCCCAACACCCGAAGCCGCTTCCCCTTCTGGCGACGGGACTGATGGGCGATAGGCTGTAGCTGTAGGCGGTAGGCGGTAGGCGGTAGGCTGTAGGCTGTAAGCGGAAAGGGATCAGGAGAGGGGAGATTATACGTATTGCGTAGTGCGTGGTGCGTAGCCCATCCGTTACGCAATACGAAATACGCAATACGCATTACACAATACGTCGCCCGGCATCGGGTCAATCCTCGAGTTCATCGAACGAAGCCCATACAGGAGACCATCCATGGCACAATCCATCATCAACTCTCCTCGCGCTCCGGAACCGGTGGGGCCGTATCCCCATGCCCGGCGGGTAGGCAACCTGCTGTTTATCTCCGGCATCGGGCCCCGGGAACGGGGCACCCAAACCATCCCCGGCGTACAGTTCGATGCGCATGGCCGGGTCATCTCCCACGATATTGAAGCCCAATGCCGCTCGGTATTTCGCAACCTGCGCTACATTCTGGAAGACGCCGGCTCCCGATGGGAAAACCTCGTGGATATCACCGTCTTCCTCACCGATATGCAGCGGGATTTCGCCACCTTCAACCGTATCTACGCCGAATACTTTCCCGATCCCCAACACCAACCCTGCCGTACCACCGTGGAAGTCCATCGGCTGCCCACCCCTATCGCCATCGAAGTGAAGGCAATTGCTGTGGTGGAGTGATCCGTTGTTCACCTGCCGCCCCGAAGTATACCTCCGGCATCTTCCGCCCGCCCGTGCATTGCACATGTGGGCGGAAACCGTTATATTCTGTCCCGGGTAGATGGTACAGAATATGCTATACCTGACAGGAATAAAAGCCGACAGGGTTCTTCGGCAGGTTTTCATCCTTAATTCGTGTTCTTTCAAGGTTAACGTGACGGGTTTTCTGTCGGTAGATTAAGAAAAAAGTGGGGCTCACTCTGAAAGTATTAGTACCGGCATCTCAGCCGGTAGTATATTGAATATCAAACAGAGGAGC
>CAYQGB010000022.1:0-1694 GCA_964416895.1 uncultured Calditrichaceae bacterium
ATCGAATAGAGTTATAAAATCGAACTTAGCTCTACAAAACCAAATAGCATAAAGCCGTTATAATCGCGTTTTTTAACTGATAATTGTCTTCAAGAAACCCGAAAGATATGGAAATAGAGAGGAAGGCATGTCCTATAGATCGACTGTTAGTTGTCCTCTTTGCCAAGCGCAACCATTAATAGCCTATTGGCCGAATTTGAAATTTTCTAAGTGCACAGTTTGTGGCCTGGTCTTTCGTAATCCAATGCCTTCTTATGAAGAACTCCAGGCTTTGTATGAACATAGTTGGAAGCATCCGGAACATCATCAAGAAGAAACCGGTGGTACGACGTTAGAGTTGGCAAGAACGTATACCAGAAAGTTGTTAAGTTCACTGGGACGTTCAGATTTTTCCGGAACTAAAGTATTGGATTTTGGTGCCGGCCGGGGAATGATGTTGCGGGTACTTTCAGAAGTTGGAGCCTGTGTTATTGGAGTGGAACCCTTTGGGTTTGAGAAACTCAAAAAACAGGGGTTTCAAGCTTATCAATCTCTGGAAGAAGTTGCCGACAAGGATTTTGATGGCATCATTACCATTGATGTCATAGAACATCTCTTTAACCCGTGGGCTACATTGAGAGAACTGCACAAAATCCTTAAACCGGGAGGATGGATACATGTGGCTACTCCCAATGTTGGAGGGTTGAATGCAAAATTTAGTCAAGAAAATTGGGGGGAAGCCCGAAAGGCCGGGCATCTTGTTTTCTTTGATTCTCGAAGTATAGAACTTATGTTCCAGAAATGCGGTTTTGGTCGAATCCAAAGACTTCATTGGAAAATTCGATATACCAGAAGCCTTTTCAAGTCTATTTTTCATTATGCATTGCAATATGCAGGTTGGGATGGAGAACTTCGCTATCTGGCATGGAAAATGTAACCGGTACACTGAAAAAGCTGTTTTCCTTACCCTCTTAGCAGGATGTACACGTAACTGTAGAAAGAAGAATCGAGTTTATGAGCATGAGGATTCTCCTCGCGCATAATTTTTATCAACAATCCGGCGGGGAGGATGCAGTATTTTATGCCGAAACCGAGCTACTACGCCGCCACGGGCACGAAGTGCGGCATTATACAGAGCATAATGATCGTATTCGACAGATGAGCCGCCCCCGGCTGTTCCGGGAAACGCTCTGGTCAACTGCAACGCTCAGGCATCTGAAACGGCTTCTGAAGGAGTGGCAACCGGATGTGGTACACTTTCACAATACCTTTCCCTTAATTTCCCCGGCGGCTTATTATGCCTGTCGTCGAGTCGGAGTTCCGGTGGTGCAAACCCTGCATAATTATCGACTCCTGTGTCCTGCGGCGACCTTTTACCGTTCCGGGAAGGTATGTGAAGCGTGTTTGCGAAAAACTCCTCCTCTTCCATCGGTGCAGTGGGCCTGTTATCGAAATTCCCGAATTCAGAGTTTGGTAGTAGTTTTGTTGCTTTCTTTTCACCGGGCATTAGGGACATGGAAAAAACAGGTGGATGCCTATATTTCATTAACCGACTTCGCCCGTCGAAAATTCATTGAAGGAGGTATTCCCGGTGAAAAAATCCTGGTAAAGCCGAACTTTCTCCTGCCCGATCCGGGAAAGGGAAAAAGCGCCGCCGGGGATTATGCACTTTTTGTGGGACGCTTTTCTCCCGAAAAAGGAATTTCGATGCTTCT
>CAYQGB010000022.1:1704-5153 GCA_964416895.1 uncultured Calditrichaceae bacterium
GCCTGGTGCCGGATGAACAATATTCCGCTCAAAGTCGCCGGCGACGGGCCTATGGGAGAGGAAATCCGGAAGTATGTGACGGATAATGATCTGAAAACGGTCGAGTGTGTGGGAAAATGTTCGCATGAGGCGGTTCTTGGATTAATGAAGAATGCCCGATTCCTGGTTTTTCCCTCTCAATGGTATGAGGGATTTCCCATGACCATCGCCGAAGCCTTTGCTTGTGGTCTTCCGGTCATTGCCTCGAACCTGGGAGCAATGGCCGAAATCATCGACGATGGCAGAACTGGCCTTCTGTTCAATCCCGGGGATGCACAGGATCTGGCTGCCAAAGTGAAATGGGCCTGGGAACACCCTCAGGAATTGGCCCGCATGGGAAAGGAAGCTCGCCGGGAATACGAGGCCAAATATACCGAAGAGCAAAATTATAAGATGCTGATGCAAATCTATGAGCAAGCCCGAGCCAACTACCTGCGCCGTTGAAGAAATCCCCACCATTTCTATTCTGGGATCCCGGATCAGCGTGTTGCCTTCCTATGAAGTTGCCTACAGGACCATCGTCGAATATGTCCAAAGTACCCCTAATCCCGGTTATATTACGGTTAACAATGTACATACCGTGGTGGAGGCAGTTTTGCATCCTGATTATCGCCGGATAATTAACCGGGCCTTCCTGGCCTTTCCGGACGGGCAGCCCCTGTCGATGGTAGCCAGGCGAAAAGGGGAACGCAGGATATCCCGCATCTTCGGTCCCACTTTTATGGAAAAGGCCTTTGAGTGGAGCCAGAAAGATGGTATAACCCACTTTCTATTCGGGAGCTCCCCTTCGATCCTGGAGCATCTGGCCGAGAAGATTTCCCGACGATTTCCGGAAGCAAAGGTTGTGGGAATGGTTTCCCCTCCTTATCGTCCCTTCACCAAAGTGGAAAACAGGGCGTTTATCGCCGAAATGAATCAAAGTAAGGCGGATATCATCTGGGTGGGATTGGGGGCGCCCAGGCAGGAGCGCTGGATGTATGAAAACTACTCAAAACTTGATCGGGGAGTGATGATCGGCATCGGAGCGGGATTTGACTACCTGGCGGGAAACATAAAGCACGCCCCTGAGTGGATGAAGCGCTGGGCACTGGAATGGCTCTATCGATTGATCCAGGAACCACGGCGTCTGTGGAAGCGATATCTGGTTACCAATTCTTTGTTCCTGCTTTTTCTGTTCCTGGAAATGTTGCATCTCAAAAAATTTGAATGAAACCCTACCCCGGCCCTCGAGGAGATAAGCCATGAAAAAAGCCCTCATCACCGGCATTACCGGACAGGACGGGAGTTACCTCACCGAATTTTTGCTTGCCAAAGGCTATCAGGTGCACGGGATTATTCGCCGGGCCAGCTCCTTTAATACTTCCCGGATCGACCACATTTATCAGGATCCCCATGAAGAGCCACGAAAAATGGTGCTGCATTATGGAGATTTAACCGATTCCTCCAATCTCAATCGCATTCTGGAAAAAGTGCAGCCGGATGAGATTTACAACCTGGCTGCCCAGAGCCATGTGGGGGTATCCTTTCAGGTACCGGAATATACCGCAGAAGTCGATGCGGTGGGAACCCTGCGCTTTCTGGATGCAATTAAGGAAACCGGGTTGCCGGCAAGGTTCTATCAGGCCTCAACTTCGGAACTGTATGGGAAAGTACAGGAAATTCCCCAGAACGAACAAACCCCATTTTATCCTCGAAGTCCCTATGCCGCGGCGAAACTCTACGCCTACTGGATCACGGTAAACTATCGTGAAGCCTATGATCTGTATGCCTGTAATGGTATCCTGTTCAATCATGAGTCGCCGCGCCGGGGAGAAACATTTGTAACTCGCAAAATTACCCGGGCGGTGACCCGGATTGTCGCCGGGCTTCAGCAAAAACTCTACCTGGGGAATCTGGATGCGAAGCGGGACTGGGGATATGCTCCGGAGTATGTGGAAGCCATGTGGTTGATGTTGCAGCAGCCGGAGCCGGAGGATTTTGTAATTGCCACCGGAGAAACCCACTCGGTGCGGGAATTCACCGAGGAAGCGTTTGGATACTTTGGAATCCGGCTGGAGTGGGTGGGGAAGGGGAAGGATGAAAAAGGGGTGGTTGAGCAGGTGAATCGGGAACTTGTTGAAGAGAAGGTTTTAAAGGATAGCAACGGCATGGCGCACGAAGAAATAGGGGTAAAAAAGGGGGATATAGTGGTGGAAATTGATCCCCGCTACTATCGCCCCACAGAAGTCGATTTGCTCATCGGGGATGCTTCCAAAGCCCGGCAAAAGTTAGGATGGGAACCCAGGGTACGCTTCAAGGAACTGGTAAAAATCATGGTTGAAGCGGATTGGGAACTGGCCCGGAAGGAAAGGTATATGACGAATTTCCAGAGTACCCCGATGATCTGAGCCGGTTCTGATAGATGCACATAGACTTCCCTGATATTTCCCGGACTTTACCTTATGCAGGAGCTATATGATGAATAAAAATTCCCGGATTTACATTGCCGGTCATCGGGGGCTGGTGGGTTCGGCTATTTACCGAAAGCTGCAAGGGGAAGGTTTTGGCGACCTGATTGTGCGCACTTCGGGGGAGCTGGATTTAAGGGATCAAAATGCGGTGGCGCGATTTTTTGATGCTGAACAACCGGAATATGTATTTCTGGCCGCAGCAAAAGTCGGGGGCATTTGGGCAAATAATACCTACCCGGCCGAATTCATCTACGATAATCTCGCCATTCAAACCAATGTGATTCATCAGAGCTATCTCCATGGGGTTAAGAAATTGTTGTTTTTGGGGAGTTCCTGTATTTATCCCAAATTTGCCCCTCAACCGATAAAAGAAGAGTATTTGCTCACCGGGGAACTGGAACCCACCAATGAACCTTATGCGATTGCCAAAATTGCCGGTATCAAAATGTGCCAGGCGTATAACCGCCAGTATGGTACCAATTTTATCTGTGCCATGCCCACCAATTTGTATGGTCCCAATGATAATTTTGATCTGGAAACTTCCCACGTTTTACCGGCTCTGATTCGCAAATTTCATGAAGCTAAACTTCGCCATGCGGCACAGGTGGTCATTTGGGGTACCGGAAAACCGCGAAGGGAATTCTTGCATGTGGATGACCTGGCCGATGCCTGTCTGTTCTTGATGCAAAACTATCAGGGCAATGAAATCGTGAATGTAGGGGTAGGGGAGGACATTTCTATACAGGAACTGGCTATTTTGATCAAAGAGATTGTGGGCTTTAAAGGAGAAATCATCAATGATACCACCAAACCGGACGGCACCCCCCGCAAATTGCTGAATGTTTCCCGATTGAATGCCCTGGGATGGAAAGCCCGCATTGGTCTAAAAGAAGGAATTGAAAAGACTTATCGCTGGTTTCTGGAGCATTATGAGGAACTGGTACAGGGTGAAGCGGTTAA
>CAYQGB010000022.1:5253-24535 GCA_964416895.1 uncultured Calditrichaceae bacterium
TCATATCTGGAATCCGTTGCACAGGAATTGGCGAAGAATGTTTCCAGGTTGGAGCAGTTGCCGGGATAATGGAAATCCTGGACTTGTTGAAACAGTTTAACCAACAGGCAGCTAAACTATCGGGCGGGGAAGATTACTTCCCCGCTTTAATTTTGGGGCAGTGTAGGCCAGGTTACCTCCGGCAGGATTTTTGCTGAATTTGGCGGAACCGGGAAAATTTTTTCTCCGTTCTCTGGATGGATGGAAGGGGAAAATTGAAAAAATATTTGCGAAATTCGGCTCTACTAAAAAAATTCAGCACCTTTGGTCTTTCATCTTTAATCGTTGTTCTTTAATCTTTTCTCATCCTGACCGTCAGGGGGCACCATTATCGAACGGGGTTTGGAAACGGTTTTTACCCAACAGGGGGAATCAACCATGGAAAAGAATGCCCGCATTTATGTCGCCGGTCACCGGGGGCTGGTGGGGTCGGCCCTGGTGCGTAGATTGGAAGCTGAAGGATATACCCACATCATCACTCGTACCTCTCAGGAACTGGATTTACGGGATTCCCTTGCCGTGGCCCAATTTTTTGCTCAGGAACAACCGGAGTATGTGTTCCTCTCCGCCGCGAAAGTTGGGGGCATCTGGGCAAACGAGACCTATCCCGCGGAATTCATTTATGACAACCTGGCCATTCAGACCAACGTTATTCATCACAGCTATCTCACCGGTGTGAAAAAATTGCTCTTCCTGAGCAGTTCTTGCGTATATCCTCGCTACGCTCCTCAGCCGATGAAAGAGGAATTTATTCTCACCGGGGAGCTGGAACCGGCCACCGAAGCTTACGCCGTGGCCAAAATTGCCGGACAGAAAATGTGTCAGGCGTATAACCGGCAGTACGGCACCGATTTTATGACCGTCATTCCCCCCAACCTTTACGGCCCCAATGACAACTTCGATTTAAAAACCTCTCACGTATTGCCCTCGTTGTTGCGTAAATTCCACGAGGCCAAAATCCATCATCAGCCGGCGGTGGTCATCTGGGGAACGGGCACTCCTCGCCGGGAATTTCTCCATGTGGATGATCTGGCCGATGCCTGCGTGTTTCTGATGCAGCATTGTCACGCGAGGGATATTCAGGATGTGGTCAATGTGGGGGTGGGCAGCGATATTCCGGTGAAAAACCTGGCCCTGTTGCTAAAAGAAATTGTCAACTATCCCGGTGAGTTGCGTTTTGATACCAGCAAACCCGATGGAGTGCCCCGAAAGTTACTGGATACCAGCCGGATAACCGCTCTGGGGTGGAAACCGCGCATTTCCCTTTACGAGGGCATTCAACGCACTTATGAATGGTTCCGGGAACGAGAAATGAGCGCGGTGGCTTAGGCGCAATGTTTGCCCGAACCTTTCGCCCCCGGCGATGGGACATCGTCGGGATATGGTACATGAAAGTTCTACCTTCCGTATAAAAGGAGCGGCGCGCTCAAATCGGCGCTCCTTTATGTGAGCATTCCCTGTTCAGCATCTCTTTGAAAAGTCGCCTTCACCACCGGCAATCTGCCGGGAAGGCGACTTTTTTCGTTGAAGCTGTGCCGGGTTAAAGTGTTTCGGAAAAGATTGTGATATAAGGCAAGACCGGCCGGGTTTGAAGCGGTACTTTGGCGCTTTATAGAAAAGTGGTTCTCCCCGGCAGGCGGTATATGCCGTTTTGTGGAATTTCTTACAAAGACGGTTAAGTCTCCGGGAAAAAAATCCGATACATCAACATGGCTTTCCCGGAAGTACATGGATGAAACGACACCCATTAACCGGAAATTCAGGATGATGGAACGGATCAAACGGAATTGGCGCTATATCTTTACCCTGCTGGTAATCTGTTCAGATTTTCTTCTGTTCAATCTGGCCTATTTCCTCGCCCTCTACCTGCGGTTTAACGAGGTATATGATCCTTTCTGGATTCGGGATTACTGGAAGCCTTTTCTCTTCCTGGATCTGGCCTTTTTTCCGCTGGCGCTGGGGTTGGGCGTGTATCGAGGGATCTTTAAATGCTCTCTGGAAAATCAGAAGATCCACCTGAAGAAATTCACCTATTACCTGGCTCTGTTTACCCTCTCGGCGCTGTTTTTGCTGAAAGGAAACTATTCCCGGGGAATGGCCATCATCTTTTTGATGACCCAGTATTTCCTTCTGGAAATCAACCATTCCCTGCTCAGCCGCCTGAACCGGGCGTTGTTCCGCAAAGGCTTCGGCAACAAGCGGGTGTTGATCGTGGGCACCGATCATTCTGCCCTGCGCTTTTCGGAACATTTGCAGGACATTTACGGGGAGTATTATTCCATCAAGGGCTTTATTGCCAACGGCACCCCTCAGCGTCATGATCCCCTGATCATCCCCCATATTGTGGGCAAATACGAGGATGTGGAAGAGCTGATTCCCGCCGCCGGGATCGATCAGGTGTTTATCGTCAGCGATTCCATGCGGCAGCACAAATACGAACCGATTCGCAAGGCCTGTGAAAAGCACGGGGTCAAGGTGAAGATGGTGGCCCCGGATATCCGCAACCTGATGCACCAGATCAAGGTCAAGGATGTCACCGGGGTGCCCCTGACCACCTACACCGAACGGGGACGGTTCAGTTCCTCCCAGGCCCGGCTCAAACGCCTCTTCGATCTGACGGTGGTGTTGCTTACCAGCGTCATCTGGGTACCGCTGTGTCTGGTAATTGCGGCTCTGGTGAAGTTAACTTCCAAAGGCCCGGTGCTGTTCAAACAGCGGCGGGCGTTGTATAAGGGTGGGCCGGAATTCTGGTTTTACAAGTTTCGCACCATGTATGAGGATGCCGACGACCTGAAAGAGAAATTCTGGAGCATGAACGAGACCAACGGGGCGCTGTTTAAAATTAAAAAAGATCCCCGGGTTACCCCGATCGGGCGGTTTTTGCGCAAATACAGCCTGGATGAATTACCCCAGTTTATCAATGTATTGAAAGGCGAGATGAGCATCGTTGGCCCCCGGCCGCTGCCGGTGAAAGATTTTGAGCATTTGAAAAACGGCAGGGTCAGTTACGATTGGTACAAAAAGCGCGGGGAAACCAAACCGGGCATCACCGGATTGTGGCAAATTTCCGGGCGCAGCAACCTCTCCTTCGAAGAAATGTGCCTGCTGGATCTGTACTACATCGAAAATCAGTCAATCTTTCTGGATCTGGAAATCATGTTTGAAACCATCCCGGTCATGCTGTTTGGAAAAGGCGCCTACTGATTTTTGCGCCTGATCAATCTCTGGGCTTTATTTAAAGCTATATTCCCCTACCATTTCTGGTAAATTCCTCGTGAAATTTGTGTATTGTGTGTAATGGGCAATGCCCGGGAGGTTCCCTGTGGTCGCTCAATGTGCTAGTGCTTAAGCGTTTATGGGATTTCTATCGAAAGGTAGTACAATCTCCCCGAGAAAAATAACCGTTTCATAACATTGCCTTCTGGTGCGGATGAAGTTGTTCGGGGGAATACCTCGAATTGAAGATAGAGTTCAACCGGAACAGGAGGTTGATCATGCGATGGGTCTTTGGATTCGTGGTGCTGGTATGGGGAGTGGGAGTTTCTCAGGAGGGATTGATCATCAGCGAGGTCGTGGACGGCACCAATTTCGGAGGCACGCCCAAATACGTGGAAATTTACAACGCCCATGCCACCAATACCTATTCGCTGGGGGGATTGCAGATTCGGCGATATGCCAACGGGAACACCACTCCGGCGTCGGTAAATCTCAGCAATGTGAACCTGGCGCCGGGGCAAACCTGGGTGGTTGCCGATGGCCCGTTTGACCCGGCCTGGGGAGGAGCGTTTGCCACCGCCACGCCGGATCAGACCAACGGTTCGGTGATTTCGGGAAACGGCGATGATGTCTATGAACTGTATAATACCGGCACGGGAACGGTAATCGATGTATATGGCGTTGTGGGAGTTGACGGCACTGGCCAGCCCTGGGAATACACCGATAGTCAAGTAACCCGCCATACCAGTGTGAACCGGGGGAACGGGGGAAATTTCAACGTCGCTGAATGGAGCATTGTGCCCTACAACAATCTGAACGCCACTCCCGGCAGCCATAGTGTGGATACACCCCTGCCGGTAGAGTTGACGTCTTTTACCGCTACTGCCGGGGATGGGGAGGTTATTCTCCGATGGGTCACCGAAAGCGAAGTGCAAAACCTGGGCTTTGAAATTTTACGGGCGATGGAAGCATCGGAGGTGTATCAACAGATCGGCTTTGTGGATGGGCAATTTACCACCACTCAACGAACGGAATATGAATTTCGAGATGAGCGGGTGGTCAACGGAGTAACCTATCGGTATAAGCTGGTGGATGTGGATGTATTCGGCAGGCGCACCGAACACGGCCCGGTGATGGTTACTCCCCGCGCCGGAGGCGCCGAAGTTACCACATTGAATTCCGGGGTAGGGGAGAGGTTTTATCTTTATCCCAACTATCCCAACCCCTTTAATCCCACCACGACGCTGCGGTTTGAGGTACCCGCTGCAAAAGCACCTGCCCTTCCGGTAAGCATCGCCGTATTTGATGTGAACGGGCGGCGAATATGCACCTTATTTGAAGGAAACCTGGAACCCGGCCTCCATGCGGTAACCTGGAACGGGCGCAACGATCGGGGGATTCCGGTGGGGGCGGGGGTGTATATCGCCGTTCTGGAAAGTGAGGGAGCATTTCAAACGACCAGGATGGTTTTGCTAAAGTGATTAAAGTGAGTAACCTTTTGCGAAACTTGAGTTACCGGATGTCAGACCCGGTGGGAAGGCATCCATAATACTACTAAGAATAGATGGATTCCCCCTCTTACGATAGGGGAATAGCATTGGAAACAGTTTACTTATTGGGTTGGCTTTCCGTCACACATCATAGCAAATTCTATACCCACGAAGATTATATAAACACCATTCATCCTTGACATCGGCTAAGAAAGTGAGGCAATAGAAATGTATAGAATTTCGAATTCTTTCTTTGATAAGGAAAGCTTACAATATGGAATAGTATCCTTAGAATTGTTAGTTATCTTGATGTCATCTTCAATTGTATATTCCCAAGTTACTAGTAATAATGTAAATCTTTTGAGTTTTTTTGATCTTTCCTATCGTTCAAAAACCCTCTGGATCGGTGATGTGTGGGGATATTGTCAGGATGGAAAAGAATTCGCGTTGGTTGGGGTTACCGATGGAGGGGTTAGCATTATTGATGTGACTAACCCCCGGAGCCCAGTAGAAGTTAGTTGGATTCCTATACCGCCAGGAGGGGATCTCTTATATCACGTTCGTCCTTCCAATAAAGGTTATGCGTATGCAGTAATGCGCCCGGGTCCACTACAAATTATCGACATTCGTGATCCTTACAATGCTCACGAGATTGCACAATATTCTACGAATTTTACCGGGTGCTATGGACTGTTTATTTACGAAGATAGGGATTGGTTGATTCTTCATGACACAAAGGGTTCTCCCCCAGAAGTATCTTTAATTATTTTAGATATTTCTAATCCCGTTAACCCGGTAGAACTTGGTACTTATTCTTCTCAATTTCATCATGTTTATGTCAGGAATGACACTCTATACGGATTTCGTTTGAACGATGAAGCAGAGGTGGTAGATATATCAGATCCTGCTAGACCTGTGAGAATTAAAATCTGGTCAACAGGAGATGAGATGACCCACAGTGGATGGTTAAGTGATAATACTCACGTATTAACTACGGATCATGAACATATAGGAGGTGGAATACATTTTTGGGATCTAAGTTCACTTCCTGGAGAACCTGTCTTATTGGGGACATATTATACAGATACCAATTTTCAGGGAGATGTGTCTGCTCATCACAGTCGATATTATTTTAATCTAGTTTACATTTCCTATTGGCAAGATGGCCTTCGTATCTTGGATGTATCCGATCCTACAACTCCCCAGGAGGTAGGGGTTTATGATGTAGTAGTGCCTAATAAAGTAGGATCTCATTATTATGGAGCATGGGGAGTGTATCCCTATTTGCCCTCACGGAATATATTACTTTCTCATTCCAGGAATCCAGGCGGCCTGTTTGTACTCGATTATGTAAATGATGGTCCGGGATTATTTTATGATGAAATTGATACAATTTATGCTTCAAATGTAATCTCAGATTCTTTCACTGTAATTAATGGTCAAAATATCATAGCGGAGAGTTCCTACGTTTACTACCGCACAGATACTCAACCTACATGGAAAAGAGTAAATGTATTATCCACTCAGATGGATAGCGTCTTTACTTTTCAACTTCCGGTAGATGCGGATGCTAATCATTTAGAATATTATATCGAAGCACAGGACAGCAACGGAAACAAAACGCGAGCTCCTGGTTTAGCCCCATATTTAGATTATTATGAAACAGTTATCAGCCATGATACCCCCCTTGAGGTAAGTTTAATTTACTTCCAGGCAATAGCACATGAAAATACCATTCACATAGAATGGAAAACAGCATCTGAAATTGAAAACGCAGGATTTAATTTGTTCCGAAGTGAAAACGGCGAAAAATATGAGCTAATCTCATCTTATACTGAGAATCCCGATTTAGTTGGATTAGGAAATTCATCTATAGGAAAGACCTATTCTTTTACAGATGAAGAAGTTTCTCATAATGAAACGTATTGGTATAAATTAATCAGTGTGAGTTATAATGGACAAATTGAGGAGTTCGGTCCAATTTCAGTTTCCTTGAATGGAGAAGAAAAACGAGAATTTGAGCTTTATCCAAACTATCCAAATCCCTTTAATGAAAACACTCAAATAAAATATGTATTACCTGCTAAAACTATTACAGGTACTGTAAAAGCATTTATCTTCGACCTGAATGGTCGGAAGCTTAAACGACTATATGAAGGAAGATATCGACCGGGTGTTCACAAACTTTTTTGGGGCGGGACAGATGATTCAGGAAGAAAAGTGAGCAGTGGGATTTACTTGCTGAAATTAGAAACACCTCTTGGAATAAAAGTAATAAAGCTATTATTGATTCGATAATACCAATTTAGACGATAAATATAGAATACGGGTGTATTTTTGGCGAAGGCGTGGCTATATTTGCCTTCGCCATTTTTGTATCCGGAAGAAACCGACCTGCACGAGGATTTCACGGTGAAACCACAAACGCAACAGTTCAAACGCCGATTACCCCAATTCTTAAGCAATCCCACACTGCGGCAAAATGTTGTCCGGGCCACCCAATTGTCCTTGAGCAAACGGGCGAAAGTAGTGGGAGAAATTCCCCGGTGGGAAGCCCTGCGGGAACAGGCGCATCGGATTAAACGGGAAGTGATCGACCGGCTGCCGGAGATGCTGGAGCGCTTTGAGGCGCAGGCCCGGCAACGGGGAATCATCGTGCATCGGGCACAAGATGCCCGGGAAGCCAACGCCATTGCCGAAGGCATTGCCCGGGAAGCAGGGGTTCGCACCATCGTCAAATCCAAATCCATGCTCACCGAGGAGATCGACTTCAACGAAGCCATGATCGCCCGGGGATATGAGGTGGTGGAGACGGATCTGGGCGAATACATCATCCAGCTGGCCGGGGAGCCACCCTCCCATCTCACCGGGCCGGCCATTCACAAATCCCGCAAAGAAATCGCCGCCCTGTTTGCCGAAAAGTTGGGCGTGCCCTATTCCGAAGATCCCGAAGTGCTCACCGAGATTGCCCGAAAGACGCTTCGCCAGAAGTTTCTCTCGGCGGAGATGGGGGTGACCGGAGCCAATTTCGGCATTGTGGAAACCGGGCAAATCGCAGTGGTGGAGAACGAAGGCAACGCCCGCCTGTGCATGACCCTGCCCCGGGTGCATGTGGCGTTTATCGGCATCGAACGGCTGATTCCGTTGCCGGAGCATCTGCCCCTGTTTCTCACCCTGCTATGCCGGAGCAGCACGGGGCAAAAATTGACCGGCTTTATCACCCTGGTGGATGGTCCCCGGGCGCCGGATGCGCTGGACGGCCCGGAGAAAGTGCATTACATCCTGGTGGATAACGGTCGCAGCCGCCTGCGGGCGGATGAGCACCTGCGGGAGGCGCTATATTGCATCCGCTGCGGCGCCTGCTACAACGTGTGCCCGGTGTATCAGAATATCGGGGGGCATGCCTACGGCTGGGTATATCAGGGGCCGATTGGCGCGGTGATTACGCCCGAATTCCTGGGGCTGGAGCAAGCGGGAACCCTCCCGTTTGCCTCCTCCCTGTGTGGGGCCTGCTCGAACATCTGCCCGGTGAAAATTCCCCTGCATCATCTCCTGTTATATCAACGGCATCGGGTGGTAGAAGCAGGGATGTCTCCCCGGTGGGAAAGGCTGGCCATGCGGGGCTTCCACCGGGTGAATCGGTCGCCCCGACGGGTGCACCTGGTAGGGGCGCTGGCCCGCACGTTCCGGCGCCTGATGGGGGGGAAGCTTCCCGTTCCCGGATGGATCGACAGCCGGGAGTTCCCCGATTTTCCCCCTCAAACGTTTCGTCAATGGTGGAAACAACAGGGAGAGGCGGCCAATGATTGAAGTTCAGGTGACCCGGTTGTGGGAACAGTTTTCCGCCGAGATGACCGCCTTGAAAGGCCAGGCCCGGTGGGTTTCCCGGGCGTCGGTGGGAGAAGCGCTCCGCCGATTGTTCGCAGAACGGTCGATTCGGAAAGCGGTATGCTGCCGCACCCCGGCCCTGGAAGCCTTCCTGCTCCGGGAGCTGCCGGGAGAGGGAGAGGCGTTTACCGTGGAATGGTTTTCGCCGTTGCGGGGAAAAGGTTTTGATGAACAGGCGTATCGCCGTTCGCTGGCTTCCTGTGATGCCGGTATTGCCGTCGCCGATTACCTGATTGCCCAAACAGGCACAGCGGTACTTCTGAACCAGCATCAACCGGCCCGATTGATCACCCTTCTGCCTCCGACGGTGATCCTGCTGGCCGATGCCCGAAACCTTCTGCCCGATCTCCATGCGCTGGAAGAGGTTCTGGCCCATCTGAGGGAAGGGGAGGGGGGAGGGGTAACCCTGATCACCGGCCCCAGCCGCACCGCGGATATTGAAAAGACGCTGGTGCTGGGTGCCCATGGGCCGAAATCGCTGGAGGTCATTGTGGTGGGGGAGGATTGAGAAGCAGGAGAATTATTCCGCCGAATAGACCTGCTTGCCGTTAAAATAGGTGGCCAGCACCCGGGCGTGAAGAATTTCTTCCGGAGAAGCCTGAAACAGATTGCGATCCATGATCACAAAATCGGCCACCTTTCCCGGAGTCAGGGTTCCGCACCAGCGCTCCATCCGGGCGGCATAAGCGGAGCCGTGGGTATAGGCCATGATGGCCTCGCCCAGAGAAATGCACTCTTCCGGGAACCAGCCTCCTTCGGGAAATCCCAGGGTATCCTGCCGGGTAATGGCGGCATATAAGCCCACCATGGGATTCAACGGTTCCACCGGCCAGTCGGTGCCGAAGGCCAGGGGAACCCCCTGATCCAGAAACGTGCGCCAGGCATAGGCGTAGCGCGCCCGCCGTTTTCCCAGACGCTGCTCCGCCCAGTGCAGATCGGTGATACAGTGGGAGGGCTGCATGGAGGCGATCACCCCCAATTTCCGGAACCGCCGAAAATCCACCGAATCCACCACTTGGGCATGTTCGATCCGCCAGCGCCGATCCGGGCGGGGGGCTTCCTCCCGAATTTCCTGATACGCATCCAGAATCATTGCCACCCCGGCGTCCCCGATTCCATGAATGCCGATTTGAAAGCCGGCCGAATCCGCCCGGCGAACCATCTCCGTCAACGCTTCCGGAGAGTACCGGGGGATGCCCACGCTCTCCGGAGCATCCGTGTACGGCTGCTTCAGGTAGGCCGTACGCGATCCCAGGGACCCGTCGGCGTACAGCTTCATCAGCCGGGCCTGAAGATGATGGGGAATTTCCCCCTGCCGGGCGATGAACGCCTTTACCGAATCCAGATTTTCCGTGTAACTGATAAAGAAATTGACCCGCCAGGTGAGGGCCTGATTCTTCTGCAATTCCGCGTAAACCGGGTAGAGGTCCAGAGGGGAATTGTCGGTCACTGCGGTGACGCCCAGTCGATTGGCCTTCTCGATAATGGATTTTACCAGTTCGTATTTCTGGGTAAAGGTGGGTTCGGGAACGATTTTGTCCAGCAGCTCGAAGGCGGCATCGAACAGAATTCCGTTGGGAATGCGGGTACCGGGATAGCGCATGATTTTGCCGCCTTCGGGATCTTCGGTATGCTCGGTGTAGCGCAACAGACGCAGCACTACACTATTGACCCAGGCGGCATGCCCATCTACCCGCTTCAGGTAAATGGGGTGCTTTCGGGAGATAGCATCCAGCAGTTTGCGATCGGGTAACTTCCGGGTAGCCCACAATTCATGATCCCATCCTCGCCCAATGATCCACTCTCCCGGAGGAGCCTGGGCGACCGCTTCCCGCACTTTTTGCAATACCGCTTCCAGAGAGGTTAACCCTCGTAAGTCCAACTCCCGCTGCAACTTGGCTCCATTCCAGACATGGAGATGAGCATCATGAAAGCCGGGAAGCACCAGCCGGTTTTTCAGATCGACACCGGTGGTATCGGCAGGAAGGTAGGCGTCAAACATCTCCTCGGTGGTACCAACGGCGACGATAACCCCGTCTTTTACCGCCATCGCTTCTACAAATTCCGAAGGCGTCCGGGCAGTAAAAATCTTGCCGTTGTAGAAAATCGTATCCACCGGCACTTCTCGCCGACAGGAAAGGGTAAACAGAAGTGCCACAAGCACCAGAATGAAATAAGGCTTCACAGCTCCATACCTGTTCTGTATTCAGGAGAAGGAACAGCGAGGAAGAACACACAGCGATAAAATTACCGAGGGGGTGCCCACCGATTCAGGCTATTGCTGCCGGGGCAAAATGGGTGAGGTAATCAAGGAAAAGAGATACATCGATTCCAGGCGCTGTCCTCCCCTTTATTCAGTTGCCGGTTCTTCTGTGGTAGTTTTCTTTTTCCGGGTGCGTTTGGGTTTTTCTTCGGCTATTGCCGGTTGCTCCGTTGCCGCGGCTTCGGGCGTTTCGTTTTCCGAAGCGGCTTTTTTAGGCTTCCGGCCTCGTCGGGTGGTTTTGGCGCCGGTTTCATCGGCTTTGGAGGGTTCGCTGCCGGCCTTCTCTTTATCGGAAGAAGAATTGGTATTGGCCTGTTGCTCCGCCTGTCGTTGCGCTTTTCGCTGGCGAATCTGAATCAGGATTTCTTCCACCCGGGTTAAGGGACGAGCATTTTGTTGAGCCGGCTGATCCACATGATTGGCCGCTTCCGCTTCGGTAATTTCCTGAGCCACGCCCTCTTCCAGATTCAAGCGCTCCGGATAGAGCTTTACCTCTTCGGGGTAGCACTTGTAGCGGTTCATGGCATTGGCCCAGTTTTCCAGCTCTTCTTTATAAAATGTGAGCCGCGCTTTGCCGGGATTAAAGTGGGAGGGAATTTCGTTTCGGAAAGCCCGTTGGGTGAGGTCAAATATCTTATCGTATCCCAGGAATTTGGCCGCCTGAATGGGGGACAGGGGGGTTTTTTCGGGAACATAAATTCGGAAATTAAACTCATCCCGGAGCCACTCCCGCAGCCATTCGGGATCTTCCTCATACAATTCATCCAGTATCTTCAGATATTCTTCGTTTTTCAACGCATACCGAATCTGAGCCATTCCGATGCGGGCTTCCTTGTCGTTGGGATACTCTTTTAGAATCCGCTGGTACACTTCCTCCGATTTCTCAAATAGCTTTCCTTTGCGGTAGGATTTGGCCAGATCCAGAAGGGAATCCAGCGATCCGTCCACCTCGGCATATCGCTCGTAGTAGCGCATGGCCTCATCGTACTTGCGAATCTTTTTCAGCGATCGGGCCAGCCATTTATACCCCAATCCATAATTGGGATCCACCTGAATGAGCTTCCGCAAAGGTTCCACCGCCCGTTTGTAGTCTTCCTTCTCGTAATATTTGCGGGCCCAGTTTAAAACCACATAGAACTGCAATTTTCGGGGGAGAAAAGAAATGTCCTGATTTTCGTTGTACACATCCATGTGAGTGGTGAAAATCATGCGCGATTGACCTTTTTTGCGCCGGGGATTATTTAACTCAGAAGTGATGCGTTTGAAATAATTATACAACTTCTGTCGGAGGAAGGTCTCGTTATCGAATTCAACCTCGATCTCCTCTTCCTCACCTATATCCTCGTTTAACATCTTGGCGCATTCATATCGCATCTTGCCCAGGAATTCTTCCACCATTTCCGGGGGTTGGAGGATGCTGACGTCAAACGTGGTGCTCTTTTCGGTATCCTTCAGCACATAGTAGCTCAAGAATGTAATCTTCTGAGTCTCCAGATCCCATTTTTTCACTTCTAATGCGATTAGACTGATTTCAATCTTAGCGGACATGCTTCTTCTCCTGAGTTTGTACCTCTCTGATTCTGTTCCGGTAGAAAATGCTCCAATTGCCTCTGTAAACCGCTTTGTTGCAAAACCCTTGCCAGGTCGGCAACCTGATGGGCATTCCGTACTCGATTCGTGAGCGTACGAACGCAAAATTGAGTGAGTGATGGGGAAAGACGCCCCTCCCAAAAACAGCCTTTATCTCCATATTTCCGGAGCCACCTGCACAATCGCTCCGGCACCGGGTGACAAATTCTCAACAGTGCGGCGATATGTCCGGCATCCGACCTCGCGGAAAAAATTCCACGATTCTGCTCCAAACCACCGCTGACAGGTTTTTTCCGGAAGAGCCGAGTGACCTCATTATCGGATGTAACAACCTAACTCATTAAAAAATATTCTACTTACATGCCAAAAATCTTAACCGAACATCCGACGAAATCATTAGTTTTAGCTGGCGTTCTGAAAGCCCTTCCTCTGCCCACATACAACGTGACGCCTTCCCTGTCGGAAAACGAGGAATGGGCTTAATGCCTACCCGGTCTGTCAGCTACCAACGCGGTTTGACGAAGAATGGTCAACAACAACCAAAAGGTTAGCGCAAAGTATGGATTGTCAGTTCTACGGTGCTCAACTCCCCGACTCCGTGGCAATTAGCTATCGCCGCCGCTACCGACTCATGAAAATCCCGGTGTTCCGTAAGAAAATTTCCCAAAAAAGCGGATGACAATGTGAACCAAGAAGAATGCTGTTCGTTCCTGAAGCAAAGTATACGCAAATTGTTTGAATAAAACAACAGGAAATTTTATCCCTTCCCGGGAATCCCTTTCTCCTTCAGCGCTAACCGGATCTCCTCTGTGTTATCCGCTTGAATGGTTTGAAATCCCAACCGCCTGGCCGTGATAATATTTTCTTCGGTATCATCAATAAAAACACATTCTTCCGGCCCGGCCTGCAACGTTTCCAGAAGTATATGAAATATCTGCTCTTCCGGCTTCAGACAACCCGTTTGAAAGGAGAGCACCGTAAACCGAAAATGAGTATCTAACAACGGAAATCGGCGACGGGCCATGTCCCAGTGACAGGGATCTGTGTTGGAACATATGGAAAGAATGTACTCGCGTGATAGCCGCTCAATTAATGTTGAAATGCCCGACTTGGGTTCACCGATCAACTGTTTCCAGGCTTGCTCAAAGTCCTCATACGCCATCCGGCATTGAAAAGTTCGACTGAATTCCCGGTAAAATTGGGGCAGAGAAATGTTTCCGGCCATGGCTGCCCGATGCCGGGGAGAGAGAAACCAGGTCGCCAGATCGGATGCCGGGTGTGGGCAATACCGGGAAAGCTGTTCCATGGTGCGTTCCGGGTGGATGTGAATCAACACATTTCCCAGATCGAACACAATGTGCTTGATGGTGTCGCCCGGCATTTTCTCCTGACTCTCAATGATGCTTATAGACTCGTGCATAAACTGTCAGCCAATTCACAGCGCCCGGCATTTGGGGAGCATTTTTCCGCCGGTTTCAGGCGGTGGTTCCGCCGGTACCCTACCGACGCCGGTAATCCATGCCCCTTCGTTGGCGAAAGTTTGTTCCCTTCCGTTTCTGTTAACCGGCGGTAAGCGATTGTTCGGAAAGGCCGCCTCCTCCTGTGCCTCAAAAGGCGCCAAATATATGGTTTTGAGTATTGTTTCACAAAACATTTGATAAATTCCTCATCGCCGAAGGAACAGCCAGTCGTACACGTTGGGATTGCCTGAAGGTTTGTCTCCACCGCCGCCGTGCCATTCCCCGGCTTCCTTCAGCACGTTGCGAAACTCGCCGATGCCCCCACCCCCATGATCATCCTGTCCCCCGGCCAGCACTACCGCATTCTTGAGGTGTTTGTGGGAAAGCAACTCCACCGGTACCGAAAAGCGGATCTTGCGGTCCTGGACAAATCCGATGGGGTGTTCGGTGTCCGTGGGTTGATATTCCGCCACAATCCGGCCCCGGCCATCCACAATGCGGTAACCGTTGCCCACGTAGATCACATAGTTATAGGAATACTCCACCGGCAGGGAATAATTGGCGTTCATCCCGATTCGGGTGCGTTTTACCCCCTTCAGTCCCTCAAAACTGAGGGTGATGGCCAGGTACGTCAATTGAAATCCCGGTTCCGGTCGCCAGCCGGGATCTACCAGTTCCCCCATCTCGATCTCGAAAAAGAAGTAGCTTTTATCGCGATGAATCTTCACCCGGCGAAGATCGAAAATCCCCTCTTTAAAGTGAGGATTGGTGGGATAGGTGTATTTTCCGTTTGGCCCCACATCGTCGTGGGCGGGGTCTTTGATGTCATATAGCAGAGGAGTAAGAGGGTTGGGACGCCGGGTGGCCGCTTCGGGAGAGATCAACCGGTAACGGGGCGCCTGCAGGGCAGGGATGGAAAAATCAAAGGTCGGTTGGGCAAAAGTCAGGTCGGTAAGCAATTCCCCGGGAACCAGACGCCCCTGGCCTACCGGATGCCCATTGACGTTTACCACGGCCCGGCGGCCTTCCCGACGGGCATGAATGGTAAGCGAGGTCGCCTGTTTCCAGGGAAATTCTGCCTCGATCCAGGAATCCCCTACCGGCAGGCGCAGTTCTATCGTCAAGTCGGGAAGCTGCTGTTTTCCGGAGAGGCTCAGGCGCCATTCATCCCCTGTATGGGAGAACTCTCCCCGCAGAATATCCCGGCCGATGCGCCGGGAAAACCTCAGGTGATTCAGCGCGGCCGGCAGAATCGGCCGGATACGCAGGCGGCGATGGAGCAGATCCGGGCGCAGCCCCAGGATGTCTTCCTGCCAGTTCCGCAGGTATTCGGCCAGGCTCCAGGCCTGAGAGATGGCCCCGGAGGTGCGCACCCCGGTGGCGCCTTTGCGAGGCCAGGCTTCGGTAAGTTCCGCCAGGCTGCCCACGGCGTTTTCCTCCAGAAGTTGCCGGGAGGTTTCCTGTATCAATCGGAAAGCCAGCTCGGGATTGTGGGGCAGTAATGCCGATACTACCGGGCCGTTCAGCCAGGTCCATACCAGGCCGTTGTGGTAGGCCGCATCGGGCACGTAATAGGGGGGATAGTGGTGATAGGGATGAAAATTGGGATCCTGCTGTGCCAGCGAAGCCACTCCCCAGGGAAACGTGAGCTGAGTGACGATTTCCCGTAAAACGGCCTGCCGACGCAGGGAATCTAACAGCGGCTTGTGGGGTAGCGTCAGAGCAAAGACGCTGTTAGGGCGGATTTGCTTATCCAGCGTATTATCGGGGTTTAAATGATCGGTAAGATGTTTGCGTAGCCGGTCCCAGTAAAATCGGGTGAAGTTATCTCGCAGGCGGCGTTCCAACAAAGCCCAGTCGTCGGCCCACCCGGTGTATCCCAGCCGAGCGGCCCATTCCCGGGAAATCCGCACCTGCTCCATCCACAGCAATTGTACCTCCACCGCCCGATTTCCCCTCGGCGACCAGGGACCGGCGCTTCCCACTGCATCCATCCAGGTTTCGGCGTCGGCGTGGGTGAGGAATCCGTATTCATCCACGTGATTCTTGATCGCCCCGTCCATGGCCTTCTTCAGCACCGGGAAAATGTCTCCGATGAACTTCTCCTCGCCACTGTATTGCACGTATTTTTCGCAGGCGATGACAAACCAGGGGGTGCCGTCGGCGGTGTTGTAGATGCTTTCCTTCAGGGTGATTCGGTTGGGGATTCGCCCGTAATCCCGGGAGTTCTTATCCTGATTTTGAAATTCGGCGAAAGCGATCAGCACCTTACGGGCGGTTTCCAGTTGTCCGGTGCACAGCAACGCCCCGGTCAGGGAGATGAAGCTATCCCGCCCCCAGAACTGGTTGAACCAGGGCAGCCCGGCCCAGATGCCCGGATGGGGCTGCCCAACCACCAGGTCATCCATGGAAAGCAGCGCCCAGGCGTACGCCCGGTTTATCTGCCGGTCCGGGGTTATCAGTTCCGCCTGTTGCAACAGCCGTTGCAGGCGCCGACGACGGTGTTCCACGCCTTGCAGCGGTTGGCGCTGTAGTGCCTGTAACGAATGGCGGAGGTCGGCCTCGTTCCGGCCCACGAGCACGGCGAAATACCCCCGGCGCAGTTCAGGAAGGTTCAGCCCTCCCAGGGAAAAAGCCGGAGAGGCTTCCCCGGTCTTTCCGGCGTCCGCCCGGGGAAGGGGAGACAGTTCCGGAGTTACCTCTCCCACTTCTCCCCAGGCGGCCACGGCGATGTAAGCCGGTTGCTCTCCCGACAGCCGGGGAGCTACCGCAAAGGCGGCCGGTAAAGAAGCATCCCACCGCCAGGTCAGTTCCCCCAATATGGGATCGAATTGGAATGCCACCCGCAGGAATTGCGGGGTAGGGGAGTGCAGTTCCACCAGAAGGCCGTTCAGCTTATCGGCGAAATAAAGGGTTTCGGTGAGTTGGGGATAGCCTCGTACCAGGCGGTCGGGATACAGCACGATGGTTTCGGCGGCGCTCCGGCTCAGGAGCGTATCGCCCAGGTGAACGGCGTAGTCTTTAAGGTAGCGTTGTTCCAGCAGGGTAAACCCCTGATGGGAGGGGCGGTTTTCTCGCTGAGTCTCTCCATACCAGAAGCCCCCGACCTTATTGGAAAAGACGAATTGATGGGGTCGATTCGGGGGGAGTTCGATGCCCAACGCATCCAGATCTGGCGGCGGAGAAGATTGGGCCATGGTAGAAATCACCATCGTGATCATGGTGCAGATTGCCAGCAATCCTGTAAACGGGAACGTCAGTAGCCTGGTACACCTCATGCCCTTCTCCGTGTAGTGACGTTTCGGTATTTGCTGTACTTTTTGCCATTAATGTCCGGGGCGAATGACATCAACCAGAGTGATGCGTGATGCGTAATACGTGATACGTGATTGTTTTTTTACCCCGCCGTGGC
Source organism: uncultured Calditrichaceae bacterium (assembly GCA_964416895.1). Classification (GTDB taxonomy): domain Bacteria; phylum Calditrichota; class Calditrichia; order RBG-13-44-9; family J075; genus CAYQGB01. The sequence goes on from CAYQGB010000022.1 coordinate 22,612, forward strand.
GCATAGGCGTGAACCTTAGTAGATTTAGTGAACAGACGATCACCATTTCGTTCACATCCCGAAGCGTCGGGATGGGAACGAGGTGAGGTGAGAAACTCTGTTTCGAGAGGCGCAAAAATGTAGCCTGATTACCATAAATTTGGCCATGTGAAACAGAGTTTCACGTATTCTTGCGTTCCAAAACAGAGTTTTGGAACGAGAGGAGCGTGCCCAATCGTTAGGTTCACGCCCATGCGCCGTGGCGGGGCATCACGCATCACGTATTACAGTTGGTGACGAAAAACCGGGGAATTTTATCCTTGTTCGATTACAGGAACGGCGTTTTGACGATTACTGCGGGAACGGTTCGACCCCGGGCGGAAATTTCGATTTCGGTGCCCACCTCGGCAAATTCTGTGGAAACGTAGGCCAGTCCGATGTTCTTCTCCAGAATGGGGGAGTATCCCCCGCTGGTAACGTGCCCGACGGGCTTGCGTTCTCGAAGGACTTCATAGCCGTGTCGGGGAATCATCTTCCCCCGAACCTCAAAGCCCACCAGCTTCCGGGAAACTCCCTCCGCCTTAATCTTTTCCAGCGCCTCCCGACCGATAAAATCCCCTTTATTTAACTTGGTAATCCAGCCCAGGCCGGCCTCGAAAGGGTTGGTGGTTTCGTCGATGTCGTTGCCGTACAGGCAGTATTTTTTTTCCAGCCGCAGGGAATCCCGGGCGCCCAATCCGACAGGAGCAATCTCAAATTCTTTTCCGGCTTCCATCACCGCGTTCCACACCGCTTCCGCATGGGCCGAATCAAAATACAGCTCGAAGCCCGGCTCGCCGGTGTAGCCGGTGCGGGAGATGAGCATGGGCACGCCGGCCAGTTCCCCTTCGGTAAACCAGTAGAAGCGAATCCGGGAGAGATCCGTATCGGTCAATTTTTGCAGGGTGGCTTCGGCGGCTTTTCCCTGCACGGCCAGCTGGGTGATTTGATCGCTGATGTTGCGAACTTCCACGCCCTCGAATTTGTGTTGCAAAATCCACTGAAAATCCTTTTCCGTGTTGGCCGCATTGACCACCAGAAGGTAGTGATCTTCACAACGATACACGATCAGGTCATCCACAATACCGCCGTGGTCATAACACATGGCGGTGTACTGGGCCTGGTGCACCTGAAGCCGGGCGGCGTCGTTGATGGTCAGGTAGTTCACAAATTCCAGCGCCCGATCCCCGCGAATTTCGATCTCTCCCATGTGGGAAACATCGAACACGCCCACGGTGGTACGCACCCGCTTGTGCTCTTCCAGAATGCTGGTGTACTGAATGGGCATCAAAAAGCCGGCGAAGGGAACCATTTTAGCCCCCAGGCGGCAATGCACGTCGTACAGAGCGGTCTTTTTGGGTTCCATGAGCAAAGCTCCTTGTTTCTATAGGGTTGATGCCGGCCATACCTGTTTGATAAAGGATGCCGGAGGATTCCGGGAATGTGGTTTATTTCGGCAAAGCGAGGGGGATAATAAGGCCTGACAAACGGAAGAAGCAATAAAAATGTAAACTCGCGGCTGTGGTCACGGCAATTTCCCGGCCCGCCTTGCAGGTATACCAAAAAACGGAAAAGATTCCCTGGAGTCTCCAATTAATTCCTCCAATTAATTCCTTTTTAAGCGATTCCTAACTCCCCGTTAATTGCCTTCCCTTATATTGTGATCAGGTTCAAGTTCAAATGGAATTGAACGGGCTTATTCCTTAAAGGTAATCTCCGGAGATCGTTCAGTACCAATTCACCCATCAGGAGTACATCCCGAAAAGTTCTGACCGGCCGGCAGATCACTCGGGAACTGTGCTACCACTCACCAGAAACGTATGGAGAAATGCCATGTCTCACACGGATAATTTAGTGATCGAAGAAGTGTTGCCCTTTTTCGGGCTGAGAGGACACTGCCACTTCT
>CAYQGB010000023.1:0-8768 GCA_964416895.1 uncultured Calditrichaceae bacterium
TAGGCTGTAGGTACTGAACTGTCTACCGCTTCCGGCCTGTTCGGCGAAGGCGATGTAAAAACTCCCGGATATAACGATAGGCAGTAGGCGGTAGGTACCGAACAGCCCACCGCCTACAGCCTGAACCCCTAACCAGAGGGCCATTGCCATGATCGGAAAACCTCGCAAAATTGCTCCTTCCATTCTCTCGGCGGATTTTTCTCGATTGGGAGAGCAGGTAAAAACCGTGGAAGCCGGCGGCGCGGATTACATCCATGTGGATGTGATGGACGGCCACTTCGTGCCCAACATTACCATCGGGCCGCTGATCGTGGAAGCGCTGCGCCCGGTGACCCTCCTGCCGCTGGATGTGCACCTGATGATCGAAAACCCCGACCGGTACATCGAGGCCTTTGTCAAAGCGGGAGCGGATATTCTGACGGTGCACGTGGAAGCCTGCGTGCATCTGCACCGCACCGTGCAGGCGATTAAGGAGAAGGGCATCAAAGCCGGAGTGGCGCTGAATCCCCACACCCCGCTGAGTTCGGTGGAGGAAATCCTTCCCGACATCGACCTGATTCTGATCATGTCGGTGAATCCCGGTTTTGGGGGGCAAAAGTTCATTCCCGGGGCACTGGACAAACTGCGCCGCATCCAGGAGATGTTGCAGCAGCGGGAGCTACCTCACATCGAAGTGGAAGTGGATGGGGGGATCAAGTTGAACAACATCCGGGAAGTCGCCCGGGCCGGCGCGGAGGTAATTGTCTCCGGTTCGGGCATCTTCAAAACCGAAGACCCGGCGGAGACAGTGCGGCAGATGAAGCGGGCAGTGGATGGAAATGGGGTGTAATTGATCCGGGAGTCGCCAACACCATCCCTCGTTGAATCTCCTTCTTGCTCATTTCACGAAGCAGCAATCCAACATTATCTCCGGCCCTGCCTTATGGCGTGGTGACAGGCAAGGAACCCGTGTGCTTCCGCCAGGGCGGAACGGTATGCCTGTGCGGCAGATGCTGTTCTACAAATCAGGAAACTGCTTGAATTTTAGATGATTTGAAAATAACTTCACATGCGAAGATTGGAGCGGTTGAAGCCGGATGGGCCGTCGCCGGATCGGGTGCGGAGGTTGACCGGGATTTCAGGGAAGGCTTCCGCAGCGATCGGCGGGCGTCTGAGTATCCTCCGGCGTCGAACATGGCAGGAATGACCTTGCCAATAGATGAGCCTGGCGGCCATCTCCCAGGCTCGGATCATACGGCACCGCCGGGAACGAACAGCTTCTCCCGGCAAGCGGAACAGGAGGTTATCTGCCATGAACGACGGCTCAGGATCCGGCTACGAGATCGTGGCCCGGGAGGATTTCTCAGACGTTACCTACATGCTGGAAGTACGCCATCCCCTGATGGCCAGAGCGGCTCAACCGGGCCAGTTCGTGATTGTCATGGCCCACAAACGCGGCGAACGCATCCCCCTTACCATCGCCGACTTTGACCGGGAGAAAGGCACCATTACCCTGGTCATTCAGGCAGTCGGCAAAACCACCCGCCTTATGCAACAAATCTGTCAGGTCGGTACCAGTCTATACGCCCTGGTGGGGCCGCTGGGCGAACCCAGCGAAATCCAGCCGGTGCGCAAGGTGGTATGCGTGGGCGGCGGATTGGGCGTGGCCCCGGTGTTTCCCATCGCCCGCGCCTATCAAGAGCGAGGTGTGCCGGTGATCGGGGTGCTGGGCTTTCGCACCGCCTCGCTGATTTTCTGGCGGGAGAAATTCGAGCGGGTGTGCCAGGAACTGATCCTGTGCACCGACGACGGCTCGGCGGGAATCAAAGGCCTGGTGACCGAAGGCATCCGCCGGGCGGTGGAACGCCATCCGGATGTGGAACTGGTGATCGCCATCGGCCCGCCGGTGATGATGCGGGCCTGCGCCGAAACCACCCGCCCCCTGGGCATCAAAACCATCGTGAGCCTGAACCCCATCATGGTGGACGGCACGGGAATGTGCGGCGGATGCCGGGTGAAAGTGGGGGACAAAGTGTTCTTTGCCTGCGTGGATGGCCCGGATTTCGACGCCCATCAGGTGGATTTTGACGACCTCATTACCCGGTTGCGCCGCTATAATCGAGAGGAAAAAATCGCCTTGGAACGGTGGGAAGAAGCCTGTCGCCTGGGTGAAGCCGCACGTACGGGAGAATTATCATGAGCACTCATCGCACCATCCGAACCATTCCTCAGGAACGAACTCCGGCGAAGGAACAACCTCCGGCCGAGAGAATCCACAATTTTTCCGAAGTGAGTCTGGGGTACGATGAAGAAGCCGCCCTGCGGGAAGCGCAGCGCTGCTTGCAGTGTGACGATCCGGTGTGCATCGCCGGTTGCCCCGTGGCCATCGACATCCCCGGCTTCATCCTCAAAATCGAACAAAAGGATTACCGGGGCGCTTACGAGGTCATCACCGAGACCAACCTGCTCCCGGCCATCTGCGGGCGGGTATGTCCCCAGGAGACCCAGTGCGAGGAAGTGTGCACCGTGGGGCAGGCTCTGGAGCCGGTGGCCATCGGGCGGTTAGAGCGCTTCGTGGGAGATCTGGCGATCGCCCACGGCTGGGCCAGCCGGCCGTATATTGAACCCAACGGCTTTCGGGTGGGCATCGTCGGTTCCGGACCCGCGGGGATGGCCTGTGCCGCGGATCTGGCCAAAGCCGGCTGCGAGGTGACCATCTTCGAGGCCTTCCACGAGCCGGGGGGAGTGCTGCGATACGGCATCCCCGAATTCCGCCTGCCCCGGGAAGTGCTCGACGCCGAGATCGACAATCTAAAAAAGTTAGGGGTGCGCTTTGAGTGCAATACCCTGGTGGGGCGGCTGTTCACCATCGAGCAGATGCTGGATGAGATGGGCTTTCATGCCGTGTTCATCGGCACCGGAGCGGGCTACCCCCGGATGCCGGGGATTCCCGGCGAGTCGCTCAACAACGTGCTCTCGGCCAACGAGCTGCTTACCCGATGCAACCTGATGCGCGCCCGGGAGTTTCCGGAGTTTGACACGCCCCTGCACATCGGCAAAAAAGTCGCCGTTATCGGGGCGGGGAATACGGCCATGGATGCCATGCGGGTGTGCCTGCGGCTGGGGGCGGAGGAAGTGCACTGCATCTACCGCCGTTCGCGGGCGGAAGCCCCGGCGCGGGCCGAGGAGATTCATCACGCCGAGGAAGAGGGCATCCAGTTCCACTGGCTGACCAATCCGGTGGAGATATTGGGGGATGAAGAAGGCAACGTGCGGGGACTGCGCTGCGTGCGCATGGAATTGGGAGAGCCGGATGAATCCGGTCGTCGCCGCCCGGTGCCCATTCCCGGCAGCGAATTCGAGTTCGAGACCGATCAGGTAATTTTTGCCATCGGCACCAACGCCAACCCCATCATCGGCCAGACCTCCCGGCTGAAGCTGAACCAGAAGGGGTACATCGAGGTAGATGAGCATCTGGCCGCCTCGATTGCCGGGGTGTATGCCGGGGGAGACATCGTCACCGGAGCGGCCACGGTGATCGAGGCCATGGGCGCCGGTCGCAAGGCCGCCCGGAGCATTCTGGAGTATCTGGGCATCGGCGACGTGCACCGCCGATATGACGAGGGAACCGAAACCCTGTTTGGCATAGATGTGCGAGAAGGAAACTTCGTGCGCCTGCGGATGGCCGAGGCCGCGAGCACTGTGGAGACGTAGATTGGAGAAGGAGCAATGGAACAGACCGCCACACGCCCGGCAAGGGCGAAGCGACAACGCAAAACCCGCCTGACCGAACATATCGTGGAGATTATCAGCGATTCGGGAGAGGGCGCTCAACGATGTGGTCAATCTTTTGGCGCCATCGCCGCCCGGATGGGCTACGGCGTATGGACGGTGGAGATCATCCCGGCGGAGATTCAGCCGCCGGCCCGCAGCGTGGAAGGTGCCAGCGGCAACCGCATCCGCCTGGGAAGCCGGCGCATCACCAACGGCGGAGATCAGGCCGATCTGGTGGTGGCCTTCAACGAACAGGTACTGTTGGGGCGAGTGCAGGCCGGAGAACTTAAACCGGGGTGCATCATCCTGCTGGAGAGCAAATGGCGGGAGGATTCCGACCCCAAAATCGCCTCCATGTACGCCCGCACGTACAACGCCCTGGTAGAAGCGGGCTATCGGGTGTATGAAATTCCCATGGAGCAGGAATGCCTGAAGTATGTGGCCGATCCCCGGCGAGGCAAGAACATGTTCGCGCTGGGAATGCTCTGCCACATCTACGGCCTGAATCCCCAACTGGCCCACGAGCAGATCGAATTGACCTTCAAGAAAAAGGGTGAGGAGGTCATCCAGAAAAACATCACCCTGTTTAAGGCCGGGTATGCCTGGGCAGAGGAACATCTGGATTTGTCCTTTCATATTCCGGTGACCCGGGTGCGAGAACCCCAGGTTGTCATCAACGGCAACACCGCGCTGGCGCTGGGGATTCTGGCCTCGGGGATGGAAATCTGCGCCATGTATCCCATTACCCCGGCCACCTCGGTTTCCCACTATCTCAGCGACATTTTCGAGCGCGTCGGCGGGGTGGTGCATCAGGCAGAAGATGAGATTGCCGCCTGCTGCTTTGCCATCGGGGCTTCTTACGCCGGAAAATGCGCCGTGACCATCACCTCCGGGCCGGGCTTTTCCCTGAAGCAAGAGGCCCTGGGTCTGGCGGTGATGGGGGAAATTCCCCTGGTGGTGATCAACGTGCAGCGGGGCGGCCCCAGCACCGGCCTGCCCACCAAGCCGGAGCAGGGGGATCTGATGGCGGCGATCTTCGGGAGCCACGGGGATGCCCCCAAAGTAGTCATGGCTCCCAGCACCATTGAAGAGTGTTTTTACGCCGTGATCACCGCCCGGCGAATTGCCGAGACCTTCAACATGGTGGTGGTGATTCTCTCCGATGCCAGCCTGGCCTCGGCGCAACAGCCCTTCCCCCGCCCACAATTTCAGGAAGCCTGGCTGGCTCCCCCACCGGATCAGAGTCCCGTGCCTCCGGATCTGGAGCCGTACGCCTGGGATCCCACCACCGGGCTGGCCCGGCGGTTTATTCCCGGCCAACCCGGGGGGATGCACACCCTCACCGGGCTGGCCCACGACCGGAATGCTCACGTGGCTTACGATCCGGAAAGCAATGAGCAGGGTCTGCGCGCCCGGAGCCTCAAGCTGGCCGCTTTTCAGCGCACCCTGAAGCCGCCCCGGGTGTTCGGCGACGACAGCGGCGACCTGCTGGTCATCGGCTGGGGAAGTACCCGGGGGGCTATCGAGGAAGCGGTGGAGAGTGTGCGGGCAGAAGGCTACAAAGTGTCCTCTCTGCATCTGCGCTTCTTGCAGCCGCTGCCGCCCGGTCTCAAGGAAATTATGCAGCGTTTCAAAAAGGTGATCACGGTGGAGATGAACTGGAGCGATCGACCTGATGAAGAAATCATTGATGAAACCAACCGGCGCTACTCGGCGCTGGCCACCCTGTTGCGGGCACGCTATTTGATCGATGTGGATTGCCGGACTGAGGTGCGAGGGCAACCGCTCAAGCCCGGCAGCGTTCGGCGGGCGATTCTGGAAACGCTGGGATCCAATCAGGGAAGGAAACAACCATGAGCACGGCAAGCACCGAATGTTTGCTCCGCCTGTATGAGGAGCATTACGAGTTAGAGGATTTTCAAAAGGGCGTGCCCCGGTGGTGCCGGGGGTGCGGCGATAACGCCGTTCTCACCGCCCTGCAGCGGCTATGCCGCGATGAGGGGCTGCGCCCGGAGAAGACCGTTTTCGTCTCCGGGATCGGCTGTTCCAGCCGACTGCCGCACTACATGAACACCTACGGTTTTCACGGCATCCACGGGCGGCCTCTGCCCATTGCGGAGGGCATTCGCATGGCCCGCCCGGATTTGAACATCTTCGTGACCACCGGAGACGGCGATTGTTGCAGCATCGGCACGGCCCACTGGATTCACGCCATCCGCTACAACATGCGCATGACCGTGGTGATGCACGATAACAGCGTGTACGGCCTGACCAAAAAGCAGGCCTCTCCCACCTCTCCCCGCGGTCTGGTAACCAACACCACCCCCCGGGGGGCGTATCTGGAGCCGCTGAATCCTCTGACGGTAACCCTGGGCGTTACCAACGTTTCCTTTGTGGCTCAGGTAGTGGACTGGATTCCGGATTTGCTGTATGAAGTTTTGCGGGCCGCTTATCATCATCGGGGATTTGCTTTCGTGCGCATGATTCAACGCTGCCCGGAATATCTGCCTAAACTCTTAGAACCCTGGCTCCACGATCCCGATCGGGTACTGGTGCTGCATCATGAGCGGGGCATTTCCGTGCCCCCTTCCATGAGCGCGGTGTATCGGAACCGTCTGGAGCATGATCCTGCGGACATTCATCGGGCGCGGGAAATTGCTTCTCGCACGGATGTGATTCCGGTGGGGCTGCTTTATCACAATCCTGAAGTTCCCTGCTACGAGGAGTTGCGGCGGGATAGTTTTCTGCGCACCGCCGAGGCCATCCGCCGGGAACTGGAAGCCGAATTCGACAAATTCACCATCTGGCCAACGGAAGAAGAGGCGCCTTCGGAAGCCTGAAGGCGCCGGGACGGAAGGAGCTATGCGATTTCAAGAAGATCTGACCTTTTATCTGAACGGGAAGATGGCCTCCGGGACAGGAACGGAGGCTCTGGAACTGCTGCCGGCGTTGCTGGCTCGATATCGTCGTCTGGAAGCACTGCGCCACGATTATCCGCTGGTGCTGTTTCGGGGAGAAGAAGGCCCGGAAATGCGACCGCTATCCGCCCTGCTGGATGATGCGCTGGAGAAGCTGCCCCGGGATGAGGAGGGGGATCGGCTGCGCTATCGGGCGCGGCGGATGGAGCAAGAGATTCGCAAGAACAGCCGCGATCAGGTGGAATCGCTGTCCACTCTGTGGGAGCAGGCTCAGGCAGAGATTGCGGGATCGTCATCCTCCCGGGAACCGGGCAGCCTGAAAGAAGACCTGGCCCGACTGCGGGAGATGTTGCCTGCCGTGGCACAGGTGATCGACTGCGGTCCCCAAGCGCCCTCAAGGGCGCTAAAGCATCTGTGGGAAGGCGAACAGGCCCGCAAGGCCGCCCGGTTGGGGCGCCGGATCGACCGGCTTTTGATGGGGCTGGAGAATCTTCTCCGCGCCGATGAAGCCGCCTCTGCCGCCGGTCTCAGCGCCAACCGGTTGCGGGAAAGCATGGGGCCGGGGTTTGCCTCCGAGTTTGACTTCAAATCCATGTCCCAGCTGCTTACCGCCCTGCCCCACACCGGCCTGCCCGAATCCCGGCGGGAGCGGATTCGTCAATTGATCCACACCCTCAAATCCCAGCGGTTCTTTCCCACTGCTCTGGATTCAAAAGAGAAAAGCCTGTACGAATTCACTTTTACCAGTTGTGCCGAGGCCCTGCGGGCTTATTATCAGCGGCTACCCCGGATGATCGCGCTGGCGAAGGCCATTCTGATGGCCGAACTGGAAGTGGAAGGAACCTATCGAGAAGATGTTCACGATTCGCTGTTCCGGCAGATGGGGATTTCCGAGTTGGAGCCGTTGCAGGAATTCCCCGACTATCTGATTTACCTCAACGTCTCTCAGGCGCCGGTTGGGGAACTCTTCAAACTCATCGAAGCCCTGTCGGCGGGGCTGTCCATCAAGGTGCTGCTTCAGATTGATGATCTGCGGTATCACCTCGAATCCGGAAACGGGCATCCCGGTGGGGGAATCCGTTCGGAACAGCTGGCCCGGATGGCTCTGGGTCTGGGAGATGTGTTCGTGCTTCAGGCGCCGGCGTCGCATCTGGCCCGGGTGAGTGAGCATGTTCGCCGGGGGCTGCGCTATCCCGGACCGGCGCTGTTCTGCGTGTATTCGGGGGCACAGGGGCGTTCAGAGGGTTTTCCGCCGTACCTGATGGCCGCGGCGGCGCTGGAATCCCGGGCCTTTCCCCTCTGGGTGTACGATCCCGCCGCCGGGCCGGATTGGGCTTCTCGATTTTCGGTGGAGGGCAATCCCCGACCGGAGCAGGATTGGCCGATGCACCAACTGACCTACGAAGACGCCGAGCACCAGCGCCGGCAGGAGGAAATCGCCTTTACCCCGGTGGATTTTCTGGCTCTCGATCCCCGTCTGAGCGGGCACCTCAGCCCGGTGCCGCCCGATCGGTGGCACGACCGGATGGTGCCGGTGGCGGTGTTTCTGGAAGAAGAGGCGGAGGATTTGCCCCAACGAGTGCCTTACCTGCTCATGGTGGATTCGCAGGATCGGCTCCATCGGGTGCTGGTAACCCGAAAGCTGATTCAGGAAGCGCAGCGGTATCGGGAGCACTGGCATGCGTTGCGGGAGTTGGGCGGGGTGTGCAACTCCTTTGTGGAGCGGGCCGTGGCCGAGGAGCGTCGGGCCTGGGAGGAAGAATTGGCCCGGCAATCGGCGGAGACTCCTCCAGAAGTGGAAAGCGAGCAGGAGGCACCTGTGGAAGCGGCGGTGGCCGAAGAAACCGTATCGGAGGAAGCGCCCTCGCCGACCCGCTCACCGGATGAGCCATACATCGAAACCGAGCGCTGCTCCAGTTGCAACGAGTGCATCCAGATCAACGACCGGATGTTCCGGTATAACGAAAACAAGCAGGCCTATATTGCCGACCTGAGCGCCGGCACCTATGAGGAGATAGTGCGGGCGGCGGAGCGCTGCCAGTTAGCCATCATCCATCCGGGGAAACCCTGGAATCCCGATGAGCCGAATCTGGAAGA
>CAYQGB010000023.1:8868-24320 GCA_964416895.1 uncultured Calditrichaceae bacterium
TAGCCATCATCCATCCGGGGAAACCCTGGAATCCCGATGAGCCGAATCTGGAAGAGTTGATGAAGCGGGCGGAGCCATTTTTGTAAATGGCCTGCGAAGGAAGGGATCAGCGGATTTGTTGAACCACAGGAGTGCTCGGAGATCCCCCCGGGAGCACGGAGAAGAAGTTGCCGTTTTAACGGTTTCTACTTGAAGAACTCTCGTACCGGCATTCGGAATCCCGGCACAACCTCTCCCCCATCCAGTTCATCTTCGGTGGTCAGAACTTTTACCCGGGAAAACCCTTCGTACACGTGCACGGTTTGCGTGGTGGGATCAAACAACCACACCATTCGCACTCCTGCGCGAAGGTAATCATAGACTTTCGCTTCCACATCTACCCAGCGATCGTTGGGGGAGATCACTTCTACCGCCAAATCCGGGGGAATGGGCAAATACCGGTCGAATTCTCCGATCTGTGACAATCGTTCTTTAGCGATGAAGGCAAAATCCGGTGCTCTTACGGTATCGGGATCGCGAGAAAGAATAAAGCCGGTTTCGGCGCCAAATGCTTCTCCCAGATCCTGATTGATGATAAACCCACCCACAACCACGCTGATTCGGTTGGTTAATCTACCGTGCGTTCCATCCGTGGGAGACATTTCAATAAATTCTCCCCGTACCAACTCACCTCGTTTACCGTTTACCCACTCAAACAGCTCTTCGGCGGTCATCAACCCGGGCATGACCGGAACACCTCTGTTTATGGTTCTCAATATTGTATCACCCTTCGATATGAAATGCAAGCGATACCAATTCCTCCTGCTTCTCGTTGCCTTGCAGGCAGAATTTGTGTATAATTTGAATGTTAAATGTCCGGTATTCCCCGATTGGGGAAAATAGAGTGTGTCTTTTGAGCAATTGAAGACTGCCTCATATTTCAGGAGACAGGGTATGAAAAACATTTGGCCATTACAGGACGCCCGCAATCGGTTGAGTGAAGTGGTAGATCAAGCCATCCGACGGGGTCCTCAAAAAATCTTGCGGCGAGGAAAAGAAGTGGCGGTAATTCTATCCATTCAGGAGTATCATCGCTTGAAAGCAAAGAAGGGATCTTTAGTGGAGTTTTTTCGCCGGTCTCCGCTAATGGATATACCTATCTCTTTAGAACGTGTGCGAGATTATCCCCGTGAGGTGGAATTGTGAGTTATCTTTTGGATACCTGTGTTATTTCAGAAATCATCAAACCTCATCCTCATCCTGGAGTTGTGGAATGGCTGGACTCAGTAGATGAAGAATTCTTGTATTTAAGCGCCTTGACAGTAGGTGAAATCCAGAAAGGCATTGCCCAAATTTCCTCTTCAAAAAAAAGGAAAAAATTGGAAGTTTGGTTAACCCATGAATTGCTGTTACGCTTTCAAGGAAGAATTCTCCCAATTAATGAAGAAGTAGCACTGACTTGGGGAAGTTTACAGGGAAGATTAGAAAGAAAAGGCACACGCATGCCAAGCATAGATAGCCTGTTTGCTGCAACGGCCATCACTTATGAGCTAATCCTAGTCACCCGAAATGTTAAGGATTTTGTCTACAGTGAAGTAGAATTACTTAATCCCTGGGAAGAAAACATCAAATAGTTTAAAACTCTCTGATTTTCCTACCGGCTCAACACCATTTTGCGCACTTGATGAAAACGTACTTTTTTCCCGTCTCTGACTATCAAACGATAGAAATACACCCCGCTGCTCACCAGATTTCCAACTTCGTCTGTTCCATCCCATCGGACCCGGTAACTTCCTGGCGATAGCTTCTTCCGGATGAGCGTTTTCACCGTTCGCCCCATGACGTCGTAAACCACCAGTTCTACAAATCCGAAATCGGTAATTCGAAATCCAAAAGTCGTGATGGGATTAAAGGGATTGGGATAGTTGTCTCCCAGAACCGGCTCCGATACCGGCAAAACGGGCGCTTCCGATCCCACGATCACATCCCGATACAGGCTAACCCGGATATCATCGAGGTACCACCCATCCCGTTCCTCGAAGGCATCCGAACGGAGGGTAAATCGCAGATACACCTGGGGCGCCCCGATGTAGGAGGAGAGATCCATAAACTCTTTCACCCAAATTCCCTGGAATCCCTCATATCCCGGCTCACCGGGGGGCTGTACCCCGTTGCCGCTGCCGGGCACGGTATATCGTCCCGCCAGCGCCGTCCAGTTCATCCCATCGGTGGAAATTTCCACCTGAGCAAAATCGTAGGTGGTTTCGATATTCCAGCGAGTCCAGAACTCCAGAAAGGCGGCCCGGGCGTTGGAGAGATCCAGGGGAGAAAGCAGAGTGAGAGCATTGTTCGCGTTTCGACTGTAGTTTCCCTGCGGGCTATCGGTGAAGGAGAGCGCCCCGCTGTGAGCGGTCTGGGTGGTGGCGTTCCATCCCTGCCCGGTATCCCAGCCCAGGGGGCCGTTTTCGGCATCGTCAAACAGGGCGATAAACGGGGTGCCCACGATCAGGTCGCTCACGATCTGGGAACGCCGCACCCCGTCGATGGAAATGGTAAAATGCAGTTCAGGCATGTAGGCTGTCTGGGCGTTGGGATCCACGGTAAACGTGAACGTATCGGTGTAGGCCTCGGCCTGGGCGGGAAGGGTAACGGGACCGTGGGTAACCATAGAATCCAGGTGAATCAGAGGATCTTCGCTGGCCAAGGAGAACGTCACATTGGCTGCCTCTCCCTGCCCGATATTTTTTACCCGAAAGGCCATCCGCACCGTCTCTCCGGGATCGATGAAGCCGTTGCCGTTGCCCACATCCCGGTAGGTATAATCCAGCAGAGTCACCAGCCCGCCGGCCACCCAGGCGGCGAACAGATTGGGATAGAGATTTTCCTGGGCCAGAGGATAGATGCGGTTCTGGGCCGGCCAGAAGCCGTCACCGGCCGAACCCACCTCCGGGGTCATGGCCAGAATCTTGTTCTTGGTGGTTTGCTCCCCGTACATCCAGTCGTCGGAATCGCCGTTGGTCACATAGCCCACCGTTTGATCGCCGGTGCCAAAGATGTAGCCGTTCCGGCGGGTCATCTCGGCGGCGTAGGCCATGTAGGTCATCGAATCCGGGGTGAGAAAATTGGGGCGGTATCCCCAGGGGTAGATCAGCAAATTGCCGAAGCTGTGATAGTTCAGGGCCAGCTGAAAATTGTGGGTCAGGCACAGGTTCCGCATGGCCTGATTTTCCGGCTCGGAAAAGGCAAACGGCCCCCGGTAGGTATCATCGCCGGGATCGGGGCTGGAACCGATATTGTCGTATCCCCACATGTAGCCGTAATTGCGATTGGGATCCACCCCCCAGGTGCCGTCGCCGTTGTTGCGGCGATTCTTCCGCCACATGCCCCCACCGGCGGGCTGAATCTGCTCGTTATATACATACCCGTCGGGATTCACCACAGGCACGAAATACAACTCCCGATGATCCACCAGATAGGTCACCTCCGGATCGACACCGTAGTTTTCCAGCAGGTAGTACATGAAATACATCAGGGTCATCATGCTCATCGGTTCCCGGGCATGATGCAGGGCATCGTAGAGCACCTGTGGCTCCGGCTCGCTGAGATCGGGATTGTCGGAGATTTTGACCATCCAGATGGGGCGCCCCTCATGGGAGAAACCGATGGATTGCCGGGCAGTGATCAGATGGGGATACAGCAGGCGCATGGAATCCAGTTCGGTAATCACCTCCGCGTAGGTATAAAAGCCGCCCATGCTGCCGAATTCAAAGCCGGCCAGACCGCTTTCCCGGCGGAAACGACGGCGCTCCTCCGGCGTCAGTGGAGGGCGGGATTGATAATATTGCACCACATCGTCAATCAGTACCCGGTAAGAAAAATTTGCCGCCGCCAGTCGGCGCACCTCCGCTTCGCTCAATATGGTGGTTAGATAGAATCCCCCGGAAGGTGCTCGCGCATACCCGGCATGATCCAGAATCACCCCAGCTTCAGCCAGGCGGGCCACCTCCTGGCGATCGGCAAAATAGATTTGCACCTCCTGAAACCGTTCGGTGGCCTCCTGCGCCAGGGCTAATTGAACGCCTCCCGTCCCGCCGAACAACAGCACTCCCAGACAGATGATCCGGCATATGTTCCGCATGGCGGTCTCCTGCGTCGATGAGATGCCGGAATCTACGCAATCCCCGAGGATCTCTCAAGGATAAATTTGCGCCTCGCTTTTCAGTACGACGGCTCGGTGACCGCCGGGTAGGTGACCTTTATCCGGGTGACCTGTCCGGCGGTGATGGTTACCTGCTTTTCCAGTTCCCCCAGGGTTTCGTGCCAGAAATGCAGCCCATACCTGCCGGGCGGCAACCCCTCGATGCGGAAATGGCCTTCCCCATCGGTGATGGCATGAAAGGGGTGATCCACCACCACCACATAGGCCTTCATCCACCGGTGCACATCGCATTTGATGGGAACAATCTCCGGTCGCCGAAACTTGCGCTGCAACATCTTCCGGTGTTTGGGCTGAGCCAGATTAAAGGGACGATTTCGCTTGCCCAGGGCGTGAAAGTTGTGCAGAATCCCATCGTGATTATACACTTTCAGCGGCACTCCCACCGGAACCAGCACCACGTGAGGAACAAACGTGCAGTTACGTTGGTGAACGGCGAATTCGCTTCCCAGCGCCGCCGGATCGCTTCCCGGCGGGGGATTCTCCAGCGAGACCACCACGTTCCGCACCTCTCCTCTGGCGCTAACGATCAAGCGCTCATCAAAATGCGGTTTTGCCAGACACACTTCCTCTTCTGTCTCAATCCGGAGCGGTTTTCGTTTGGGAACGGAACCCGAAAATAGCACCGTTCCTTCCACAACACCGGTATTCCCGGATAGAGCCGATACTCCCACCGGCGCCACAGCCGTTGATTGAATCCGGTACGGCTGTTTCGGCGCTTGCGTCTCTCCCGGACGCGCTCCTGTCAGCAGCATTGCCACAACCGACAACACCGCCACAACCTGAAGCCTTCGCATAACGACCTCCTTTGGTTTGGGTCAGGGGTAAGCGGTTTACCAACCATCTATGTTATGATAGTGCAAGGCTGCTTTTGAGGAGCCAACGGAACACAGCAGGTTAACGCGATGGCGTGGGATAGTTCCGAGGTCAGGATGCAGATTCAGAAAAAAGAGCCCGAAGTCTCGGAGTATAGATTCAGGAAATGTCGCCCTACGCAAGGGTATCTGTTACAAGAGGTGTGCCATTCCGTATTGGTGATAACTGAGATCGGTCAGAATAGATGCAGAACTGGTTATTTTTTCAGAAGATAGCAAGTGGGGAAAACGGTGAGAGAAGATGTGGGAATGGGATCGTACTTTATCGGTCTCAGAAAGATTGTGGGCCATATATGGCTCATTACAGATTCAAAATTTCATAATGCCCTTAAAATCAATATGTTAAAACGTGTCACAAATGACATGCGTACTTGCGCCATCTGGAGCACAATTGGCAGCCGCCTCACCACACATACAAATCCCGCATCACCGTGGGCACCAGGGGAATTTTCTCCTTACGTTGGCGGGGGGATAAATCATGCAGCAGGGCGGTGGTATCTACCACCGCGGGGTAGCGTTGCTTCAACTGCTCATACAATCGTCGGCGGCGTTCCCAGGTTTGGGGATCGTGCTCTTTGTAAGCCACCCAATGGATGCGTTTACCGAATTCGTTGGCCAGCACCTCCCGGCTCCATCGGCGAATGTTCCGCTGCACCTCCGGCGCCTGATGATAGCCTTTCCGGTAGGCCTCCCGCAGCAGCAACTCATCCCGCACCATGTCGATGATGTGTTTCGCCAGCACCCGGGCGTTATCCACCGGGGGGCGATGTAACGGGGGCATCTGCATCAGGCGCAGCAGGAAATCCTGCACCGTCCAGCGTTCGCCGTCGAATTCCACCAGCGTTCGGGGAAACAGATGCCCGGCCTGACCGGCAATCTCCTGCAACTCCCGATTGGTCACCCGGGGCACCGGCAGGGGCGTCTCCCGGCGGGTCAACTGCACAAATCCGCGGTTGATCCGCACCAGTTCGTTGAGCACCTTCGTTTTGATGGTCACCGACTTCCCCCGCAACACCCGACGCAGGTAGTCGGCGCTTACCCGCAGGGCCCGGCGTCGGCGCAGGGAGTTGATATACTGCTCCCGCTGACGCTGAAACTCCTCCCGACTGAGGAATACCTCCTGCCGCACATCTTCCACTTTAACGATGTGATATCCATACCGGGATGGCAACGGACGGGAAGGAATACCGATGCGCTGGTGGTACACGCTATCCACCAACAGGGGATCCAGGTCGGTAAGGCCGACGAATCCCAGATCGCCGCCGTTGGCTGCCAGAGTGGAGTCATGGAACACCTCCCGGGCCAACGCCTCCCAGGATTCTCCCTGCTGCAAACGCCGATACAGGGCTTCCGCCTCCTCCCGGGTTTCGGCAAACAGGTGCCGCAGCCGTACCTGGATGTGGGCCCGCTTATACTCTTCCCAGGCTTCCTCCTCACTTACCGGGATGCGTTCCAGAACATCTTTGAGATACAGGTATTTCAGCACCTCCCGGCGGCGCACGTAATCCAGTTTCTTTTGCACATCAGGCGACCTGTCCAGGGAATCCGCCCGCGCCGCCAGATACAGATAGAGGTTGTCGATCATGTGCTCCAGATGTTGCCGGCGGGCTTGCTCACGAGTGCTGTTGGGGCGATAGTGCGGATTCAGGGCATAGTCCAGCAGAAACGCATCGAAGGTGATCGTCTCCTCCCCTACCCTGGCGACCACCGGAGCAGCGGGTTCCTGTTCCCGACAGGCCGGGAGGATGAGCACCATTCCCAGAATGTATCGCCAGAGGAAGCGATAGAAAGACGTTCTTATAGGGTTAAAGAAAAACATGTCGGGGTTGTGTGTTTAGCGAATTTATCGTTGCTATACCCATTAAAGATTAAAGATTCAATAACATCACTCGCGACTTTGCGTCTTTGCGGTGAACCGATTTCCTCATCGTCGCTCCCGGAATTCCCGAATTTTTTGCTGTAATTCCAGGGCTGCCGGAAAGCCCGGTTGTGCTCGAAGGGCGTTTTTCAGGGCCGCTTCCGCCGACTGGAATTGCTTCAGGTTGGCGTAACTCACCGCCAGCAAATAGTACAGCGTGGCCCGCATGGGCGGGGCAAATACCGGCTGCCGCTGATCCGCCGCCAGAGCCTGTTCCAGCGGTGCGATGGCCTGAGCAAACCGATGCGCCAGGGTCAGGGCGTTGCCCAACTTCGCCAGCACCCGGGGATTTTCCGGCGCTCGCTGACGGGCATTTTCATACCACCACAACGCCTCGGGGTAATTCCCCTGAACGGTATAGAGATCCCCGATCAACAGGTGGGGCAAATACAACTCGTAGAAGGAGAGGTTCACCGCCCGGTATTCCCGGAGCACCCGCCGGTACCGCTTCTGTCGGGCGTAATGCTCCGCCAGCCGATAGTGGGCATACTCCCATCCCAACTCCCCCTTAAGATGCCGAAACGCCAGGTCACGGGTGAGGGCATTCTCCACAGGGATATACCCCACCAGTTCCCCGGGCGTGAGGGCATACCGTTTTCCTCCGGCGAACAGAAAGTGGCGCAGGTTGCCGATTTCCAGATCCAGAGGCGTGACGGCGGCGCTATCCCGGGGAAAGTCTTCCACCACCTGTTGCAATTGTTCGATAGTGAGCAGCGTGTCCCGATACACCACCGGCTCCAGAGGATGGTTGAACTGGATGGCATACAGTGCCTGATACAGGGTCTGGGCCAGAAGGCGGTGGCCGTCGAAAGTGAGCAGGCCGGTGGGGTAAAACAGCCGGCTATCGGCCCATCCGGCGCGGCGGGCAGCGGCAAAAGCCGCTTCCACCTCCACCACGGGCACATCGGTTTGCCTCCCCACCCGGCGGATCAGGTCATTCAGGCGATTCACTATCGCGTGGCGAGAGGTATTCCGGCAGGGCGTCGGCCGGGGCAGGGTCGCCAGCAATACCAGCACGCTATCCCGGCGAGCGGCGGAAACCACCTGCACCAGTTGATTTTCCATCCGGTGAAGGCGTCGGGAGAGTTCTTCCGGGGTCAATTCCGGCAGAGAATCCCGGCACAGTAAAACGCTGCGGAAATATTTCGGGAAGTGAACCGGGGGCAACGAGTCGCGCTCGGGGGAGAATAGCATCGCATCCATCCGGCGCACCAGCTGCAACCGGCTCAGGGCGCGCCCCCAGCGGCGGGGATGATACCAGGGCAGCGCTTCCGGCTCCGACAGGAGCAGATCCGGTTCCCCCGGCTGGATCAGGATCAGGTCGGGTTGCAGGCTAAGGATTTCCGGGAGTAATTTTTGCATCCGGGAAACGGTCAGCCAGGGGTAGCCCAGGTTGAGCACTTCCACCCAGTTATCCAGCAGGGCATTGCGCAGGCGAAACTGAAGCTGGAAGGGATATCCGGCATTGACCTCGTAGGGAAAGCCCCGGGTGCTCAGTCCGCCCAGCGCCACCAGTCGGAGGGTGTTTTCCTCCTTCGGCAGGCGGAACGTCACCGGGGGGGCGGCAGGGATCAGCGAATCGGGTAGCTCCACAAATCGTTCTCCGATCCGGGGATGGATGCGGTAGCGCAGTTCACCGCTCACCCGGAGGGAATCGATTAACGGGTATTCCGGCTCCCCACCGGCAATCCGCAGGGCGATTTCGATAAACGCCAGCAAGAGGATCACCAGGGCCACATATCGGGTGGCGGCGAAAAGACGCTGGTTGTAAAGCGACATCTCCTTTATCCCCGGTCGATAACCCCAAATGCAGCAGGCCCCGGATGATTCAACGAAAAAGCCATCGCGTTCCCTTCGATTACTCGTGGTTATTCAGGCTCACCGCTATCCGGTCTCGGTCAGTGATAACCGGGAACATTTTTGCCCAACACAATATCCCGTTCTCCCACCCACAGATCCCCCTCTTTGCGCAGCCTTAAAAGCCCGGAACTTCCTCCTCTGGGAGATTTGGGGGATATTTCCCTTTCGGTAAGCAGAGGATCGCCGGCAAAATGGTAGCTGCCGAGCCAGTAGTATTTTCCATCCGGCTCCAGGATGACCGGATGAATGTGGGCCGGCGTTCTCCGGTTGGGGTAGGTTCCGGGTTTCAGGGTGTAAAAGGTATATTTTCCATCCCTACCTGTTTTCACCCATCCTCGTATGTAACCGTGACGTCTGCCCCAACCGGTTTCATCGCCTCGGGTGGCATACACGCCGTTCTGATCGGTATGGTAAATGTATAAAATAACCCCTTCAGCCGGGGTTTTGCCGTCGTTTTCATAGATCGTGCCGGTCACCTTTATTCGCATCCCTTTGTCATTAAAGTCCGGTAACGTATCCACCGGAGACAACTTTCGATTACCATATTCAAAAACGGCTTCACACCCCTCGCAGGGACCTCCCACCAATCGGGGTTTGCCTACTTTCGGTGGTTGGGCACAAAGCGAATACGAAACTAACATTGTGACCAACAGAATAAATGGCGTGGGTTTCATGGCGTGTACCTCTCTTTTTTGACAGGCTGGAAGCCTGTCCTACTTTTTTGACAGGCTGGAAGCCTGTCCTACTGTGTTAGAATTTCTACTCCATAGGCCGGAAGGGGCACGGCAAATTCCCCCTGTTCCCGGAGAAAGGCTTTGCCGGTCAGCAGGCTGTGCAGGGAATCCCCCGCCGGGGCTTCGGGCGAGAAACGCGCCACGACCGGCTTCCCGGTGCTGTTCACCAGCACCCACAGGGGATGAGCGGCTTCCTTCCCGATACGGCGAAATCCTAAAATGCCCTGCTCATCATCGGTGAGAAAGAAGTCGATGCTCCCTTCTGAAAGCACCGGATGGCTGCGCCGCAAAGCGATCATCTTGCGATACCAATCGAACAGGGAACTATCGAAGGCCACCGAATCCACCGGGCGGGGAAGGCCGAAGGGATGGGAACGCTCCGGTTGGTAGTGAAATTCCGGCCAGAGCATGGGCTTGCGGCAATCGGGATCATCTCCGCCCCACAGGCCGGCCTCATCCCCGTAATAGATCATGGGCGCGCCGGGGAGGGTCATTTGCAGGGCCGCCACCAGCCGCTGCTTCCGGCGCTCTTCGGCGGTGGGTTTGCGCACGTCGTATTCCAGGGTCTGCGAAGGATTGGCCCCGTGATCGTACCAGCGATCGGGGTTGACGATCTGGGAAGCCAAGCGGTCGGTATCGTGGCTGTCCATCAGGTTCAGGCACACCAGCACGTGCGGCCAGGGGTAATCCCGATAAATTTGCCGCAGGCTGTCGGCAAAGGCCGAGGGGGAGATTTGCTGCCGCCGGTCGATGACGAACTGCTTCACCGCCCGGGCAAAGCGGTAATTCATCACCCCATCAAAGGCGCTTCCCAGCCAGGGCCGGGCGTTGAACATCTTATTCTTCGGCCAGTTCTCCCACCAGACTTCCCCCACCAGATAGGCCTCCGGATTGATGGCCCTGACCCATCGGCGAAACTCCTCCCAGAAGCGGATGTTGACCTTTTCGGCCACATCCAGCCGCCACCCGTCAATGCCCTCGGAAGGATCGCCGTCGCCGTCGGGATCCATCCACCGTTGCACCACCGCCCGGAGATGTTCCCGCACCGGGGGTACCAGACCGTTCTCGTCCTCCCGCAGCTCGGGCAAATCCTTCACCCCGTTCCATCCCTGATAATCGAACTCATTCTCCGGAGTGGTCGGATCATCCCAGCGGCGGATGATGAACCAGTCGGCATAGGGGGAATCCTGCTGCCGCGCCACCACATCCCGAAAGGCCCAGAACATGTTGCCCACGTGGTTAAATACCCCGTCGATGATCACCCGAATGCCTCGCCGGTGGCACTCCCGGATCAGGCCCAGGAAAAGGGTATCGGCGGTGGTCCAGCGCCAGGTGGCGGGATCGCCGGGATCTTCCTGCGCCCAGATTTGCCGGTCGCGAGCGGGATCGGGGCCGAAGTTGTTGTCGATGTGATGATACATGGCCGCATCGTATTTGTGCAGCGAGGGAGATTCAAACAGGGGATTGAAATAGATGGCGGTGATGCCCAGCTCCTGAAGATAATCCAGCTTATCCAGCACCCCCTGAAGGTCGCCGCCGTAGCGCCGCAGCCCGGCCCAGATGTAAAAATTCTGCCCCGGTGGTCCGGCCCAGGAAAACACCTTCCGCCAGTCGATCCCCTGTTCCCAGGGCTGCAACCGGTACCAGTCGGAAGTCCAGGGATGAATGCGCCAGTTTTCGGGAATACGATAGGGCCACCCCCCGGCCAGGTCTTTCGGAGCGGGATCGTTGCCGGGATCGCCGTTGCGGAAGCGTTCGGGGAAGATCTGATACCACACCGCGGTTTTCGCCCATGGAGGAACCCCGGCGAACCCGCGCTTCGCCGGCGGCGGGGAGGATTGGGAATATCCCGACATGAACAGGGCCAGGAGCCACGGCATCAACCGGCGGAACAGCCGGGAAACGGGCAGGGAAAAATGCGTATTTCGTAGTGCGTGGTACGTAATGGTCGTCTTTGCGCTTTCTCGGAGAAGGTTGCGGTTCATGGGATATTGTCGAGCGACTCAGGCAATCCGCTGCTCCGTTTGAGGATCGAAGAAATAGAGTCGCCGCAGATCGAAGCCCACCTGGAGATTTTCGCCCGGGCGATACAGTCTGTCCGGGGTGCAGCGCATGCAAAACTGCCGCTCCCCCAGATTAAAATACAGGAACATCTCGTTGCCGATGGGTTCCACCACATCCACCTGCACCGATTGGGGTTCGGTCAGTTCCCGGCCTGCCGCGGCGCGGGCATCAAAAATGCTCTCCGGGCGCACGCCGAAGATAACTCGGGAGGCGCGGTGTTCTTTCAGTTTTGCGGCCACCGGGGGAGGAATCCGAAACTCCACTCCCGGCGCCCGAAAACGCAACTCCCCATCGGTGGTCAGTTCCCCTTCGATCATATTCATCGCCGGGCTGCCGATAAATCCGGCCACGAACAGATTGGCGGGGTCATGATACAGGTTCAGCGGGGTATCCACCTGCTGAATGACGCCATCCTTCAGCACCACGATCCGATCCCCCATGGTCATGGCCTCCACCTGATCGTGGGTCACGTAGATCATGGTGGATTGCAGCCGGGTGTGCAGGCGGTTGAGTTCCACCCGCATCTGCACCCTCAGCTTGGCATCCAGATTGGAAAGGGGTTCGTCGAACAGGAACACCCGGGGCTTGCGCACGATGGCCCGCCCGATGGCCACCCGCTGCCGCTGCCCCCCGGAAAGCGCCTTCGGCCTGCGATCCAGAAACTCCCGAATGCCCAGAATATCGGCAGCCTCCTCCACCCGTCGGCGGATCTCCTCTTTGGGAAATTTGCGCAGCCTTAACCCGAAGGACATGTTCTCATACACCGTCATGTGGGGATACAGAGCGTAGTTCTGGAACACCATGGCGATGTCCCGATCCTTGGGGGGCACATCATTGACCCGCTCCCCGTCGATGAACAGGTCTCCGGAAGTGATCTCCTCCAGCCCGGCAATCATGCGCAGCAGGGTGGATTTGCCGCATCCGGAAGGGCCCACCAGCACCACAAACTCCTTATCCTCCACGGTCAGGGTGGCCTCCTTCACCGCGATGACGTTGCCGTCAAATATTTTGGTAACCTTGCGCAATTCCACTCGAGCCACGGCGCCATTCTCCTGTTTCGCAGGTTCACGGAAATCAAGGCGATGAGTTTAACAAAATCCGGGGGGAATTTCAAATAATGGAAGAAATTTCCAGATGTAACCAGCTCTTCCGGCTCCATATTGGCAAGGCATTGCAAATACCGGTTTTGTTGCCTATCTTAAACTTTCAACCGTTCCGCCGGGACAGGACTACATCTGGTTGCTTTCATGCTTTTCACGTTTGAGGGAAGTCAAGTGATGAGCCACAAAAAGAAACGAACCGGCACAGAAACCAGCGCTTTCGGTACACCGGGGCGAATCAGCCATGATTCCTCCAAATTCTACAACAGTCGGCTATACAAAGACTTGGTTCCCCAGAAGCGCGTGAAGTACATTGAAAATCCGGTAGACCCTCAGCATCTGAATCGCATCTTTGTAAAATCCAGCGAAGTCATGGAGGAGCTTCCGGATAACAGCGTTCATCTGATGATCACCTCTCCCCCTTACAATGTTTCTAAGGAATACGACAGGGATCTCTCCCTTGAAGAATACATCGAATTTTTGAACCGGGTATGGCGAGAGACGTACCGGGTACTGGTTCCGGGCGGGAGGGCCTGCATCAACGTGGCCAATTTGGGGAGGAAGCCGTACATCCCTCTGCACAGTTACATTATTCAGGGAATGCAAGAAATCGGCTACTTGATGCGAGGCGAAATTATCTGGAACAAGGCTTCCAGCGCCAGCCCCTCGACGGCCTGGGGAAGCTGGCTTTCGGCGGCCAACCCCGTGCTGCGAGACATCCACGAGTATATTCTGGTCTTCTCCAAAGACACGTTCTCTCTGAAGAGCCGGGGCAAAAAGAGCACCATGACCAAAGAGCAGTTTCTGGAATTCACCAAAAGCGTATGGACTTTTCCGGCCGTATCGGCCCAAAAAATCGGCCATCCTGCGCCTTTCCCTCTCGAACTACCCTACCGGCTGATTCAACTCTACTCATTTCAGGATGATGTCATTCTGGATCCCTTCGTGGGGAGTGGAACCACCTGTCTGGCCGCGTTGAAGTGCCATCGAAAATACGTGGGCTATGAGACCGATGAACAATACGCCAAATTGGCCGAACAGAGAATTCGGGCTTATGCGACCCAGGGAAGGCTATTTGAATAGATATTTCCCTCAGACTTTTTTCTGGCACTTGTGAATGCCCTTCCTCTCTCCTATATTTCCGCCGCCATTTTAAATGCCCATACACGGGCTACAACGATTCAGGCTGTAGCAAAAATGAGCGGGTGCGGAAGGGAGCGCCCGGCACGGTTTTCTGTTTTCGATATGCGCAACGGACATTTTCATTTCGTCAAAGCGTTTTTCCGAAATCCAGCAGCGGTGGGAGCCATCTGGCCCAGCTCCGAAGAACTGGCCCGGGCCATGATTGCCGGATTACATCTTGCCCCGGGTGAAACGCTTCTGGAATTAGGCCCCGGCACGGGTGCGTTCACCCGACACATTCAGAACATTTTACCCGATAAGCAGGCCTACCTGGGCATTGAGCGGGAAACCACCTTTGTCAAGCTGCTGCGCCGGAGCTATCCGGAACTTCACTTTGTCAACGGCGACGCCCGGGAAACCCCCATCCTGGTGACCCGGGCCCATCGAAAGCCGGTCAAAGTGGTGGTCTCCAGCCTCCCATTTGCCACCCTGCTCCGGGAGGATCGGGAGGGGATCATCGCCGGCCTGTTAGATATTATGCCTCCGGGAGCCGTTTTCCGAACCTTTCAATATGTTCACGCCTATCCCCTGCCTTCGGCGGTGCATTTCCGCCGGCAGATGCATCGGGCGTTCGAAGAATTTCACCGTAGCTCTATTGTGTTTCAAAACATTCCCCCGGCATTTGTGCTTACCTGGATTCGATAACCCGGATCAGATTGTTGTTGGTAATTGTCCCCGCCGGTTGTACATTTTTTGTAAAGGAGGCCGGGACGGCGCTCCACAAAATCGCTGCTCAAGTGTAGTTGCACTATCCAAATAGATGGATCCGGTAGAGCCGGAATGCTTTTCACCTCACACGACCGCATCGATACCGAGACGACCAAACCACGGAGGTAATTATGAGAACCGGCATCATGGCGGTAATATTGCTCCTCGCAAGTGTATGGTTAACCGCCCAGGAAAAAATGAGCTTGCAGCAGGCTTCTCCGGCAAACGACACCTACGGCATCACCGAAGTAGGTTTAAAACGCACTACCTGCTACGGGAAATGTCCCGCCTACCAGGTTACCATCCATAGCGACGGCACCTTTGAATACATCGGGGAGGCCAATGTGGAACGCCTGGGAGAGCACACCGGGCGAGTGAACCAGTGGGCGTTTCAGCAGCTTTGCCGGTTTATTAAAGAAAGCGATTTTATGAATTTGGAAGATGCTTATGCCGCGCCGGCCATGGACCTGCCCACAGTATATACCACGGTGGTGATGAACGGAACGCAAAAGCGCATCAGCAATTACGGGAACGCCGGCCCGGCAAAGTTGTGGGCGATCGAGCAGTTGATTGACAAGCTGTTGCTGGAAGCCCAATGGGATTCCCCGGGAGAAAACCAGTGATCCCAATTGGTGGGAACAGCATCCCAAACCGACACCCAACAACACAGGAGGAACCCCATGCCCCTCAGTAAAAAGGTTGTTGCCCAGCGAATAAAAGAAGAACACCGTCGCCTGGCGGAAGCCATGGCCAACCTTCGGCGGCTGGTGCAGGATCCCCGCCCGGAACCGGAGTACGCCGAGTGGCGCATGGAAG
>CAYQGB010000024.1:0-1204 GCA_964416895.1 uncultured Calditrichaceae bacterium
AAGTCCTGCAGGAACAGGAACAATTTTGTAATACTCCTGCAACACATCTGTAACACCGGGAGGATATTATCTCCTCTGGAAACGAACAGCAGCCGACATGAGGGCAAAGTGGTTCGCAATTTCAACTTACATCTTTCCCATCCCCACACTCAAAACAGAGGAGAGCTTCATGCGTTACGGGAGACCATGGATGCTATTAAGCCTGTGTTTGGTATGGCTGGTTTACGAATCGGGGGCCTCGCAGGAAGTGAAGACGGCCAAATCCGGGAAGTGGGAACTCTCCGGGCGGGTGCAGGTACAGCACCTGTACAATACCAGCGTTTCCGGCGATAGCACTTTCACCAATCAGGGGTTTCGGATTCGCCGGGGGCGTTTGAAAATCAAGGCCAAAATCAGCAAATGGATTACCGGCAAGTTGCAGATGGAAGTGCGGGATAACAGCCCTCGCCTGAAAGACGCCGAGGCCAAGCTGAAATTGAGCAAGCGGGTGTATTTTCGTTTCGGGCAGTTTAAGGTGCCGGTGTGGCGGGAGGAGTTGCGTTCTTCCGGAAAATTATTGCTGGTGGAACGGGGACCGGCGGCAGCGTTTCTGGCCCATAACCTGCTGGCTGCCCGGCACATCGGGGCGGAGTTTGGAGTCGAGTTGGGTGAGCAGGTCGCCATCATCGTAAACTGGTCCAATGGGGCCGGGGAAGGCGGTCGGGAGGATGCCGGGCGCAGCAAGAGCGGGCAGATCAACAACGGAAAGATGCTCGCCACCCGGATTAATGTAGCGGTTTCCCGGCAGGTTGAGGTAGGCCTGTCGGCGGCAGCCAATCGTCTGGGCAATACAATCGCCGCTTCGGGTCTGGACAACCGGGGCACCCATTGGGTCATCGCTCCGGATTTTGGCATTTACCTTCCCTCCGGGGTGATCGTTGAAGGCGGGCTGGCGCTGGGAACTCTGGACAAAAAACCTCAGGGAAGCGCCGAAGATCGGCGATTTCTCCTGTTTGATATTGCGGGAAGTTTTCGGCAAAAGCTGGCCGCGCCTCGGGAATCCCTGGCCGGAATGGATGCGGTGGAGTTTGCACTGGGATTCTCCTTTGTGGAACCCAATCGCGATCTTTCCGATGACGAAAGTCTGGTGGTACGCTTTGGCCCGGCAGTGTATTTCGGTCGTCAGGCGCGGTTGCAAGTGAACGGGGAGATAATTTCCCCCACG
>CAYQGB010000024.1:1304-23874 GCA_964416895.1 uncultured Calditrichaceae bacterium
GTATTTCGGTCGTCAGGCGCGGTTGCAAGTGAACGGGGAGATAATTTCCCCCACGACAAAGGATGTGGACACCATTTTCCAGCTTCGTTCTCAGTTAACCTTGAATCTGTGAGCATGCGAAACTCATCTAATGATAAAAGCCCCGCCGGGTTGAGCGGGGCTTTTCTAAAAACTCTCAAATTCAGGCTCTTTTTGCCTGCTTGTGCTATTTGTTTATCCGATGCCTTCAATTCTATCGGGAAATACTCGAACCAATTTGTATTGTTGGCTCATTTCGCAGCATTCCTCCCAAACGCGAGAGAGAATTTTGAAGAATTCTCTCATTTTCATATTGCCTAACCGTATATGAATTACTCTTGGTGGAGGCTCCTGAAGCATCACCATATGAGAAAAATCGGTATCTTTGGTCACAATAGTCAAGGAATGTTGACGGGCGTACTCCCATATTTCCTGATCAGTCCATTCATCGTTTAAATCAAACACATGAACATAATCATCTCCACGCCAAAGGGAAAAGTAATACGGTAAGTTGGCATCAATAAGGTACTTAGGCATAATCTTATGCAGAAATTTTGACGATATAATTGTGATCCATTAAATGGGTTGCAAATTGCAGGCAAGCATAAATATCTTCCTCTTCTAACGAAGGATACTGGCGAAGAATTTCTTCTATTTTCTCTCCGGCACCGAGGAATTCCAGAATTGTTTGTACCGTAATCCGTTTCCCTCGAATTACAGGTTTTCCATTACAAATGGCCGGATCAACTGTGATGCGATTTTTCCAATCCATAACCTTTGCCCAATTTCATCTATATCGAAAAAATACCGGTTCTTCCGTAAAGTTTGTGGGTACGACTTTCGTCAATAAGCGGCTCCCAATCCAGGTAAACTCATTTGTTTTGTTATGCCTTCCACCTCAGTGGAGTATACATAATCCTGAAAACACAACTCAAAATATCTTAGCGCAACTTCAATGTACTTTTGTATCCCATGAATTGCAACATGGATTTAGATCCTCTGAATAAGGCCGCTTACTCCCCCGGAGAAGAGAATTTTATTTCTCGTTAACCTCTTTGTAACACAACTGTAACATGGAATGGCTAACATACGAGCGTTGAAAATGGAGATCGGAAAAAAATGACCACAAGTTTACCCAACCAAACCATCGAAGGAGGATTTATGAAACGGCTTCTCACACTATCCATCGTTCATCTGCTGGTAGCTGCGCTGTTGATCGGTCAAATGCTGATGGCGCAGACCGTGCAGGTGGATTCCCGCCTTCCCCACTATAAGAAGGTGCCCGGTATCTCCGGGAATGCCAACAGCATCGGTTCCGATACTATGAACAACCTGATGACCCTGTGGCTGGAGGGCTTCCGCAAATACTATCCTCTGGTGAATATTCAAATTGAAGGTAAAGGGTCTTCCACCGCTCCTCCGGCGTTGATCGAAGGCACGGCTCAGTTCGGCCCCATGTCCCGAAAGATGAAGGCCAAAGAGATCGATGCCTTTGAGAGCCGGTACGGTTTTGCCCCTACCCAGGTTC
This sequence comes from uncultured Calditrichaceae bacterium, assembly GCA_964416895.1. GTDB lineage: Bacteria > Calditrichota > Calditrichia > RBG-13-44-9 > J075 > CAYQGB01. The sequence continues at coordinate 2,851 of CAYQGB010000024.1, forward strand.
GCACGGCGCTGGATGCACTGGCGGTATTCGTGCACAAGAACAATCCCCTGGAATGCCTTTCCCTGGAAGAAGTGGATGCCATCTTCTCCAAAACCCGGAAACGGGGTTATCCGGAAAACATTACCACCTGGGGGCAGTTGGGCTTGAAAGGCGAGTGGGCCAATCAGCCGATTCGGATTTACGGGCGGAATTCTGCCAGCGGCACCTACGGCTTTTTTAAAGAACACGCGCTGAGGAAGGGAGACTACAAAGATGAGGTGAAGGAACAACCCGGTTCGGCGTCTGTGGTGCAGGGAGTCACAGAAGATAAGTTTGCCATCGGCTACAGCGGTATCGGTTACAAGACTTCCGGAGTGAAAGCGCTGGCGCTATCCAAGAAAAAGGGCGGTACCTGTTACGAAGGTTCCTACGAAAACGTGGTGAATAGAAAATACCCCCTTTCCCGGTACCTGTACATCTACATCGTAAAAAATCCCAACAAGCCTCTGGATCCGCTGGTGCGGGAATTCCTCAAGTACGTGCTCAGTTATGAAGGGCAACAAATTGTGGTCAAGGATGGCTACCTACCGCTTCCCTATGAAGTGGTCATGGAAGAACGGGCAAAGTTAGAGTAGTGTCGTCACCGCTTAAGTTCTATTCTGTGGGCGGCGATGAGAAACAGGATCGTATATTGTGTCCAAATGGGGAGTGAAGATGCCACTTCCCGTTTGGCGTTTTAAGAAAACCGCCGCTTCACGGATGGTTTTTGTTCTGAGCTACTACCAAACAGGCTGTTGAGAGGTATATGAAAATGGGAGAGATGGAACAGGAAACCAGAACCGGCATGCCCCGGGTAATCTCCCGGCAACAGTGGGAAGCGCATTATCACAGGGCACATCGAGCAGACCGACGGGCCCGCCGGATTATTGCTGCCGGGGGATATGGGATCATCCTGAGTATTGTGGCCATCCTGTTGTTCCTGGCCTATCAAAGCTGGCCCCTTTCCTGGGGAGCTTCTGTGAAAGAGTGGTTTACTTTCCCCGTATCTACCGGATCACCCCGGATTTTGCTAACCGGGGTTGATCCTTATCTGGAGGTGTTTTATACCCTGAACGATCGGGGCGCGATCACCTTTTTTCGCATTTCCGATGGGAAGCCCATCCGGCAGGTGCAACTTCCTCTCAAAGGGAAAGAGAAGCTGCTTTCCGCTTCCCGGGGAAGTCTGGGACGAGAGGCTTTCGCCGCCGGTAGCGACTCGGGACGGGTGTATACCGGAGAAATCCGGATGAAGCCCAATTATGCCGGGGAGCAGCGGGTGATCGAAGCCCGGGTCATTCAGGAACCCCCCTGGAAAGTATCCACTGTTGCCGATTCCCTCCCCAATCATGTGGAACTTATGGTGTATCGGAAAAACGAGGACCTGTACGAATTCTGGGCCTGGACCAATCATCAGGGGGAGTTGTGGCTGAGAATTTATGATCCGGACCTGGAAGAAGCGTATCTCCACAATCTCACCGATTTTTTAGAAGGTCATCGGATCAGCGCCATGACCATGAGCTACCACGGGGAGAATCTCATTATCGGCACCGTGGAAGGGGAAATTGTATGGCTGGATATCAGCGATTATGAAGACATCGAACAGAAAGAACGCTGGAAGGCTTTGAATTCCCCCATTGCGGCGGTGGAGTATTTGCTGGGCGATCAAACGGTGGTGATCGGCGGGGCCGGGGGAGAGGTGGAAACCTGGTTTCCGGTGCGAACGCCGTCCAATGTATTGAAATTTCAACGCATTCATCAATATCGCTCCCACAATGCGGCGGTCACTCAGATTTATGTTTCTTCCCGTAATCGCAGTTTTCTGACCATCGACGCCGAGGGGCAGGCCGGGCTGCACTACTCTACCACCGGGCGCACCCAACTGGCCTTTCAACCTTCCCATAGCCGGATTCAGGCGGCGGCGTTCTCGCCCAAAGTAAACGCCATTGTGGCGGTCAATGCAGAGAATGCCTTTACCCTGTTCCGGCTGGAAAATCCCCATCCGGAGACCACCGTCAAAACTCTGTTCGGCAAGGTGTGGTACGAGGGGTATCCCCAACCGGCGTTCGTGTGGCAATCTACCGGGGGCAGCGACGAATTTGAACCCAAGCTCAGTCTGATTCCGCTGATCTTCGGCACGTTCAAGGGCACTTTATATGCGATGATTTTTTCCGTGCCCATTGCCATTCTCAGCGCCATCTACGTGTCGCAGTTTGCCCCCCGGAAGCTGGCCCGGGTGATCAAACCCACGGTGGAAATTATGGCCGCTTTGCCCAGTGTGGTGGTGGGTTTTCTGGCCGGGCTGTATTTTTCTCCTCTCATCGAGGATTACCTTTCCAGCGCGTTGCTGTTTTTCTTCCTGCTCCCGCTGGTATTTGGCCTTGCTTTAGGTGTCTGGCGGCAGGTGCCGGAATCTTATCGGGAGAAACTTCCTCCCACCGGGGCCATCTGGGTGGCCCTGTTCATCCTGGTGCTTACGCTGATCCTTTCCCTGTGGTTGGGGCATCCTGTAGAGCGGTTGTTTTTTGAGGGGAATTTTCAGCAGTGGTTGTTTACCCGCCTGGGGGAGACATATGAGACCCGCAACAGCCTGGTGGTGGGCTTTGCGCTGGGGTTTGCCGTGGTACCGATTATCTTCACCGTGGCCGAGGACGCCCTGAGCAATGTGCCGGATTCCCTCACGTCGGCGGCGCTGGCCCTGGGGGCTTCCCGCTGGCAAACGGTGCGCAAGGTGGTGCTTCCGGCAGCCTCCGGAGGTATTTTCGCCGCCATGATGCTGGGATTGGGACGGGCCGTGGGCGAAACCATGATCGTGCTGATGGCCACCGGAAACACCCCTATCATTGACCTCAGCCCTTTCAACGGTTTCCGGGCCATGAGCGCCTGCATTGCGGTGGAAATTCCTGAAGCGCCGGTGGGAGGCACCCTGTATCGGGTTTTGTTTTTAACCGCTCTGCTGCTGTTCATTTTCACGTTTCTGATTAACACGCTCTCTTCGTTTATCGGGGAACGGTTACGACAAAAATACGCCAGGTTTTAACCATGAGTATTTCCATCAGCTATTTCCGAAAAAAAGGTGATTCTTATGTATTCGCCACCGCCCTGGGGCTGGTGGTGTCGCTGGGGATGGTGGCCTGGATTGTGGGAATTATTCTGGTCAAAGGGCTGGGATTTTTCTGGCCGCGAGACCTTCGGCAGGTCACCCTCAAAGACGGCACCGTGTATCTGGGAGAATTCTGGGAGGAACATACCGACTTTATCACCGATGCCCAGGGGCAGGAACTTCGCGATGAGCAATTTCAACTCAAAATCGGCAATCGGGATATTTACGGCCGGGATTTTGTGTGGATTCATCGAGCGGATGTTGTTGGGGAGGAACATCCCCCCCAGGCGGTGACCATCGAGCGCATGGAGTACGGAAATTTCTACGGCTATATTCGATCTTTGCAATGGGATTCCCTGCAGGTTTCCGCCGATGAGGCCGGATTTGCGGAGAAGTTGGCCGGAGCTTTCGCCGCCGCCCACCGCAACAAATCCGCCCTGGATGCCCTGCAACGGGAGATCACCCGGTTGACCGAACCGCTAACCCGCCTGCACCGGGAAATTTCCCTCCTGGAAATTGAACCGGAGGCCGCCACGCCGGCGGGACAACAAAAGCTATCCGCCCTGCGGCAACGGGCCACCCGCCTGGAAGAAGAGATTGCCCCGGCGTATCTCCGCCTGAATGAGGAACTGGAACGCCTGACAATTCTGGATCGCGCGTTGACCATTACCGTGGAAACCGCCGATGGGCAGAGCAAAACCCTGTATCTTTCTCAGATCGTGCGCTATTTTTACCCCAATCGAATGGGTGCCGTCCAGAAAGTGGGGCATTATCTGGGAAAAGTGTGGGAGTTTCTCTCCGCCGAGCCGCGGGAATCCAATACCGAAGGGGGGATTTTCCCGGCGATTTTCGGCACGGTGATGATGGTGCTGTTGATGTCCATCGCCGTGGTGCCCTTCGGCGTGCTGGCGGCTATTTATCTCAACGAATACGCCCGCCAGGGTACCATCATCCGCCTGATTCGCCTGTCGGTGAATAATCTGGCCGGCGTGCCCTCGATTGTGTTTGGGGTGTTCGGGTTGGGATTTTTTATTTATATGGTCGGGGGAAGTATCGATCAACTGTTTTTCAGCGATCGGCTTCCCGAACCGACTTTCGGCACCGGGGGCATTCTGTGGGCTTCCCTGACGCTGGCCCTGTTGACCCTCCCGGTGGTGGTGGTTGCCACGGAGGAGGGGCTGTTAGCGGTACCCCGGGCCAATAAGGAAGGCGCCCTGGCGCTGGGGGCCACAAAATGGCAGATGATCCGCAAGATTGTGCTTCCCAACGCCATGCCGGGAATTCTCACCGGCCTGATCCTGGCGATCAGCCGGGGCGCCGGTGAGGTGGCTCCGCTGATGATTACCGGGGTGGTGAAGCTCGCCCCGACTCTCCCGCTGGATACGGAGTTTCCCTTTTTCCATCTGGATCGCAAGTTTATGCACCTGGGATTCCACATCTACGACGTGGGATTTCAATCGCCCAATGTGGAAGCGGCCAAACCCATGGTATATTCCACCGCCCTGCTGCTCATTGTGCTGGTGGTGCTGCTGAATCTGACGGCGATTTTCTTTCGGAATCGGTTGCGGCGCAAGCTGAAAGGAGCGACGTTTTGAGGAAGTCGAGGATCGAGGAACTTAAGGGCGCTTAAGCGCCCTTAAGCGGCGGGAAAGGGCGCTTAAGCGCCCTTCCGCCCCCGGAGAAGAACCACAAACATAAGGAACCACACCCATGAACCAAATCGGCCTGGAAAAGTCTTCCGTGCTGGATCAAACCGAAACCGGGCATGGTCCCACCCCCAACCTTCTGGATGGGGAAAAAGTGGTCATCGAAACTGTGGAGCTAAACTTTTACTATTCCCCGGAAGCCCATGCTCTGAAGAACATCAACCTGCGCATTCCGGAAAACAAAGTCACCGCCTTTATCGGTCCTTCCGGGTGCGGAAAATCCACCCTCTTGCGGTGTTTCAATCGAATGAACGATCTGATTCCCGGCAGCTACCTTACCGGGCAGGTGTTCATCGAGGGAGAAGACATCTATCGAAAAAACATTCGACTGGAAGAATTGCGCAAAAAAGTGGGCATGGTCTTCCAGAAATCCAACCCCTTTCCCATGAGCATCTGGGAGAATGTCGCCTTTGGCCCTAAAGTCAACGGGGTTACCGATAAACAGATGCTCGAGGAAATTGTGGAATCCGCCCTGAAACAGGCCGACCTGTGGAAAGAGGTCAAAGATCGGCTCCACCGATCGGCGCTGGATCTCTCCGGCGGGCAGCAACAGCGGCTGTGCATCGCCCGTACCTTAGCCAACAAACCGGACATCATCCTGATGGATGAACCCGCTTCGGCCCTGGATCCCATCTCCACCGGTAAAATCGAAGAAACCATTGACGAATTGAAACAGAATTACACCATCGTCATCGTAACCCACAATATGCAGCAGGCGGCCCGGATATCCGACTACACCGCGTTTATGATGTTAGGCGAGTTGGTCGAATTCGATTTAACCAAAAAGATTTTTACCAATCCCAGCAAAAAGTTGACCGAGGACTACATCACCGGGCGTTTCGGTTAATCAACGGTATCGTCAGGAGGTATGATGAAGGAAAAATTTCAGCAGTTGTTAGAGAACATCAAGAAGGATTTGATCTTTCTGGCCAATGAAGCCGAGCACAGCATTCGCATGGCCGTAAAAGCAGTGGAAAAGCAGGATACCGCCCTGGCCGAGCAGGTTATCTCCCGGGATCAGGAACTGGACAAAATGGAAGTCAACATCGAAGACCAGATCCTTACCCTGCTGGCCTTGCAGCAACCGGTGGCCATCGACCTGCGCTTCATTGTCGGGGGATTAAAAATGAACAACGACCTGGAACGGATCGGCGACCATGCGGTGAACATTGCCAAAGTTGTGTTGCAAATTGCCGGTATGCCCCGGCTCAAATCTATGGAAAAAATTCCCCAGATGAGCGAGGTGGCCTGTCGGCAACTTCACGATGCGGTCAACGCCTTCATTCATCAGGATGCCGAGTTGGCCCGGGAAGTATGCCGCCGGGACAATGAAGTGGATGACTGGTATGCCCGCATCGTTGAGGAGACCATTGCCCTGGTAAAAGAACAACCGGACAAACTAGAACAGGGTTTTGCCACCGCTCGCATTGCCCGGTTTCTGGAGCGGGTGGGAGATCTGGCGACCAATATCGGGGAAGATGTGGTGTTTATGAAAGAAGCCAAAATTATCCGGCACCATCTGGAATCGTAGCCCATTACAGCACCGCCCCGAAGATGTCTCCTCGGGGCGGCAACCATTCCGACGCGGGCTTATCGCCCCTGGCGCCGTTGTAACCGCTCACGCAGTTCCTTCTTTTTGCGCTTGATGTAGCGCTTGCGCCGCCTGCGTTTTTCTACCGGATTGTACCGCTTACCCATATCCACCTCTCCGTTGTTTAGGGACGTTGTTTGATATACACCAGCAAATCGTTAATATGCCCCAGATCATCTTGCAACACCTGATCCTCTGGATTGTATTGTAAACCTTCCAGCACAATCTTTTTGGCCTCCCGGTACCGTTTTGCCCGGATGGCCTCCATGGTCAGTTCATGGTACACCGTGGCCAGTCCTCGCCGGATATACACATTGTCCGGATCCACGGCAAACGCCCGTACCAGAAGTTTTCGTGCCCGTTCCGGATGGGTGCGATATTCCAGATCCCGCCCCAGATAACGTAGCACGATCTCCGCATAGGCCTCCTTTACCACAGGATAATCCCCGCATTGAACCCGCAGCGTATCCAGCAATTCCAATCCCTGTTCAATTTTGCCGTAGCTGCTCAGGTAATCGGCATACTTGATGGTCACATCCACATATACATCCTTAAACCGGGGCTGATCGGGTGCGCGCCGGTACAGGGGAAGAATTTTTTGATAGGCGGTTTGATACTCGCCTCTGCGAAACAGAGTGCCGATCCATTCCAGATCCACAATCTCCCGCAACCGCTGAACCCGCCGGGTCATCTCCGGCGATTCCTCCATCAGAGGATACAACCCGGCCACAATGCGAGAGGCGCGAGCGAAATCCTTCTCCCGGCTTACCAGTTGATAGATCGCCCGTTCCACCACGCTCCACCCAAACCGCTGAAAGTTGCCGTCCCGGGGGAAAAATCGCAACCCTTCGATCACCGCTTCCACCTGTTGCCCCAGATCCATCTCAACCGATTGCACCAGCAGTTGCAAAATCGCCTGATACTTGTGGTGATAATCGGGATCTCCGGCGTCAAAATGCAGGGCTTTCTTGATGGCGCACAGCGCTTCCTCGTAGCGCAACTGTTCCAGATACTCCACCGCCAGATTGTTATACACCACCGCGACCAGTTGCTCCGGACGAATCTCCCGGCGATGTTGCACATATTCATCGTAAATCTGTTCCGGCCCCTTCCGTTCCAGTTCCTCCCGGGAAATCAACTTATAGCGTAACAGAAATTCCACGTGTTCCTCCCAGTTCCCCCGGTAATCGAAACCGCCCCGGGGATCGGTCAGCTCCACGGTGATGCGGCGATCTGCCTCATCAACGGCGGCAAATACATGGGTGGGGCTGGTATAAATCCGAATGGGCACCTGAAAATGCTCTCCGAACAGATAAAACAGCGCCGTGGCCGTCAGACAATTGTAAGCGTGCGCGGTTAATGTGTGGGAGAGTCGGGCGTTTAATACGTATTTCTTAAAGCATCGACGATGGAGAAAATCAAAAATGCGGCGTCCTTTTTTGGCGGGAGAGTGCCCCGGTTTAATCCGACGTTCCAGCGCTTCCAGCAGGTGATCCACCTGCTGATGCAACTCCCGGCGGCGAAGAGAATCGGTAATCCCTTCGGCAATAAGGAACGCATCCAGCAAATCCGTGGGGAGCCGATGATAGCGCCCCCAGTATTGCAGCATCTGATGTTCCGGGGAACTCAGACACCGGGCCGGTACCGGCGGCGGGGGCGGCTGTCCGAACACCTCCGACACACCGATGATAAATACTGTCAGCCCCAACAACAGACCCGGCGTTACCCTGAACGTCACTGCGCATCCCCCTGATGCGTTTCGTTTCTGTTTAATATATACGCCCATACCGGGGAAGCAAGGGAAATTCACCCCATGCAGAAAAAGGCGCCCGCTTCTCTCATCGAGAGGAAAAGTTGTCGAAAACTATGCATTTCGAGACTTGTAATATCCGGGATTCTTGTGTACTATCACGGGACATTTGAGAAATATTCATCCAGATTCGTTTACCGGGGATGTAGGACAGGCTTCCAGCCTGTCAGCTTAAGTCAGGGCCACCCCTGGCCTTGAGCAATGCCGGGGAATTTCAAATTTCAAAATGACCGGTAGGACAGGCTTCCAGCCTGTCAGATTAAGTCAGGGCCATCCCTGGCCTTGAGCAATGCCGGGGAATTTCAAATTTCAAAATGGCCGGTAGGACAGGCTTCCAGCCTGTCAATAAGTAGGGCTTCCAGCCTGTCAATAAGTAGGGCTTCCAGCCTGCGTCGGGATCACGGCCGGGGGAACGCAAGCACCAGCATCCAGTATCCAGCATCCAGTATCGAGCATCCAGTATGGCCAATTTCAACACCCACTTAGTTGTCAGCTCCACCGCCAGCGGTCTGGTCGCCACCGGGTTGATGAACGCTCAGATCGCCACCCCCAAAGAGGTGTTGCTCTATTTCGGAATGGGCACATTGGGGGGTTTGCTGCCGGATCTGGATTCCGATAACGCCACCATTTTGCGAGTTCTGTTTGGCACTCTGGCAGTGTTATTCTCTTTTCTGATCATGTTTTCCCAGGCGGATCGCCTCTCGCTGGCGGAGCTGGTGGTGCTGTGGCTGGCTTCCTTCGTCATCCTTCATTTTCTGGGGCTAAAGATTTTCACCAGCCTGACCAAACACCGGGGAATGTTCCACTCGATACCGGCGGCAGTCCTGTTTGGATTGATAATGACCGTCTTCTGCTACTATCTCCTGGAATTCGATGACTTACTCTCCTGGATGTGCGGATCCTTCGTTTCCCTGGGCTATTTCAGTCATCTGGTTCTGGACGAGTTGTTTAGCGTGGATTTAGCCAACAAAAAGATCAAACGTTCTTTCGGTACCGCCCTGAAATTCGCCAATCCTAAACAGTTGAACACCACCATTCTGGTATACCTGGCGATTATCATCACTCTGATTTTTGCTCCCAGCCCGGCTCGATTTCTGGATACCATGCAGCGCCAGGTAACCCTGAACGCTTTCCGGGAACGGCTGCTACCGCACAACGGATGGTTTCGGGATCTCCTAAATCGCTAACCCGGATCAACACCGTTTAACCGTTTACCATACCTGGAGGGGCCAAATGAACCGTGGCAGCCGAAAGCGGCAATCCAGGGTTGTGCAAGGAGTTGCTCTGTTTTTGTTCCTCACCATCGGGATGACCATAAAGGCAACCGAAAGCGATTCCACCGCCCTCACTTCCCAAACCCGCCCGGATACCACCACCCCAAAAGCATTCAAAAAACTCAAGTCGCACTCCACCTGGGAAACGCTGATATGTCTTCCCGCCTGGATCGTGCATTTTCCGATAGATCTCACTTTAGAAGGCATGGAATATACCGTGGGTCTGGTTCTGGGCACCCATCTTCCTCAGAGAATAGCCGATCTGCTCATTTCCGATGATGGGTTACGCAAGGTTCGCCCCATCTTCTCCTCCCGATCGGGAGTGGGCTTGCGTTATTCGCACCTGTCCCTGCTCTCTCCGGAGTCCCGACTTCAGGTGGGGGTTTCCGCCGGGGTGCGTCGAAGACAACACTACTTCATCCGGCTGGATCGCGTGCCTTTCTATCGCACCGGCTTTCGGGGAGAGTTGCTTCTGGAATATCGCAACCTCTCTGACGAAGCCTTTTTCGGTCTCGGCCACCAATCTGTACACGAAAATCGCAGCAGTTATGCCCATGAACTCCTGCGGGCGGAATTTGCCCTGTATCGGAAAGTCCCCCTTCGGGGGCTATACCTCCGGGCAGCCACCGGCTACCAGGTGAACAACATCCTCCCCGGTCGTAGCCCTCGCTATCCCTCCATCGAACAGCGGTTTGGGCAGGTCGCTCTTCCCGGCAGAGAAACCGGGCTGCGCTTCTGGTACGTCGAGGGGGCCATGATTCTGGATAACCGGGATACGCCGGGCAACCCCCGTCAGGGCGGCGAGGTGCGCCTTTTTGCCGGACTTTATCGACAGGCTACCGGTGACCCGCACAGGTATGCATTCACCAAAATGGGTATCACCGTATCCCGATGCCTGCATCTGTTTTACGGCAGAACCCTGGTGCTTCGGGGAAGCGCAGAACTTACTCGAACGATGCCCGGCAAGCAGGTGCCTTTCTACTACCTGGCGGAACTGGGCAGCCAGGAAACCATTCGAGGATATACCCGGGGGCGCTTCCGGGATTATGATCGACTGAGCGGTTCTCTGGAATATCGCTATCCGATCTGGAATCGGCGGGTACGGGGAATTGATGCGGCACTGTTCTGGGATTTCGGGCAGGTCGCCCCGAACCTGGGAAAGGTCGCTCTCCCGAATCTCCGGTTCGCTTATGGAGCCGGCCTGCGCTTCTGGAGTCACGGCGAGTTGGTCGCCAAACTGGAGGTAGGGTTCACCGGAGAAGGGCATCGGGTGATCTTCAATCTATATTAAGCCATTCCGGCGGTTAACACCGGATTCCTTTACCCAAAACCGGGAAATGACCATGATTTCCATACATCGTTCATATTCGCTGTCGGGGATAATCTTGCTGGCGGCGCTGATGGGCTGCGCCTCCACGCATCGTTTCTCTCCCCCCGAACCGCTTCCCCCCGATAATTACGACATTCCTCCGCCGGAAGCGAGAAAATCCGGCGGCTATGCCCAATACTTCGAGCGGCAATTCACCGATCAGGTGGAGCAGGCGTTTGACCTCTCCCGGCACCTCCGCAAACTGGCGGGGAAGCCCAAACAGGCTTACAACTGCAACGCCTTCGACGAGGTGGAAAATTCCACCTGGTTCACCAATCGCAACCATGTACGGCCGATGACAGTGGAAGAAATCGCCCGGGGACCCAACACCGGCGACGGGCCGGATACCACCAACATCTGGACAATCATCCGGGCCAAGAATCAGGGGATTACACCGGGATTTGTCATTGAAGATGCCCGGGGAGATCGGTATCTGATCAAATTCGATCCCAAAGGCTATCCGGAACTGGCTACCGGCGCGGAAGTGGTTTCCACCAAACTGTTCTATGCCCTGGGATTTAACGTGCCGGAAAACTACATCACCTATTTCCGCCCCGAGCAGTTACGGCTGGGAGAAAACGTGACCTTCACCGATGAAAAAGGACGCAAGCGCCCCATGCGGCAGGAAGACATTGATGCCATATTGGCGAAGGTGGACACCCTTTCCGACGGCCGCATTCGAGCTCTGGCCAGTAAATATCTTCCCGGTAAGCCCCTGGGGCCGTTCAGTTTTAAAGGCACCCGGGATGATGATCCCAACGATTTGATCCCCCATGAACACCGCCGGGAACTGCGGGGGCTGCGGGTTATGGCCGCCTGGCTGAACCACTTCGATACTAAAGACGACAACACCCTGGATATGTATGTGGAAGAAAACGGACGGCATTTTGTGCGGCACTATCTGATTGATTTCGGTTCCACGCTGGGCAGCGCCGCTTATGGTCCCAATGAACTGTGGCGCGGTCACGAACATATGATCGATCCCAATCGAATGCTGGCAAATCTATTCTCGTTGGGGCTGCTTGTACGACCCTGGGAAAAGCAAACCCCGAAGATCCATCCCTCGGTGGGATATTTCGAGGCCGAACTGTTTCATCCCCATAAGTATAAAGCCCAGATGCCCAACCCGGCTTTCGAGAACATGACCAATCTGGATGCCTTCTGGGCCACCAAAATCATCATGTCACTTACCGAAGAACAGATAGCCGCAGCGGTGAAAGCGGGGCAGTATTCCGACCCCGCAGCGGAGCAATACATCTTGAAAACGCTGCTCAAACGCCGGGAAAAGATCGCCCGTTTTTACTATCGCCGGGTCAATTGCCTGGACAAATTCCGGCTGGTTACCGATGAGAAAGGCATCGCACTCACCTTCATCGACCTGGCCATAGAAGCCGGGCTGGAAGATCCACTGACCACGGAGTACCGGTACCGGATTCGGGAGGACGGACGCCTCATCGGAAGTGGCATCCTTCCCGGAAGCACTCCCCGGGTTCCTCTGGCAAAGGCGGTTCAGGTGGCAGCCGGTTCCGAAGGCCATTCTCAATGGGAAATTACCCTCCGTATCCGGCGAGATAAAACCCGCCGCTGGGGAAAATGGGTGAGGGTGTATATAGATTGGATTGGAGAAAGCCCCCGGTTGATCGGGATCCGGCGACAAAACTGAGGTACCCCCTCGACCGTCGCAGGGAGAGTCCCGCCGGGCGGGATGCCCTGAGTTCAGTCGAAAGGGTGAGGGGAAAAGGAGAGAAAAGAACATCATCAAAAAATATCCAATTTTCAGAATTTATTTTCAATTACCCCTGCTTTTGCGTACAATATTTCCATGCGGGGGTTGCTGTTAACAGGGGTGTTGTGCCTGGGCCTGACGGCGATTCTATCTTCCAACCTCCGGGCGCAGCGGGCCGATGCGGATGAACTCAAGGCCGAGATTCTACTCAAACTGCTGTCCCGAAATCGCGCCCTGGATGTGGCTCGCCTGGATACCATTCGCCTGGCGCTGGTTTATGACAGCACCGACGCGGCCGCTTCCCGGGAAGCCGGAAAATTTTACGGCATCCTGCTCCACCTCCCCACCCTTCCGTTCAAGAAAACCCCGCTGGTTGTACAGATGACCCCCGTACAGGCTCTCTATCGAGTTGACTGGGAGCAGCTACAGGCGGTGCTTCTAATTCCCGGACGCCGGGATATTACCCGGCAGATACTGCCCCGCTGCCGGGAATGGAAGGTGCTTTCCATGAGCACCGATCCCACGTTGATTGCCCGGGGAGTCTCCGTGGCTGTGGAAACCCGGGGCAAATCCCAGCCGGAAATCTGGATGAACGTCAACGCCCTCAAAAGCGAAGGCGCCAGCTATGATCCGGAAATTCTGGAACTGGTCAAACATCTGATCTGGCAATGAAAACAACCCTCCAGCGCATATCGATTGCCGGCAAACTGTGGCTCATGGCCGCGCTGATCTTTCTGGCCGTGGCCGGCTTCCAGGCTTATTCCCTCTATCAAACCCGGGAAGAGGTCAAGGCGCGGTTTATTCATAAGTACAAAGCCCAACTGGAAGAAACCACCGGCCGTATTGCGGTCGCCATGTGGCTGTATCAGACAGATGCCATACAAGCCGCCCTTCAACCCCTGGAAGAAAGTCCCCAGATTGTGGGCCTGCTGCTGATGGATTTGCAGGGACAGCAATGGTACGGATTTCGAGATCAGGAATTTCAGGCGTTTTTGCATCCCTTTCTGGCTCGAAACGTTTCTCTGGAAGAAACCCCCGAGTATCTCCTGTTGCGCCAACCGGTGGTGTATGCCGATGAAACCCTGGGCTATCTGGCGGCGGTGCTCAATGCCCGGGAGTTCTCTTACTCGATCCTGATTCGGGAGAAACATCGTCTGGCGGCGCTGGGAGCGCTGGCGCTGTTGATCATTCTGTTGACGGTGATTTTTTCCCGCCAGATCGCCCGACCGATTCGCCTGGCCGGGGAGGTGCTGAAAAATTTTGACCGGAATGGGGATTCCATCGGCGTTCGCTTTCAGGTCACCGGAGGAGGGGGAGAAGTGGCCGAATTCGCCCGCACATTCAATGAATTCGCCGATTTCCTGGATGACCAATTCCGGAGAGCCAGACAGTTTCAAACTTATTACAACCTTCTGTTTCACAAAAGCCCGGTGGCAATGCTCATCACCGACCCCCTGGGCAAGATCGAGTGGGCGAATCCGGCTGCCGGCCGGTTACTGGAAATCCCCCCGGAAGAACTTCCGGGAAGCAGCCTGGAAGACTTCATCGGCGCCAGCGAACTCACCACCTTATTGCAAAAACTGGAAAAACATTCCGGAGATCAACCCCATAAATACGAAACCATGATTCTGGCGCCCGGGGAGCAACGCAAATTCGTGGAACTGCATATCAGTATTCTTAAAAATCGACCGGAGAAGTCCCATAACCTGGTGATCAGCCTGCTGGATGTGACCGAACAGATAAGCCTGCGCCAGGAGATTCAGCAAAATCAGAGCCGTTTCGCGGCCCTCAATCGAGAGGTTCACGAGAAAGCCCAGACCATCAAACAGATGGCCCGACAATTCCAGCAATTGGTCCAAAAACTGGAGCTGTTAAAACAAACCGGACATACCCTGACCCATCTTTCCGATCGGGAAGAGTTGCTGCGGGTGCTCATCGTGGAAGGATGCAAACTGATTCTGGCGGATGATGCGCTCCTGTTTCGATGGGAAGCGGATCGGAAGCGCCTGACCCCGGTGGTCAGCTTTACCGAACAGCGGCTGAAACGGGTGAAACCCATCCCGGAAAACGACGGTCCGGTCTGGCAGACGTTCCGCAACCATGCGCCCCATCAATGGCGAACCCTGGAACCCTGGCAATTGCGAGAACTGGGGTTAACCGCTACCGAAAACTGCTCGGTGCTTTCCATTCCCGTGGGAGATCCCCAATTTCAGTACGGGGTGGCCGTGTTCTGGCGGGAATTGGAGGCCAGTCCTTTTTCCACCGCCGAGGTGAATCTGATTCAGGCGTTCATGCACCAGGTGGTGCTGGCACTGAAGCGGGCTTCCCTGTTGCAAGCGTTTCGGGATAAAGCCACGCAACCGGCTTCGCAAGGAGGGCTTTCCCCCGAAGCCGTGGAACGGGAATATCGCCATCGGAAGCTGGAAAGCCTGGAGCGCCTGGTGGGGGGAATCGCCCATGAATTGAATAACATCCTGGGCATCATCAAACCCCATCTGGAGTTGCTGCATCAGGATGCCCGCAATCTGCCCGAAGCGGAGCGGCGCCTGGCCGTGATTCGGGAAACCCTGGAACGGGCGGAGAAAATCACCCGACAGCTGGCCTTATTTTCCGGATACCACAGCCTGAAGCTAACCCGGGTTTCTCCCAATCGGTTCCTGGAACGCCTTACCCCCATCCTCCATCAGCACCTGAAAGAGGGGGTTCACCTGGAACTGGATCTGGCCTCCGATGTTCCCCCGATACTGGCCGACCCGGCGCGGCTGGCCCGGGCGCTGATCAACCTGGTGGTCAACGCCGCCGAAGCCATGCCCGAAGGAGGCCGTATTACCCTCCGTACCCGCACCGAAGCGTATACCCCTCCGGCATCACCGGCGACCGACGGCCAACCCTATGTGGTGCTGGAAGTTGTCGATAGCGGTCAGGGAATTGCGCCGGAAGATCTCTCTCGAATTTTCGATCCCTTCTTCTCCACCCGAAAGAAAGGGCCGGCCACCGGTATGGGACTCTCCGTGGCCTACGGCATTATCCGGAGTCACAACGGGTTTCTGGAAGTACGCTCTGCTCCGGAGGAGGGAAGCACGTTTTCCATCTACCTGCCTCCGGCGGACATTCAGACCGCCGTCGAGGAAGATCACACTATCGAAATTACCGCCGGGGATAAAGGGGGAGAAAACATCCTGGTGATCGAAAAGCATTCCCATCTCCGGGAGGCCTTACGGGACATGCTCACCTTTCTGGGGTTTAATGTGTATCTGGTGGGAAGCCGAAACGAAGCCCTGGCGGTCGTCACCCACTCCGGCGATATCGACATTGCCATCGTCGATCTGGATAATATGGGAGAAGAGGCCGTTGAGACGGCCCGAACGATTCGGCAAGTTGCCCGGAATATCAATATCGTTGCCGCCGTTAGCCCGGGAAAATGGTCAACCGACCTTCCCCCGGAGGCTCCGGTGGATGCCCTGATCATGAAGCCGTTTCAAATCGACACCGTGGCCGAAACCCTCCGGAAAGTCGCCCGCCGAAAGGTGGCCTCCTGAGAGGAAAGACTAAACAGGAAAGAGGAACACCGACGGCGCTCCATGAAAGCGCCGTCGTGAACCCCCTAATGCGTATTGCGTAACAAGCCCATTACGTAATACGCAATACGCACTACGTTCCCCCGTCTGGCACCAATTCTGGAATACCTCCCGCCAACTCCTCCCGGGATCCCCCCTTTGCCAAACAGATACGGAAAATTCTTTATTTCCGGAATTTATTTGCGTACAATTGCCCACGGTATCGACAAATAGATACAAAGTAAAGGAGAAGGGTACACTTGGCCAATCGCACCCGGAGAGATTTGTCCAATCCGCGGATCAAAAAGATTGTTAAAGCGCAGATCAGCCAATCTCGGAACACCCTGCACCATCGCTCCCCGGTCAAAAAGGCCGGGAATTCCCGTTCCAATAGCTGGATACTGTACCTGCTGCTGGTGATGTTCGCGGGAACGGTGGTGTTCTGGCAGTGGGGACATATCCAGGCAATTCTTGCCGGGGCGTGGGAATCCAACCCCATCCGAAAGAAGCTCATCACGGTCGAGGAAGAACCGGCCGTTGCCTCTCCCTCCTCCTCTCCGGTTTCTCCTGCAACGGAGCAGCCGCAAACGCCTCCTCCGGTTCCCGTACAGCAGGCCGCCATTCAGCCGGTAGCCCGGCGCATTCAGGTGGAAGTGCTCAATGGATGCGGCGTAAACGGTCTGGCCGAAACCCTGACCCGCTACCTCCGCAGGCAGAACATCGATGTCGTCTCCCAGGGAAATTACAAACACTTTCAGGTTCCGGAAACCCGGATTCTGGATCGCATCGGAAACCGGGATCGCGCCCAAATTGTGGCCGATATTCTGGGGGTTCCCACCGAGCAGATCAAATCGCAGGTGGATCCCAATCTACAATTAGATGCGACCATCATTATCGGACACGACTACCGAATGCTAAAACCGTTTATGAAATAAGAGGCCCCATGAACGCGGAAGAATTGGCCCAGCGCATTTCTCAACTGGCTCTGGAAAAGAAAGGCCAGAACATCGTTATTCTGGATCTGCGAGAGCTAACCGACATCACCGATTTTTTTGTCATCGTCAGCGGAGAATCGGACATCCATGTTAAAACCCTGGTGAACCATATTGAGAGACAGCTCAAAGAAGAAGGCGTGCGGGTGTGGCATATTGAAGGGTATCAGCGATTGAATTGGGTGTTGATGGATTATGTGGATGTGGTGGTGCACATTTTTCGCCCGGAGATTCGCGCATTCTACGGACTGGAATTGTTATGGGCAGATGCTAAAATGACCAGAGTGGAAGATCATGCTGACCATCGAATCGTATCTGAAGGAACGGATTGACCAGGCCCTCCAAAAGCTTCAGTTTCCCTCTATCGAATATGTGTTTGAGCGTCCCCGGGTGGCAGAACACGGGGATATTAGCGTCAATTTAGCCATGCAACTGGCCCGGGAAGTGAAGCAGAATCCCCGCCAGATTGCCACCCAAATCGTGGCAGCCCTGGAGGTGGATCCGGAGCGAATCGCCAAAGTGGAGATTGCCGGGCCGGGGTTCATCAATTTTTTTCTGGCGAAAACAGAACTGCAACAGGCGGTCAAACGCATTCTGGAAGCCGGCAGCGCATACGGGCGATTCGACCTGGCGAAAGGGCAAAAAGCCCTGGTGGAATTCGTCAGCGCCAATCCCACCGGCCCCTTGACGGTGGGGCACGGGCGACAGGCGGTCCTGGGAGATACCATCGCCAACCTGCTGGAGTGGCTGGGCTACCAGGTCACCCGGGAATACTATTTTAACAACGCCGGGCGGCAGATGCGCATCCTGGCCGATTCGGTGCGATTGCGGTATCGGGAGCTTCTGGGAGAGGCCATCGAATTTCCCGAAGAGTACTATCAGGGGGAATACATCCGGGACATCGCTGCCCATATCCGGGAACAGTACGGGGACTCCCTCAAGGACACCGAAGATTTAACCATTTTCAAAGAGACCGCCGAACGGTTGATTTTTG
This sequence comes from uncultured Calditrichaceae bacterium, assembly GCA_964416895.1. Lineage (GTDB taxonomy): Bacteria > Calditrichota > Calditrichia > RBG-13-44-9 > J075 > CAYQGB01. The sequence goes on from CAYQGB010000024.1 coordinate 20,988, forward strand.
AAGACATCAAGAAAACCCTGGCGAGGTTGCGAATCCACTTCGATTCCTTTTTTAATGAACTGGATCTGTATGAAAGCGGCGAGATCGATCGGGTGATCGAAAAATTCAAGGAGCTGGGGCTGGCTTACGAGAAAGACGGCGCCCTGTGGTTTAAAAGCACCGAGTTCGGCCTGGACAGCGATCGGGTGATCGTCAAAAGCACCGGGGAGCCGACTTATCGCCTGCCGGATATGGCCTATCACAAAACCAAATTTGATCGGGGCTACGATCTGATGATCGACCTCTTCGGCGCCGATCACATCGCCACCTATCCCGATGTGCTGGCCGGGGTACGGGCGCTGGGCTATGACGCCGACAGGGTGAAAGTGTTGATCCATCAATTCGTAACCTTCTACGAGGGCAATCAGAAAATCAAAATGTCCACCCGGAAGGCGACCTACGTTACGCTGGATGAGTTGATTGACGAAGTAGGCCCGGATGTTACCCGCTGGTTTTTTCTGATGCGGGCCATGCAAACCCACCTGAACTTTGACCTGAAGCTGGCCAAAACCCAGTCGGAGGAAAATCCGGTATTTTACAACCAGTACGCCCACGCCCGGATTTGCAGCATTCTCCGCAATGCGGAAGAGATGGGCGTTCACTTCCAGGGAACCACCGATTTTTCTCCGTTAAACGAACCGGCGGAGATGGAACTGATCCTGAAATTGATGGAATTTCCCAAAATCGTGCTCAAATGCGCCACCGAGTATGAACCTCATCTCCTGCTTACATACATGTCGGAGGTTTCCACGGCTTTTCACAAGTTTTACACCGAGTGTCGGGTGTTAGGTGAGGCTCCGGAAATTACCCAGGCCCGCCTGGGGCTATGCCTGGCCACCCGAACGGTGCTGGCGAACGGCTTCCGCATCCTGAGCATCACCGCCCCGGAGCGGATGTAGTCTCAGAACAGATCGGAACGCAGAAGGAAATCCCCCGAAAACACAAAACGTTTTTGCAATATCCGGAAAGTGGATGAACACCGGTAATCGTTGCACCGAGGTTAGCCGCGCTCGCCGTTCACTTTCTTCCAGCTATCCAGTTCCGAAAGCATAACACCGTTTAATTTTCAAGTGCAGGAAAATTTGCGCCATCTTACACGAAAACCACGCCCTGCCATTTACACTGGCGCCGTTTGTGCCTGTGGGGAAAGAAAAGGTTTTTGCTCATTCCAAAAATCAATTTAAGCACAGGGGAAAACCAATCATGGCTATTTTAGTAGTAGGTTCCATCGCTCTGGACACCGTGGAGACGCCGTTTGGAAAGGCAGATGACGCTCCCGGCGGTTCGGCCATCTATTTCAGCACGGCGGCGAGTTTCTTTGCTCCGGTAAACCTGGTCGGAGTGGTGGGCACGGATTTCGACTTTTCCCAAATCGACTTTTTGAAGCAGCGAGGAGTAGATTTTGCCGGAGTGGTTGTAGAGGAAGGACGCACCTTCCGCTGGGGAGGCCGCTATCATCGAAACATGAACGATCGCGACACCCTGTTTACCGAACTGAACGTGTTTGAGCGGTTCAATCCGGTAATTCCGGATCACTATCGACAAAATCGCTTCGTCTTTCTGGCCAACATCCAGCCTCAACTGCAACTGCGGGTGCTGGAGCAGATCGAACGCCCGGAACTGATCGTGCTGGATACCATGAACTTCTGGATCACCGGAGCCAGGGAACCGCTCCAGGAAGTCATCCGCAAAGTAGACATCCTGATTCTCAATGACGAGGAACTGCAATTGTTAACCGAAGAAGTCAACCTGTTTCAGGGCGCTCATCGATTGTTACGTGAAGGCCCCCGCGCGCTGGTAATTAAAAAAGGCGAACACGGGGCGGTACTGGTTACCCCAAAGAGTTACTTTCTGGCTCCAGCCTATCCCGTAGCCCGGGTGACCGATCCCACCGGTGCCGGGGATAGCTTTGCCGGCGGTTTTATGGGATATCTATCCACTTGCGAAGAGATCAACGAACTGGAACTGCGCCGGGCGGTCATTTACGGAAGTACGGTCGCCTCTTTCACGGTGGAAGATTTTAGCTTCAACCGCCTCAAGAATATTACCCGGAAAGATGTTGAACAGCGGGTGAATGAGATCCGGGAAATGATGCGGTTTTAGCGATCTGCTCCTGCCGGACTCCAATTCTCTCATAGCGCCGGAATCCTCTTTTCCGGCGCGACCGAAAATTTCCCCTCCTCCCTTGTCTAAAACATCCCCAATCCGTAAACTCACCTGCACCGATCCTAAACAACCGGTGCACCAACCCTTTCACCAAACTGGAGGAGCGATCATGGCAAAGAAGCTCGCTCTGGGGAGTCTGGCCGTGTTTGTGTTGTGGGAGGTTCTGGATTTTGTAATTCACCGGGTGATCCTGAAAGGGGCCTATGCTACCATGTCGAACCTGATGCGTCCGGAGGCCGAGATCAAAATAGGGCTATTGTTGGTCGTGACGCTGATTTCAGCGGTGGTATTTACCTACGTATACGCTGCCCTGGTGAATCCCAAAAGCATGGCCAACGCGGTGAAGTACGGCCTATTGTTAGGGATAGGCATGGGCGTTGGCATGGGATACGCTACTTATGCCGTACAACCCATTCCCTATTCCGTGGCCCTGACCTGGTTTCTGGGCACGATTGTGGAAACGACGCTGGCAGGAGTACTGTTAGGCATGCTGGTAAAAGACTGAGTGCGCTCGCCTGATCCGGATAGTGCCAAATGAACCTGTCCCGGTATGGCCTTCCCTCCAGAGGCCGTGCCGGGATTTTTGTTTTTCCGGAAACTCTTCTTTCCCACGCGAATCCATTGGTCTTCCCGCCCGGGTGTGACGTTAATCACCGTTCCTTCCTTAAAAACTTCTATAAGT
>CAYQGB010000025.1:0-3230 GCA_964416895.1 uncultured Calditrichaceae bacterium
CGTAAAATGAAAAAGCATTGGTGGTCATTTTCCCGGGCGGCTAAATTTGCTCCCGACCGATATGACCGGACGAGACCAGATAGGAGATAACTTTCGTGAGCCAGGCGAAATCGAGCGTACTATCCCCGGCTGTTCTGCGCCGGGTTATCGGGGAATATGGCCGGGAAGGTACCGGGCCAACGGTGATCTTTATCGGGGGGATCCACGGAAACGAACCCGCCGGTATACAGGCGCTGCAAACGGTAACCAGGCAATTGCATCGGCGGCAGCCGGAGTTTCGGGGCAAGTTCCTGGCCCTGGCGGGAAACCTTTCTGCGCTAAGCCGATCCACCCGTTATCTGGCCCGGGACCTCAATCGGATATGGACACCGGAACGAATGCAAACGCTGGAACAGGGGGGATATCCCGCTGAAAACGAAAATCCGGAGTATGTGGAGCAGCGAGAGTTGTTCTCCCTTCTGCGTCCGCTGCTGCCGCCCCAATCCCACCCGGTATATCTGATCGACCTGCACACCACTTCTGCGCCCAGCGCCCCGTTTATCATTCTCTTCGATGCCCTGCGCAACCGCCTGTTTGCCCAGAACTTTCCCATTCCCCTGATTCTGGGCATGGAAGAGCATCTGTCGGGCACACTGCTGAACTGGGTGGATGAGCTGGGCGTGCGAACGGTTGCCATTGAGGCCGGGCAGCATGAGGCGCCGGAATCGGTCGCCATCCATGTGGCGGCGATCTGGCTGGCGCTGGTGTTTGCCGGGTGCCTCCCCCGGGAAGCGGTGCCGGAATTCCGGGAGCACCTGGCCACGCTGCGGCAAGCCGGGGCAGGACACCCCCGGGTGTTCGATGTGCGGTATCGGTACGCCATCCGGTCGGGGGAGCAGTTCCGTATGGAGCCGGGCTTCCGCAATTTTCATCCGGTGAAAAGGGGGCAGGTGCTGGCCCGCAATGCGCAGGGGTTCATCCACAGCCCCATGGCGGGATACGTTTTTATGCCTCTGTATCAGAACAAGGGCAACGATGGGTTTTTTCTGATTCGACGGATTTCCGCACTCTGGCTCAAAATTTCCGAACTACTGCGGCGGGCGAAAGTGGATCGGTGGGTGGTGCGGTTTCCCGGTGTTCGGCAGGATTCCCGCTATCCCCGGCGGGTGTGGGTTAACCGGCGCATTGCCCGGTGGGGCGTTCCGGAGTTGTTTCACCTGTTAGGCTATCGCCGGGAATATGCCACGGATTCGGAAATAGTGTTCCTGAAACGGGCGTTTGATTTGCCGGGACAGAGGGAAAAATAGCAAGCGTATTCAAACGGCAGTGAAAGCGGGAAAAGCAGCCCGCAGCGCCCAAAAGTTGATGATTTATTTTATCACATAGCTTTTGATCCGTGCAATCCGTTCATATTCTATTCCCCCCAAAGACGGGTGATGAATGAACCAATTGACAATGATGCCAACTTTAGGGGATAATATTTCCCGGGTTGTCCAATCCGGGGTACTGTATTCAAACATATAGCATTCTGAAAAATTTCCCTGGGGGGTAATAATTGTAGTATCCAGGATAGATGCTGTTTTCGCTATTCCTACATCTCCGCCGAGTAAAGAGTTAAATCTTTGCACGCTATTTGCCGGGATAAAATACTGTAACGACTTAACCGGGGTTTGCCAATTATATTGAAGTTCATATATGCTATCATTTTGGGCAATTAGATAGCGGGTACGGGTAATTACCGAATCTCCTCTCCATGTTTCGAGTTTCCACCAGACCTCGTCTCCGATTTGTTCTGTTCCGGTTACCCGGACAGTGTATTCAGTTACATAATTGGTGTCGGGGGAGATATACTCTTCGGTATATGTCCAGGTGTTGCCGGCGGCTAAAGGAATCAGCGATGGGGTAGAAACGGTAGTATCTTCAGGTATCTTGTCGCTACCCCCGGGATTACTACAACTCCACACCGCCAAAAGCAGAATAAGCAAATTAATTTTTCTTTTCATTGGTTTACCCTCCAATTTTTTTGATCAATAAAATCCAGCCACCCATTCCAATGGCTTCTATCCCTAAAATAGCAAATGTTTCCCGATCCATATCAAATTGATAATATTTATCGAAGGCGACTAATGGAAACAAAAGAACGAGAGACAATATACAAAAAGCATAGTAAAATGCCCTATCTACCTGACTATGTATGATTTCATTGTCTCTTTTTAGAACGTATTTCTTAGTAAGCCCATATAACCTACTTTGACGAAGTTCGAGAATGTCTTTTCTCCTAATGAATTTATAAAGCGTTTCGGGAATTTTCATTTCTCGTACAACCAATTCATTCGGGGCTACATATCGAATTTTGAACTGCTTTTCATCACGCACATATTTAATTTTTTTGTCGTAAATCAATACTTGCCTTGAGTTGTTTGATGGTAGTATGATCTCTAAAATTAGAACAAAGGATAATGTTACCGGAAAAATCGCAAGAGCTTTAACTGTGTATGTTAAAGCCAAGTTCGTTTTCCGCAGTATTCTTTTCAGTTTAGTTTTGAGCTTCATAAAAATCAAACAAAAATTTTGCTAATGATTTATTATGGGCTACTAAGGTTTCATCAAGGTTTATTAGCATCAATAGATAGGGTGTAAAACTCAATGCTAAGCATTCTCGGACAAACTTCGAGTTCTCCCTCACTCCCGATAATGACACCCCATACTGCGCTTGTTTTTCCAGGCGGCCAGGGTCACAATATTGGCGGCCCGTACGGCGTTGCGCAAACCGACCAGTTCGTCGGTCAGGCGCGACTCTCGATAAAAGCGCTCGATTTCCACCTCCAGATGCCGCAGTTCCCGGATGGCCCGCTCCAGATGGGGCGTGGTGCGGATCAATCCCACATAGTTCCACATGATGCTCTGAATGGAATTCATGTCCTGGCGGATGAGCACCGGGTCAGGCGTCTCCGTGCCGGTAGCCTCCCAGGAGGGGATGTCCGCAGGGGATATTCTGCCGGTGGCCTCCGCGAGAGTGGATTGGATATGCCGGGCAGCCCGATGCCCCCACACCAGCCCTTCTAACAGAGAGGCGCTGGCCAGCCGGTTGGCGCCATGCACTCCGGTGCAGGCCACCTCTCCCACCGCATACAGATGCTCAATGGTGGTTCGCCCCCATTCATCCACCCAGATGCCCCCGCAGAAGTAGTGCGCCCCCGGTACCACCGGTACCAGATCCCGGGTAATGTCCACCCCATATTCCAGGCACT
>CAYQGB010000025.1:3330-23383 GCA_964416895.1 uncultured Calditrichaceae bacterium
ATGGGGTACATCCCGTTCCAGCATTTCCTGATGAATGCTCCGGGCGACCACATCCCGGGGAGCCAGATCCTTCCATTCCCGGTCGTATTTTTCCATAAACGGCTTTCCATCGGCATGCACCAGGCGCGCCCCCGCTCCCCGCACCGCCTCGGAGATCAGGAAGTGCGGCGCCAGCGGATGGTAAAAAGTGGTGGGATGAAACTGGATGAATTCGCAGTTGATCACCCGCGCCCCCGCCCGGTAGGCCATGGCCAGACCATCTCCCCGCGCGCCCGGGGGATTGCTGGTGCGCAGGAAAATTTGCCCCAACCCGCCGGTTGCCAGAACGGTTTTCCCGGCCAGACAGCGCCGCACCTGACCGGTTTTCCGGTTGAGAAGGTAGGCCCCCACGCAGGAATGGGGTTCATACACTGCCAGGCGGTTCCGGGAATGATGCGCCGGGGTGAGCAGATCCACCGCAGTATGGCCGGTAAGCAGGTGTACCTGAGGATGGGTTTTCAATGCCTTCAGGAGCGCCACTTCAATGGCCCGGCCGGTGGCATCCGCCGCGTGGAGAATGCGGGGCAGGGAGTGGGCGCCTTCCCGAATGGTGGCCGGTTTCCCTTCCGGGGTTCGATCGAAAGGAACGCCCAGGCGCTCGATCAGCAGCCGTTCCACCAGCGGCGGCCCTTCCCGGGCCAGAAGTTCCACCGCTCTGGGATAGCAATGGCCTGCGCCGGCCCGGAGAATGTCTTCCGCCAGCCGTTCCGGGGAATCGCCCGGCCCCCGGTAGATGATCCCCCCCTGCGCGTAGTAGGTGTTGGATTCCTCCGGGGCTTCCGCCCGGGTAACCAGCGTGACCGGTATGCCGGCGTCGGCCAGTTCCAGCGCCGCGATGCCCCCGGCAATGCCACACCCGATGATCAATACCTCGCTTTCTATGAGGTCTTGCATGCCCTTTCCCTCGCTCAGGTGATTTCCAGCATCCGCCGAACCGCCCGCAGCGCCCGCACCCGAATCTCTTCCGGCACCTCAATAACATACTGCCCGTACTTGAGGGCATCCCGGGTGTCTTCCAGGGTGATCTGGTTCATGTGGGGGCAGCGCACGCTGCACAGTCGGAGCATCTCTTTATCGGGGTTGGCCGCGGCCACGTTATCGCCCATGGCGCATTCGGTCAACAGCAGATAACGGGGAGCACTGGTGCGGGAGACGTATCGGATCATGGCCGAGGTGCTCCCGGCGAAATCCGCCGCCTCGACCACCTCCGGGCGGCATTCAGGATGGGCCAGGATGACCACATCGGGGAATTGCGCCCGCACCCGCCGGATGTCCTCCAGGGTGAATTTCTCGTGAACCTCGCAGCGGCCGCGCCACCCGATGAGTTGATAATCCAGCTCGCCGTTGAAGGCGCCGGGGCCGTTTCGGGTGGGGAAGATGATATGCTTGCCGGTTTCCCGGGCCACGTTTTTGGCCAGATATTCATCGGGGAGGAAGATCACCGTCTCGCTGTTGAGGGCTTCCACCACTGCCGCGGCGTTACTGGAAGTGCAGCACACATCGGATTCGGCCTTCACATCCGCATAGGTGTTGATGTAGGTGACCACCGGCACCCCGGGAAACTGCGCTTTCAGCCACCGCACGTCCTCGGCGGTGATGCTGGCCGCCAGCGAACACCCGGCCTTTTCCGAGGGCAACAGCACGGTTTTCTCCGGATTCAGGATCTTGGCCGTTTCGGCCATGAATTTGACGCCGCAGAAGACGATGATGTCTTTGTCGGTTTCGGCGGCCTTGCGGCTGAGTTCCAGCGAATCCCCGGTGAAATCCGGCACCGAATAGAACAGCGCCGGCTCCATGTAATTATGCCCCAGAATAACGGCGTTTTTTTCCTGCTTCAATTGAAGAATTTCGTAAGCCAATTCCGCCTTGTAACGAAGTTCGATGTCCGGCACTACATCGGATAATCTGGCCTGAAGCTGTTCATAAAGCTCGTTTACGGTCATGGTTTCCCTCCATTGAGTCAGTGAGCAATTCCCGTTACGAGTAACAAATATAAAACCCATTCCCTGCACAGGGCAATGCACAAAGACGCCGGAGGCGGCACTTCGAGGGGAAGACGCACTACCTCCGGCGGATGTGAAGATGAAATCGGGAAAATTCCTTCCGCAGGCGCGTTCAGGCGGCGGATTTCCGGGCCGTCAGGGTGGCCATTAGTTTACCCGAGGGGCGGCTGTAGATCTTTAAGGTAACCCCTTCCACCAGCTGGATCTCATACACCTTGCGCCCCGCTTTATACACCTCTACCCGAACAGGTTGCTTCTTTCGCGCCGGAATGACCACCAGCGTCACTTCTTTGTCCGTCTCCGGATCGGTCCAGAGATATTCCACCCGAATATCCACATCATTATACCGCAGATAGCCTTTGGACGTTGTATCCACCTTGCTCACGTCTCCCGGGGGCGCGGCGACCTCGGGATGGGCATGGGCGGCCATGGCCCACAACATCAACAGCACAAAAGCCACAAAGGTAAGGCGTTTCATGATGGCTCCTCCTGCGTTTATGGGTGACCGGAAAAAACAAAAAGAGCAGATGAAAAATCACCTGCTCTTTCGTAGCTGTTCAATGTTGTTGGCCTGTCAGGCAGGGGATGATGGCGTCTCGGGAAAACGGCTGCGGGATCCCCCCGTTGATAGCAAGTTTCCCGAACAACTGTGGGCTTCCATTTCTTCATGGCAACCCCCCTGTGCCATCTAATTGTTAGATGACTTACAGGGGAAAAAGATTCCCCGGGTGTGATTTTGCCGACAGGTTTGTCGATGGGCCGGATTCGCCGGGTTTTGAGTCAATTTTATTTTAGGAATGTTTTCAAACGGTATTATCTTTTTTTATTATGGTTGAGATGGAAGGAACTCCCATTCAATTATACCGAGATCGAAGTCGTGGTTGTATTTCGTATGGAAGGCGAAAAACCCAACAATTTCATAGTAACCGCATATCCCAAAACTTCGAAATAGAATTATGAAAGTACTTTATGACGAAACGAATGACATCCTGGATGTTGTTTTTGTGGATACGGATGGAACGTCAGGTGTTGCCGGGTACGAACTGGATGATGGGATCATCCTTCATGTAAGTGCTGAGTGGCAACCGATACAACTTACTGTGGTGAACTACCGGCGACTCACTGCTCTTCCTTCAATTCATTTTCAAGGACTGGCCCGCCATTCCAAAGATATTCGTCCCCGACTCATTGAGATTGTTACCTCTCCTCCCGTCTCGGCATTTCTGCGATTAGATTCTCAAAGCCTTTATGGGCATTTGGTCAACCCTTCTCTGCTGGAAGTCTGTGGTTCCGTTTAGCGCAAGCTTTTCAGATGGCCGTGCTTTGATACTGTGGCGCCGGGCTGAACAACTGCATGGTTATATATACTCTTCGAGGCCCAAAAGTTGCTCCTTGATCACCGCATAACCCACTTACAATTAACGTAGTTATTTCATCTTTAATCTTTATAGATATACCCCCACGGGCGGCGCGGATAGGAGAGCCATTCGGAGATTTGGAGAGGTCTCATTCCATGGCCGGTGTATCCGTGAAAGACGCCGCCCGTGTGGTCTATGGGGATAGGAGAGGCACTCAGGCCCGCACGACCCGCACCCGCGTGTCGTAGAACGAGGAAGACCCACCGATCAGATCCTCCAGTCCCACATTCTTCAGGGTGGAGTCAATGCGCATGACCGCATTGGGGCACAACCCACCCCGGCGTTTGGGATCACCGGGCACGTGCTCGCCGTCGATCACCGAATCATTCGCTCCGTAGGCCCAGTGACCGAAGTGCCAGGAAACCGCCACCACTCCCGGTCGCATTCCCTGCACCACTTTCAGTTTGCCTTCCACGGGAATCTTGTGCCCGTTTTTCAGATCCCATACGCCTTCCGGGTTGGTGGCCGAGAGCACCCGCACCCGCTGGCCGTCCTTCAAACCCAGCTCCTCTGCCGTCAGGGCATTCATCAGCACATAGTTTTCCGGGAGAATGCTCCCCAGCCAGTAGTTGTTGGGCGAGGTCCGCGACTGCCCCCCCTGAATGTATTTGTAGGTGATCAGTTGCAGGGGGAAGTCCTCATCGGATACGGGGTGCCCGTCATAGGTTTTTACCGGCTCATACAGCCCGATGCCGGAGAACCGCTTACCGGTGTAGGGATGCCGGGTGGTGGCCACGTGCTCCACATAGATGTTGAACTGATTTTTAAACGGGTGGGGCATTTTGTCGCCGCTATGGCGATACTTATCGAAGTTTTCGTATCGCCCGCCCCGGTTGAGCACATACACCACCTTTTTCCACCAATCCCGGCCCCGGGCATCCACCACCGCCCGGCGCCACTTCTGCACATCGAACACCGCCGGGGAGAGATGCTGCCGGGCTTTCATAAAGAGCTGCATTTCTTCTCCGGAGGCATCCGGCACCGTATCACCGGGTTTATCCCCGGCGGCCAGATTCGCCACCATCTTCAGGTAAAAATCCTCCGGCCGCTTTAAGTCCATGCCCGGAGCAAATCCATCTTTCCCGTGGCCGGGCATGCCCAGCTTCTCCGCAATGGCCAGCATGATCGCTTCCATAGAGAGGTGCATCTCCTCTCCGAAAACGGTCACCTTCTCGGTCAGCGGTTCCACGGTGGGCTGGCGAACCTTCGACTGCTTGATGGGGCAGGCCGGGGTGATATGGGGTGTACCCCAGCGTTCCCAGATGGCCGTATCGGGGAAGAGATAGTCGGCATACATGGAGGTTTCCCCGATGACGATATCGCAGGCAAAGAACAGAGGAATTTTGTCCAGGTCTACCAGGGTTTCAATGGCCCGATGCCCTGCCGGAGCGGCAAACGCCGGCGTCCCCTTGTGCAGGAACAGCGCCTTGATGGGATAGGGATAGCCATCCTCTGCCGAGGGGATGATCTCCTGATATACATTCCCGGTATGAGGGAACCAGGGCCGCCGGGCCGGGTAGCCCTCTTCTCGAAACAGGGTGCTATCCTCGTATTTGGACTTTTCCCGGGTCAGTTTGTGCCCGAAGGCGGTGAGCTTGTTGGGATGCAAACCGGACTTCAGATTGAACGGCTGCCCCTTCTTGCTGCCGTCTTCATGCCAGTGGCCCCCGCCTTTGGACAGGCCGCCCTTCCAGTCCGGATTGCCCATCAGCAGGTTCAGGGTGATGATGGCCTGACCGTTGTAGTATCCGCTGGTGTGCTGCACCGGCCCGCGATAGAGTTCCGCCACCGATTTCTTCCCGTGTCGGGCGAATTCCCGGGCTACTTCCACAATATCTTCCACCGGAATGCCGCAGATGTCCGCCCATTCCTCCAGGGATTTGCCGGTGGCATATTCATACAGAATCTGGAAGCCGGTTTTTACGGGAATACCCTGAACCATGCCGGAGAAGAACAGATCCCCTTCCACGGGATTTTGGTCGTCGTGGGATTTGACCGCCACCGGGCGACCGTTGCGCATGACCACAAACTCGTGTTCACCGCCGATGCCGATCTCCGAAGCCCGCAGCAGTTTGCCCGGCCCATCTTTCTCAATTTTCACCAGATGGGTGGCGTTGGTCCAGGTGGTTTCGTTATCCGCTTTGGCGGCGGCTTTGTTGGCGTTGGTCAGATAGGTTTTGTCGTATTGCTCGTTTTTCAGCAGCCAGTGAATCATGGCATAGGCCAGCGCCGCATCGGTGCCCGGCTTCACGGGCAGCCACTTCCAGGCTTTGGCGGCGGTGTTGGACAGGCGGGGATCCACCACGGCGATCTTTAACTGCCCGGTAACCAGATTGTTGGTGACCAGGTTGGCCATATAGGGCGGCCCGAAGTTGGCATCAAACGCCCCGGTGCCGAAGAAAATGACGAACTCGCTGTTATACAGATCCGGCTTCATGTGGTGCTTGCCTTTGCCCCACTTGCCGTTTTTGTACTGCTCGGTCATCTTCTCGTAGGCGATGTGATGGGACTGCTCGCAGATGGTGGTGTGCTCATACCAGTTGTTGCTGCCGAAGCCGCCGTACATCCACCGCTTGGCGAACTCCTTGCGCCCGTGCTCGATCCGCCCGGCCATGAACACAAACTGGTTGTTCACCGGGCCGAAGTCGGGATGATCGGGATCGATGAGCACATCCAGTTTTCCGGCGTATTTCCGTTTGAACTCGGCCACACTCATCTGGCCTTTGCCCACGGCTTTGGCGTCTTTGGCCATGGCTTTGGCCAGTTGAGGATCCCGCAGCTTGTACAGGTCTTTCAGACCGGGCACGTGACGATTCTCTTCTCCGGGTACGTCGGCAAACAGCTTGCCGCCTTCCACAATCTCCTGAATGGCCTGCTCGAAGGAGATGACCTTCCACTTGTTTTCACCCCGCTTGCCGGCCCGTTTGAGCACTTTGGTGATCCGATAGGGATCATACAGACTCTGCAGGCCGGACTGTCCCTTCAGGCAAATCCCCCCGTCAATTTTGGCCCCATCACGAATATCGGTTTGGTAGGGGATGGGAGGATTCATGGTCTGGGCGCCGTAGGGGTTCCCGTCGATTTTCACCGCCACACCATCTACCACCTTGACTTTGATGGGGCAGGCGGTATGGCACTGCAAGCACACGGAGTAGATGACATGCTCCGGATCGTTCAGAGGATACTCCCCGGCGGTAGCGTCCAGATACTTTTGTTGGGCACAGCTCTGGGCCAGTAATGCCGATCCGCCCAGCAACGCCGATGTTTTCAAAAATTCCCGCCGGCTGAGACCGTTGCCTCTGGTGGGAGGAGCCTGTTTATCCTTTTTCATGATGTCGCCTCCTTCAGTTGGCTTTCGTCATCAATAATAGGCAAATAGGTTTTTCCCAGCAGGAAGATTGCCGCCGCCAGCGATACCGTCCAGAATAACAGCAGCCATTCCATAAGGCTGGGGAAGTAGTGGAAATGCAATCCAGGGCCGGTGAAGGCGTATTCCAGACCCTCCAGTTCCGGTACCGCCAGCCCGGGAATAACGATGTTGAGGCGCACCGATATGAAGGTAATAGCGATCAGGAAGCCGGCCACGGCCACCGCTCCCCGGGATCGGGGTCGGAAAATTAACAGGGCCGCGGGTATCACAATGCCCAACCCCACATGAATGAACCAGAACACCCACCAGTACGGGCCGAACAGGATCAGCTTCAGGCTGGCGGTTTCCGTGGGCACTGCATGCCACAACCCGATGGAATATTCCGCCCATTCTAACAGCACATCCAGCCCCAGAAGCCCCAGGGTGATTTTGCCCAGCAGGGTCATCAATCGGCGGTGGGATTCGGTGCCTTTTTCCGGCCCCCATACCGCGGTGACGAACGCCAGCAGGGCGCCTCCCGAGAGCAGCGCGCCCACCAGGAACATGATCGGGGTTAGGCCGGAGTGCCAGTACGGCCGGGCGCCCACCACTCCGAAGATGGCCCCTACCGAGCCGTGGAAGGCCACCGCCAGCGGAACCCCGATGCCCCCCAGGATTCGCAGAATCCGGGCATCCTTTTCCAGCCGCTGAGGAGACGTATCGGTTTTGCCGAAAGAAAGGAAGCGGCACAGGACGCCCCGGAAGCCCGGGTCGTTACTGTGGCGAATCAAATCCGCCCGCATGGCGAACCAGATTTCAAACAGCAGCAGCACGAAGTAGGCGGAGTACAGCCAGACCATCCAGCCCATCACGGAGCGGAAGTTGGTGGAAAAGATCAGCCGCCAGGCCCGCCCCATGTGGCCGATGTCCAGCCAGATGGTCATCAGCGCGCCCACCAGGGTGGCCAACGCCACCAACAGGGAGAGCTTTCCGATTTTTTTCAGTGCTTCCACCCGGAACACATACACCAGCGCCGACATCAGGAAGGCGCCGGCGGAAAGGCCGATCATGTAGATATATCCTGCCACCCACAGGCCCCAGGGAACGTAGGAGCCGTAGTTGGCGTGCAGGTGGCCGTTGAGCAGACGATCTACCAGCCCCACCAGGCCGACCACAAAGCCGACCACGGCCACCCAGGCTAAAAATCGATCCCAGAAGTTCTTTTGCCCATTCATGACGTCCCCCTTACAGTAGGTAGTAAACTTTCGGTTTGGTGCCCATCTCTTCTTTCAGCCGCATGACGTTGGGCTGCCCGATCAGCTCGCTCACCAGACTGTCGGGATCGTTGGCGTCTCCGAAGAAGGTCGCCCGGCCGATGCAGCTGGTGACGCACTGAGGCAGCATCCCCCGTTCAATCCGGTGCAGGCAGAAGTGGCATTTCCGGGCATTACCGATGGGGGAAGCTCCGTTATGCCGGGGACGAGCCTGCCCGTACTCGTAGGGCGCAGCGGCTTCATAGGCCCGGGCGTTCTTCCCGGCCACAAATACCGGCCCTTCTTCGGGAACATGCTCGGTGTAGAAGTGGCCGCTATCGAACACCCGTGCGCTGTAGGGACAGGCGGTAATGCAGTAGCGGCATCCGATGCATTTGTCGTAATCGATTTCCACGATCCCGTCCGGCCGCTTCCAGGTGGCGCTTACCGGGCAGACCGGCACGCAGGGCGGTTCGTCGCACTGCATGCACGGGCGGGGAACGAACCGCTTGCGCACATTGGGATAGGCGCCCACTTCTTCCTCAATGACCGGGCGATACACCACCCCCGGAGGCAGTTTGTTTTCCGCCACGCAGGCGATGGTGCAGGTGTGGCAGCCGATGCACTTGCGCAGGTCGATCACCATCGACCAGCGGCGCTGCTCCACCGGCTTTTGCAATGCCCGTTGCAAGTCCCGCATCATCCGGATGATGGGATCTTCATCGGGGGTGGGATCGGGCAGTTGAGGAAGATCGGGAACCTCGGGGGTCTCCTGCGCCAGAGTGGAGAATTGTTTCTGGAACACTGCCGGGAGCATCAACGAGGCAAAGATGGCGCTCCCTAATTTTTTCAAAAACCGCTGCCGGTCAATGCCGGGCCCGGTTGGAGCGGGGGAGGAAGAGTCCCCCGCTTTCGCCGTTTGGGTCAAGGTTTTCTCTTTCGCCATGGTTCACCCTCTTCGGTTAGAGGTTATTTGAAGATGTAGTAGAACGTAAACCGAGGAATGACATCCGTATCCGGTTTTACGCCGGACGCCACCTCGTCGTACAGCACCACTTCCACATTGGGCATCAGGTGTACGGTCTTTTCGGGGGTGAAATCCAGTCCACCCACCAGGAAGGTGGATTTGGCGCTTCCGTCGAAAGGAATGTAGGAGATCTTGGGGCCGGCGGGATTCGGCTCGAACATGCGATCCACCCGACCGAACAGGGCCACTTTATCGGAAGCCTGAACCACGGCAAACACCGATCCGACCCGGAGATCCACATCTTCTCCGTCTTCCACCTTATGGGTCTGCTGGGCGAATTGCACCCCGATCCTGCCCTTTTCGCCCTTCAACGCCAGGAACCCCTGAAAGGTGAACACATCGTTGTCACCGGGCAGGTCGTTCCAGTCGGCATAAGCTTCCACGATGACATTTTTGGAAGGATACAACCCCAGAGACAGCAGCGCCTTTTTACCCTTGTTGGTTTCGGATTTGGTGCCGGAACCGTTGGCCAGCATCAGGTGATATTTCACCTTGCCTTCCGAATCCAGGCTTCCCTTCACCGCCACGCCGAAATCCCGGGAACCGCCCATCTTTTGCAGGTCCAGAGGCGTCTTTTCCACCGAGCGATACCCCCACACTTTCTCCACCACTTCCCAGGTGGGCGTGGGAGAAATCCCCAGAATGACCTGAGTTTTGCCGCTCTTCCATTTCAGATAAGCGTCTTTTACCGAGGGGGAGAGTTTAGAAGAGGTGGTAAAATCGCCCGGTGAATTCATTTCCAGGCGTAAACGCACCGAGAAAGCCTCGGCAATGGAACGGTCGTAGGTAAAGTAAATCCGTCGCAGCCAGAACCCGTTCTGGTTTTCGATCTCTTTGATGTGATTGGCGGCTACCCAGTAAAAATCCCCGAACATGTAGCCGCTGAACTTCTCTTTGGGTTTTTCGTCGGCCAGCAGGGCCGAAGCCAGTACCATCAAAGTGATCCACAACAGCATAACCCGTTTCATAGTGCAGTCTCCTGTGTTTTAGGTGAATTAGTCCTGATGCTCCGGCTCGTTCAGAGCCTGCATTTCCTTTTTAAATTCCCGTAAACCTCTACCCAACCCCTGAGCTACTTCCGGTAACCGTCGGGCGCCGAACAGCAACAGCGCCAGCACCAGCACAATCATCAGTTCTGTAGGACCCAATCCAAACATGATTTCCTCCTTGTGTTAAACCGGGTATTGGTTGCGCTTCACGGTAGCCAATTGTCGCCAACTCCCCTCGATGTTGCCATGATATTTGTCAGGGTTTAGAGGAATAGAAGCCGTCCATTGAAGGTTTTGTTTACCCGGGGAAAAAGGTTGGATTCCATGGGGCTTCCGATACCTTTGTGGAAGTCCGGGGTTCGTCCTCATGTTCGATAACCTCACTTTCATCGGCTAAGCCTTCTCTCATTTCAGGGAAAAATGGATAATCAACAGGTGTGCCGGTTTTGGGAAACAAGCTCGTTGCCGGATAATTTTTATTTGATAATATCAATAAAAACAGTTTTCTATGTAAAAATTTTTTATGAAAAAGAGGGGGGGTAATAGTTCCGGAAGGGGGAGGTAGGGAGGGGGTTAAAAAGCGGAAATCCGCTCATTAGAGCGGATTTCCGCTGAAAGGTGCTACGCGAATGAAGATAGAGAAACGACGAAAGCCCCCGGGAGCGGCTTTATACCGGGATCAGCCGCACCCGGGTGTCATAGAAGGAGGCAGACCCGCCAATGAGGTCCTGCAGGGTAACGTTTTTCAGGGGGGTGTCCAGGCGACAGACGGCATTGGCACACAGGCCCCTGCGGCGCGGGGTGTCACCGGGGATGCGTTGGCCGTCCAGGAGCATATCGGAGGCGCCATATCCCCAGTGCCCGAAATGCCAGCTGATCGCCACCACTCCGGGCCGAATCCCCTGGATCAATCGAACCTTCCCCTGTACCGGAATCCGGCGACCGTTTTTCAAATCCCACAGCCCTTCGGGATTGGTGGCCGAAGTCACCCGCACAACCTGCCCGTCGCTCAACCCCAGTTCTCTGGCCGTGCGGGGATTCAGCAGGATATGATTCTCCGGTAGCACAATGGAAAGCCAGTAGTCGGTGGGCAGGGTACGGGAATGGCCCCCCAGAATCTCTTTGTAGGTGATCAGATGCAGGGGGAAATCGGCGTCCTGGATGGCTTTCCCGTCGTAAGTGCGGGGCGGCTCCGCCAGGGCGATGCCGCTGAATCGCCTACCGGTGTAAGGATGGCGGGTTTCCGCCAGTTCCTCCACGTACAGGTTGAACTGCCCTTTGAAGGGATAGGGGAGTTTATCTCCACTGGTGACGTATTTGTGGAAGTTTTCATACCGTCCGCCTCGATTGAGCACGTAGATAACCTCCGGCCACCAGTTCCGGCCCCGGGCGTCGGTCACGGCCTGTTGCCAGCGTTCGGGATCAAACACCGCCGGGGAGAAGTGGGCCCGGGCTTTCAAGAAGGCGGCTTTCTCCTCCTCGTCAGCCGGAGGCACTGCATCTCCGGGCTTGTCTCCGGCGGCGATATTGGCCACTATCTTCAGGTAAAAATCTTCCGGCTTTTCCAGCGGCATGCCCGGCCCGAACCCGTTGCGACCGTATCCGGGGAGCTGTAACCGCTCGGCAATGGCCAGCATTACCGCCTCCATGCTCACCGGCATCGACTGGCCGAAAACGGTGACCTTCTCCACCATCGGCTCCACCGCCGGTTGCCGTATTTTGGAAGATTTGACCGGATAGGCCGGGGTGGTATGCGGCATCCCCCACCGTTCCCACACCGCGGTGTCGGGAAAAACATAGTCCGCGTATATGGAGGTATCTCCCACCACAATGTCACAGGCAAAGAACAGGGGGATGGCCTCCAGATCGGTGAGAATTTCGATGTTCTTGTGCGCTCCGGGAACGGAAATGGCCGGGGTGCCCTTGTGCAGGAACAGCGCCTTGATGGGATAGGGATATCCGTCCTGCGCCGAGGGGAGTATCTCCTGATAATTGTTCCCGGTGTGGGGGAACCAGGGGCGTTTCGCCGGATATCCCGCTTCCCGAAACAGGGTGCTCTCTTCGTAGTGGGTTTTTTCCCGGGTCAGCTTGTGCCCGAAGGCGGTGAGCTTGTTGGGATGCAAACCGGACTTCAGGTTGAACGGCTGTCCCGGTTTGCTGCCGTCTTCGTGCCAGTGCCCGCCGCCGCTGGATAACCCGCCTTTCCAGCCCGGATTGCCCATCAAGAGATTCAGGGTGATGATGGCCTGAGCGTTGTAATAACCGCTGGTATGCTGCACTGCTCCGCGATACAGTTCCACGGTGGATTTTTTGCCGTGGCGGGTAAATTCCCACATCACCTCTTCCACATCCAGGGGATCCAGGC
Source organism: uncultured Calditrichaceae bacterium (assembly GCA_964416895.1). GTDB lineage: Bacteria > Calditrichota > Calditrichia > RBG-13-44-9 > J075 > CAYQGB01. The sequence goes on from CAYQGB010000025.1 coordinate 15,774, forward strand.
CGGCCTGCTCACACCACTGCTCAAAGGATTTGCTCCGGGCGTATTCGGTCAGCAGGGAGAAGGCAGTCGCCACAGATTTCCCTTTCACGGTTCCCCGGAAGAAGAGATCCCCTTCCACCGGGCGGTTGGTGTCATGGGGGTCCACTGCCGTGGGGCGACCATCTTTCATCACCACGAACTGGTGTTCTCCACCGATGCCGATGTCCGAAGCCCGCAAGAGTTTGCCGGGGCCGTCCGCTTCCAGATGCACCAGATAAGTGGCGTTGGTCCAGGAGGTTTCCCCGTCGGCGGTGGCGGCGGCTTTGTTGGCGTTGGTCAGGTAGGTCTTATCGTATTTGCTCTGATCCACCAGCCATCGGATCATCCCGTAGGCCAGGGCGGCATCTTCACCGGGTTTCACCGGGAGCCACTTCCAGGCTTTGGCGGCGGTTTTGGACAGCCGGGGATCCACCACCACAATCTTCATGTTTCCGGAAACCAGCCCTTCGGTGACCATGTTGCTGAGGTACGGCGGCCCGAAGTTGGCCTCGAACGCCCCGGTGCCGAAGAAGATGACGAATTCGCTGTTATACAGATCCGGCTTCATATGGTGCTTACCTTTGCCCCACTTGCCGTTTTTGTACTGCTCGGTCATCTTCTCGTAGGCGATGTGATGGGACTGCTCGCAGATGGTGGTGTGCTCATACCAGTTGTTGCTGCCGAAGCCGCCGTACATCCACCGCTTGGCGAACTCCTTGCGCCCGTGCTCGATCCGCCCGGCCATGAACACAAACTGGTTGTTCACCGGGCCGAAGTCGGGATGATCGGGATCGATGAGCACATCCAGTTTTCCGGCGTATTTCCGTTTGAACTCGGCCACACTCATCTGGCCTTTGCCCACGGCTTTGGCGTCTTTGGCCATGGCCTTGGCCAGTTGAGGATCCCGCAGCTTGTACAGGTCTTTCAGGCCGGGAACGTGGCGATTCTCTTCTCCGGGCACATGGGCGAAGAGTTTGCCCCCTTCCACAATCTCCTGAATGGCCTGCTCGAAGGGGATGGTCATCCACTTATTTTCTCCCCGGCGACCGGCCCGCTTGAGCACTTTGGTGATCCGGTAGGGATCGTACAGCGTTTGAATTCCCGCCTGACCTTTGGGGCAAATGCACCCGTCAAAGTGGGCTGCCTGCTTCACCGGGGTTTCGTATTGGATAGAGGGGTTCATGGTTTGCAGGCTATAGGGATTTCCGTCGATCTTCACCGCCACCCCGTCGAGCACCTTTACCTTGATGGGACAGTCGGTGTGGCACTGGAGGCACACGGTAAAAATCTGATGCTCGGCTTCGTTCAAGGTGTATTCCAGTTCCCGATTCTGGGCCAACTTCTGGAAGGTGCAGCCCACCTGGCTGAGAGCCGTGGCCCCTCCTAACAGGGCGGTGGTTTTCAGAAACGCCCGACGGGTGAGTTTTAAGGGGGTCTGGTTTTCGTGAGTATTTTCAGGCTTCATGGCTCACCTCCTTCGTTTGCACACCGGCCTGATGGGCCTGCGGTTTGTACAGTTCGAACACCGGTAGAAACTGATATGCCTGCAAGAACAGAAACACCACCAGAGCGATGATTCCGATGCTGGAAATCCATTCCATGGGGCTGGGAAAGTATTCAAAGGACAGGCGCAGGTGGTTCATCACCTCATCCAGATGGGGGATGGGCGGCGTGACAAAAGCCGGAATCACCAGGTTGAAGCGCACCGAGATAATACCGGTCGCCACGGTCAGGCCGGCGATGCCCATCCAGAAAGTGGAGCCACGTTTGAGGAGATACAGCAGGATGGGCGCCAGAATGGTTAATCCCACCTGTCCACCCCAGAAGACATACCAGTATTCTCCGAACATGATCTGGTTCCACACCGCAATATGATCGGGCACGCTACCGTACAGCCCAACCAGCAACTCGGTAATCATCAACAGGATGTCTATCCCCAGAAACAGCATGAGCCATTGGGCCAGTTGTTGCACGATTTTCCGATGATCCGGTGCGGTGCGATCTCCCAGAAAGGCATACAGGAAGGTCATCAGTCCGGCGCCGGAGACCAGAGCCGACACCAGGAAGATGATGGGGAAGATGGGCGAGTACCAGTACGGGCGAGCCTTGACCACCGCGAAGATGGCTCCGGTTCCCCCGTGCACCCCAATGGCCAGAGGTACCCCAATGGCCCCCAGAATGGCGGTCACCCGGAGGCTCTGGGCATGACAGGAAGCAAAGTTCGCCGGGGTGGTGGGGCACTTCCAGCCCAGGGCCAGCACCCCATACAGTTTTTTCTTAAACCCCTGAGAGCGATCCCGCAAAAAGGCCAGATCGCAGCGCATCAGATACCACAACTCCGCAAACACGCACAGAATATAGAACACATAGAACAGAATTTCCCAGGCCAGCACGGAGGTGTGGTTCCAGTGGAAGGCCACGTTGATGATCCGAAAGGGGTGGCCGAGATCGATCCACACAAAGAACAGGCCGGCGATCAACGCCAGCACTGCCGACAGCAGGGCCAGCCGACCGGCTTTTTCCAGCTCTTTTTGCCCGAAGACGTAGATCAGGGTGGAGAACAGGAAACTTCCGGCAGACAGCCCGATGAAATAGATGTAAAAGGCCACCCACATGCCCCAGGGGACACTGCTGCTCAACCAGGTCACCTTCATCCCGGCCAACAGCCGGTAGATTACCGAAGCCACCCCTATGAGTCCCAGGAGGCCGGTAACAACGGTTAGCCATGTATAGGTTTTTCGGGCCATGGTCATTCTCCTCGCTTTGATTCAGGTGAGATAATACACTTTGGGATGAGTGCCCAATTCTTCCTTCAACTGCATGACATTGGGCCGGGCGATCAATCGGGAGACCAGGCTATGGGGATCGTTGGCATCCCCGAAGTAGGTGGCCCGACCGATGCAGGTTACCACGCATTGGGGCAGCAACCCACGCTCAATGCGATGGAGGCAGAAATGACATTTTCGGGCATTGCCGACCGGGGACTCACCGCGGGTGCGGTCGTGCAACCGATCGTATTCCCCGGTGGGTACCTTCTCATAAGGCATGAGCGAATGGAGGCCCCGATCTTCGGTGTAATATTCTCCGAAATCGAAGGTACGGGCGTTGTACGGGCAGGCGGTAAGGCAGTACCGACACCCGATGCACCGATCGTAATCCACCACCACGATGCCGTCCGGGCGCTTGTAGGTGGCTTTCACCGGACACACCGGGGTGCAGGGAGGATGATCGCAGTGCATGCAGGGGCGGGGAATAAACCGCCGGGTGACGTTGGGGTATTCCCCGATTTCTTCTTCAATAACCGGTCGGTACACCACTCCCGGAGGGAGGCGGTTTTCGGCGATGCAGGCAATGGTGCAGGCATTACAGCCCACGCATTTCCGCAGGTCAATGACCATGATCCAGCGGCGCTGGTCGAGGGGTTTTTGCAGCGCCCGTTGCAGATCGCGCATCATCTGAACCACCGGATTTTCCGGGCCTTCCTGAGGGGTCGGCTCCGGCAATTCCGGCAGAGAAAAGGGCTTTGGCGCTTCCGTCTCCGAAGATTCGCCTCCGGTCTGCGCCAGGACTGCCGGCGCCATCAGTCCGGCGAAAACAGCAGAAGCAAACTTCCGCAGAAAGGCGCGCCGCTCTTCAAGCGTCTTTCGATCAGGAGTGGGAGACGTATCCGGATGTTGCTGTTCCATATGCCATCTCCTTTTGCTAAGTGAACGTACCGGGAGTTCAAAAATTTAATGGCCAGGTGCCTTAGAGTTTTTTAAGGGAGGGCAAACAGGGCAAAATGAGTACCATTGCCCGGAAGGGGAAAAATCAACGGATTTTCGGGCGGGAAGGTCGGTTCGGAGGGGAGAAAGGGATGAAAATTCATCCCTAATGCGGATGAATTTTCATCTTCTCTCGAAGGCAGGTGATTGTCAGGAGAGGTGGTATTTTTTCAGCTTGCTCTTGAGGGTGGGGAGGGGGATACCCAGTTCCTCGGCCATGCGGATTTTGCTACCGTCGCACCGGCGAAGAGCCTCTTCCAGGATTTCCCGTTCCATCTGATGGAGAAATTCCGGAAGGGTGATTTTGCCCCATTCAAAGACCGGGCGTTGCTTCCGGAGGTTGAGAATGTTTTGCGGCAGGAAGGATTTGTCCACGTAGCCCTGTTGACCGAGCACGACCAGGCGTTCGATGACGTTTTCCAGTTCCCGAACGTTGCCATCCCATTCGTATTCCAGCAGCAGATCCATGATTTCCGGGGAGAGCTTTAAGGGCCGATCCGGGGAGTACTTTTTGAGAAAGTGTTCCACCAGCAGGGGGATATCTTCTCGCCGTTCCCGGAGGGGCGGGATGTAGATGGGCATCACGTTCAGGCGGTAGAACAGGTCCCGGCGGAAGCGCCCGGCTTCCATCTCCTCCTGCAAATCTTTTTTGGTGGCGGCGATGATGCGCACATCCACCTGCAGGGTCTGTTCTCCACCCACCCGTTCAAACCGGCCCGACTCGATCACCTGCAACAGTTTGACCTGGGTTTCCAGAGGGATGTCATCGACTTCATCCAGGAACAGGGTGCCCCCGTCGGCCAGTTCAAACCGTCCCTTCTTCTGCCGCAGCGCCCCGGTGAAGGCTCCTTTTTCGTGACCGAACAGCTCCGATTCCAGCAATTCCTGCGACAGAGCGGCGCAACTGACCGTGACGAACGGTTTCTCCCGGCGAGGACTGTTGTAATGAATGGTCTCGGCAATCAACCCTTTGCCGGTGCCGGTGTCGCCGATCAACAGAACGGTCACATCGGTTTCGCACACGGTATCCAGCAATCCGAACACCTTCTGCATGGCGGGAGATTTCCCGATGATGTTGGAGAACTGATGCCGCTGATACAGTTGGGCCCGAAGCGCCTCGTTCTCCTTCCGCAGGCGGATGCTTTCCTCTACATTGCTGATGATCTTCAACAGATGTTCCACATCGAAGGGCTTGCAGATGTAGTCGATAGCCCCTTTTTTGAGGATTTTAATGGCCGATTCCAGGGTCGCGTTGGCCGTGATGAGCAAAAAACGGGTTTGCGGGGTATGGGAGAGAATGTAGTCCAGCACCTCTTCTCCGCTGATGCCGTCCAGCACCAGATCGCAGATCACCAGATCAAACTCCTCTCGCTGGAGCCACTGGATGGCTTCCTCTCCGGAGACCGCGGTTTCTACCAGATATCCGGCCTCCTCCAGTTCATCGGCCAGCGCCACCCGTACGCTTTTTTCATCATCCACGACTAACAACTTCATACCGCTACACCCTCCCCGGGTAAGGTTATGATGACGGTGGTACCCTTTCCGGGAGTGGAATTTACCGAAATGGTCCCGTTGTGCACCTTGATGATGTTATAACTCACATACAGACCCAGCCCGGTGCCCCGGTTCCCTTTCGTGGTAAAGAAGGGATCGAAAATACGATTCATCACCTCCGGGGGAATGCCACATCCGTTGTCGGTGATGGTGAGGACATATTGGTGATCTTTTTCTTTCAGGGAAAGCATGATTTTTCCCCGCCGATCTACCGCATCGATGGCGTTCAGTAAACAGTTGACCACCACCTGAATCAACTGGGCTTTGCCTCCGATCACCCGGAAGGGCTTTTGAGGGGGCTGATATTCCAGCGTAATCTGATTCTTTTGCAGCCGATACTGCACCAGACGTATGGCAAACTCCAGCACCTCTTTTAAATCCAGCGGCTCGGTTTTGAAGTCGGCATGGTGGGCGTAATCCAGCAGATTGCCCACGATGGATTTGATGTGCTGGGTGGATTCGGAAATGGATTCCAGATACTCCCGCTGTTTGGGGTCGAAGGTGTTGTTCCGTTTCAGCAGGCGGTGCAGGCACAACTCGATGCCGGCAATGGGATTGTTGATTTCATGGGCGATCCCGGAAGCCAGAATTCCCACGCTGGCCAGCTTTTCCGTCTCCATCATCTTCAACTGGGTTCGCCGGGATTCCTGATCCAGGGCGGAAATCCGCTCCATCATCTGCTGAAATCCTTTCCCCAGCAGCATCAGTTCGTCATTGGTGGAGATATTCAATCGGGGAAGCCGCTTGCCGGGTACAAACCGCTGAAATCCCTCCAGAATCTCGTAGATCGGCCGGGTGATATAGTAGGAGAAGCCCACCGCCCCCAGAATGCCCAGAATCAGAAAGCCCACCACCATCCCGATGAGGATCACCGCCAGGTGCTGCCCTTTGGTTTTGATGTTGGTTTCGTTCAATCCCAGAAGCAAATAGCCCAGACGGCCGTCCATAATGGGGGTATATAGTTGCCGGATGTAAATGCCTTTTCGAGAATCTTTGAACAGCCGGGGGTCGCCGGATTGAGGGAGCCGGGTAAGCATCACCGGGATTTGATTGGTCTCGAAGGTGTGTCCGATCAGCCGCCCTTCGGCATCGAACACCAGAATATAGAAAATGTCCGGGTCGGAATTTTTCAACTCGTTGATAAAAAAGTTGATGGCGGCAAAATCCTGGAAAATGATGTCGCTGGCCAGCTCTTCTTTCAGTAAATGCAGCACCAGCTGGCCCTTGCGGTTCATCTCCTCCCGGGTGGTCTTGATAACGTAGGTGTTGGTAATATACAGATTGATGCTTCCGAAGAGGAGCACCACAAACACGGTGGCCGTGATTAACCGGGTTCGCAGAGGGATAAAATCACGGCGCAAGAGTATCTGGAATAAACGAAAAAACAGTTCGATAATTCTCTTCATTGGGAAGCTCAAATTTTTCAATACCCATCCGTTGCAAAATGCTTTTCCCCCGGGGATCTTCGTGCATGTGCAGCAGAATCTCCTGAATGCGCCGGCGAAGTACCGGAGAGACCCCCGGATGAATAACCATCGGAGGGATTCCAAAAGGAGGCGACTTCTCGATGATCCGGATGTTTTGCACATCCTGAGGGCGACGGGCGGCGATCTCCTCATAGATTAACCCATCGACGCTGGCGGCGTCCACGATTCCCCGATTGACCAGTTGAATCGAGGCGTCATGGCTGCCGGAGAACACGATCTGATCCCGGGAAATCAGATTGCGGGTTTTTCCGTAAAGCAGATAAAAACATCCCGAAAGAGAAAGCTCATCGGTCAGGGCTACGGTCTTTCCCTGAAGGTCTTCCAGCTTCTCGATTCCGGAAGTATTGGAGGCGATGATGTAGGCCCGATATTTGGTATCTCCGTTAACCACCGGCACCGCCAGCAATTCCATGATGTCGTGGCGCTTGCCCAGGGCATATAACCCGCAACACACGAAAGCAACATCCACTTTTCGGTGCTCCAGGAGATCATACACCTCACGATACTTCCGGGTATACACCGGTTGCACCAGGCGGCGGAGCTTCTGTTCCAGATAGGGGATGAAATCGGCATAGGCGGAGAAGCTCTCTTTGGCGGAGACAATGGAGGCGATGGCCAGCATCAGCGGCTTGTTGTGCCCGTCGCCCTGTTCGGTGGGATGGAGGTCTTCGTAGGTTGCCCGCTGGCTCAGGTCAATTTCCTGATAGGTGCCCTCGTCCTGGCAGGTCGTCAGCATCATTCCCAGAACAATGAGAAGAAAGGTCAGGGGTTTCATGGTATCTCCTCG
>CAYQGB010000026.1:0-23200 GCA_964416895.1 uncultured Calditrichaceae bacterium
AATACGTGAAACTCTGTTTCGCATGGCTAAATTTATGGTAATCAGGCTATATTTTGCGCCTCTCGAAACGGAGTTTCTCGCCTCGTCTCGTTCCCATCCCGAAGCGTCGGGATGGGAACGAGACGGTGGTCATCTGCTCACTAAACCTGCTAAGATTCACGCCCATGCACCGGGGCGGGGGAGGGTTAGGGTGGGGATGGGTGAGGGCGGTTTAATTTGACATTGTCGAGATAGTTACTTCCCGACAAAAATTTCTTCCAGTTCAATGGAGAACCCGGCCAGCAGTTTGGAACAGGCCTTTCCGGTCTTCTCCGCCCGCTGATGCAACTGATAGCGGCCCTCACCGGGGGTGTAAATTTCAATCCAGCGTTTGCCCGGATCGATGAGCCAGTATTCCTTCACACCGAATTGGGCATAGAGGTCTTTCTTGGTCACCAGATCGTTGTAAGCCATGCCGGGAGAGAGAATCTCCATGATCAAATCCGGCGCGCCCCGAATATTTGTCTCCCCCACAATTTCCAGCCGCTCCCGGGAGATGAATAAAATGTCCGGCTGCACCACGTTTTTATCATCCAAAATTACATCAATCGGGGCGTCAAACACTTTTCCCAATCGGTGCTTCTTCACATGTTGACGCAAGGAAAATTCCACTTCTCCACTTACTTCCTGATGATCCGGAGTTGGTGCCGGTGACATGAACAGTTCTCCTTCGATGATTTCATACCGTCGTCCATCATCCGGCAAGGCGGCATAATCCGCATAGGTGTAGCGCTTTGGGGTAACGAAATACGGTGTGGCAATTTCTTTAACTCTCATAGAGATGCCCCTCATTTAACCGGAAAAAAGCTCTTCCAACTTCACGCAAAACCCGGCCAGCAGTTTGGAACAGGCCTTTCCGGTCTTCTCCGCCCGCTGATGCAACTGATAGCGGCCCTCACCGGGGGTGTAAATTTCAATCCAGCGTTTGCCCGGATCGATGAGCCAGTATTCCTTCACGCCGAATTGGGCATAGAGGTCTTTCTTGGTCACCAGATCGTTGTAAGCCGTGCCGGGAGAGAGAATCTCCATGATCAAATCCGGCGCGCCGTCAATGTACTTCTCGCCGATAATTCCCAGCCGCTCCCGGGAGATGAACAGGATATCCGGCTGTACCACCGTGTCATCGCTGAACATGACATCAATAGGGGCGAAAAACACCTCTCCCAGACTCCGTTTTTCCACAAAATTGCTTAACAAAACACCGCATTTTCGACTGGCCCGCTGATGTTCGGGAACCGGTGCCGGTGACATGAACAGTTCTCCTTCGATGATTTCATACCGTCGTCCATCATCCGGCAAGGCGGCATAATCCGCATAGGTGTAGCGCTTTGGGGTAACAAAATACGGTGTGGCGATTTCTTTAACTCGCATGGTCATGCCACTGTTGTTTTGGGAAAATGTAGTGAACTTTCTTCCGGGATACAAGGGTGCATTGCAGCGCAAGTGAGTGCTTCACAGGAAGACATATGGTTCACACCTTGTGTAAGGCCTATTGCGTAACCGGAGATTGCACAATACGCATTACGCAATACGCAATACGCAATACGAAGTAATGTGCTTATCACCACGCCCATACCGGAAAATTGCCGGGGTCAATGTGGAATATCGGGCCTCCCAGAAGATAGATCGCCAGGGTAATGATCGCCGTACCGATGAAATTCAGCCACAATCCGGTGCGGACCATATCCCCGATGCGCAGCCGTTCGGTTCCGAATACGATGGCATTGGGAGGCGTGGCCACCGGGAGCATGAAGGCGAACGAGCAGGCTATCGTGCCGGGAACCATCAGCAGGAGGGGATTCAACCGGGTGGCCACGGCCAGTTCCGCCAGAATGGGCAACAGAATCTGGGCGGTGGCGGTATTGGAGGTCAGTTCGGTGAGGAAGGTGATAACCAGGCACACCACGGCGATAATCAGCAGGGGGTGCAGCCCTCCCAGCACGGTGAACTGCTGGCCGATCCATCCGGATAATCCCGATTCTTTAAAGCCGCTGGCAACGGCAAATCCCCCGCCAAACAGGAGCACGATGCCCCAGGGGAGTTGCACGGCGGTTTTCCAGTCCATCAATCGCCCGGTGGGAGAGCGCCGGGAAGGTACCAAGAACAGAACCAGCGCCAGGGCAATGGCCACCACCCCGTCATTCAAATACTCAGGATGGGCAAAGAGATTCGACCACCCTGGTACGGTTACCGTTCCCAGATGGACATCTTGCCGGAACAGCCACAGCAGCACCAGGGCGACAAAATCTACCAGCACAATCTTTTCCTCGAAAGCCATCTTTCCCAGCTGGCGATACTGTCGGCGGATGACTTCATCCTCCAGGGTTAGATCCCCGATGGGATGGGTATACTGTCGGGCCAACAATATCCACAGGATCACCAGAAACAGAATGGAAACCGGCAATCCGAACAGAATCCAGGTGGCGAAGGTGATTTCCGGGGCTTGGGGAAACTGGATGCTGAAAATCCGCACAAAAGCGAGATTGGGGGGAGTGCCCACCAGGGTGGCAACGCCGCCGATGGAGGCGCTGTAGGCGATGGCCAGAAAGATGCCCGTGGCGAAGGAGGATACCTGCCGGCGGGGAAGGCTCTCCTCCAGATGATACACAATCGCCAGAGCGATGGGCACCATCATCATGGTCGTGGCGGTGTTGGAAATCCACATGGATAGAAACGCTGTGGAGAGTATAAACCCCAGTAAGATTCGCCCGGGCTGTAGCCCCACCGTCAGCAGGATGCGCAGGGCGATGCGTTTGTGAAGATTCCACCGTTCCATCGCCAGAGCGACGATGAATCCGCCGATAAACAGGAAGATGATGTGGTTGAAATAGATCGGGGCGACCTCTTTGCCGCTCATAATTCCCAGCGCCGGAAACAGCACCATGGGGAGCAGCGAGGTCACCGCCAGGGGGAGCGCCTCGGTCATCCACCAAATGGCCATCAACAGGGCGATGGCCGCAGTACGGGTGATCTCCGGCCTGCCCGGCTGTAGATCCACAAACAGGATCATCAACGTGCTCAACAGGGGAGCAATAACGAGAAAGATATTGCGCCGCCGTTGGTCGGTGGAAGGGTTCATGGGGAGCCTCCAATGTCTGATCCAGTGCTTCCAGGTGATCAAACCTGTATCCGCTATCCCCTTCAAAAACGGAAACTCCGGGAAAAAAAGCAAGGGGAGGATTACCAAAGTTTTGGCCGATTTTTCGGAGGAATTCCGTACATTCCGGTTCAGGATCGGAAACCCATCGTGTATCCCGGAACACACCGGGACATTGCAAGGATACCTGAACACCATTACGGAGGACGACATCATGCGCACCCTCATCTGGTTATTCCTGCTGTACGGCGTTGCCACCCCTCAATCCGGGGATACCCCCTGGTGGCGGGCGCTGAAAATCGGGGTGCTACCGCCCGGCCCATTGAACGCCATCACCGATGTGGCCGGAGTGCAGGTGGGACAGGTGACCCTGATCGAAGGCCAGGATTGCCGCACCGGAGTTACGGCGATTTTGCCCCACCCCGGAAATGTGTTTCAGGAGAAGGTGCCCGCAGCCATTTATGTCGCCAACGGCTTCGGAAAGCTGACCGGGGTTACCCAGGTGGAAGAATTGGGCACCCTGGAAACCCCCATCGTATTAACCAACACCCTGAGCGTACCGGTTGCCGCCCGGGCCTTAATCCGGTTTACCCTGGAGCAAACCGGAAACGAGAAGGTTCGCTCGGTGAATCCGGTGGTGGGAGAGACCAACGATGGGTTTTTGAACAACATTCGGGCCGGGTATGTTACCGAGGATCATGTGCTGACGGCGATTGGTTCGGCGACTTCCGGCCCGGTGGCCGAGGGCAATGTGGGCGCGGGCACAGGAACCATCTGCTTCGGATTCAAGGGCGGGATTGGCACCGCCTCCCGGAAGCTACCGGAAAAACTCGGGGGCCATACTGTGGGGGTGCTGGTACAGACCAATTTCGGGGGGATTCTACACATCAACGGGGCGCCGGTGGGGGAAGAATTGCGCCGGTACTATCTGCGGGAGCATCTGGAAGCGGTGCACGATGGCTCCTGCATGATCGTGGTGGCCACCGATGCCCCTCTGGATGCCCGGCAACTCAAACGTCTGGCCCGCCGTGCTCTGTACGGCCTGGTACGAACCGGGGGCATCTCCACTCACGGCAGCGGCGATTATGTGATCGCCTTCTCCACCGCCGAAAGCGTGCGGTATCCCTACCAAACCGGACCATCGTTCCACTCCCCTACCCTGCTGCGGGATGAAGCCCTGTCGCCCCTGTTCCTGGCAGCCATTGAAGCCACCGAGGAAGCCATCTACCATTCCCTGTTTGCGGCGGAAGACATGAAAGGGCACCGGGGGCACATTCCGGCGCTACCGGAGGAGGAGGTGAAAGCGATTCTGGAAAAATACGGTCTTCTGCGGCTGCGGAACGGGCAATGACCTTATCCACCACAGGTTATCGGCTTCGTCGCTTTACCCGACGGCGTATCTCGTTGAATCGGGCATGCCAGTAGTTGTGCTCCTTAAGGGTGCGGGAAAACTTGTGGCTGCCGTCGCCCACGGCCACCATATACAAGTAAGGCGTGTTGGCGGGATACAGCGCGGCCAGAATGGATTTTTTACCGGGGTTGTTGATCGGCCCCGGGGGCAATCCGGGGTATTTGTAGGTGTTGTATGGGGAGTCGATTTCCAGGTCTTTTTTCAGCAGCCGCCGGGGGGGACCGGGCACGATGAACTGGATGGTGGGATCGGCCTGCAGGGGCCAGCCCAGCCGCAGGCGGTTATGGTATAACGAGGAGATGATTACCCGCTCGGAATCCACCATCGCTTCCCCTTCGATAATCGAGGCCAGCGTGAGCACCTGGTGGGGCGTCCAACCCAACTCCTGAAGTCGGCGACGGGCGGCGGGGGATTGAAACAACTCCAGCGTTCGAGAAACCATGTGGCGGATGATCTGCTCTGGAGGCATCTTCCATTCAAAAAAATACGTCTCCGGAAACAAATAGCCCTCCAGGTTCTCGATGGTTTCTCCGGTCAATTCCCGGGCAAAGGCGCTGTCGTACACCAGGCTCATGAACCGGGTGGAATCAATTCCCAGCTTTCGTTGAAAGATTCCCGCCATCCTCCGGGCCAGGATGCCCTCGGGAATGGTCACTTTTATCTGCGCGTTGGGCGCTTTTTCCAGGTAATTCAGTAGCTCCCAGGTGGATAGCCCCCTGGGAATGTCGAACATTCCCGCCCGGGCGTTCCGCTCCTTTCCGGTAAGTTTGCCCAGCCAGATAAACAGCCGCTTATGGTGTAGCAGGCGATGGGCTTCCAGGGAGTCGGCAATCTGGCGAAAGGTGGCCCCGGTGGGAATATACAGCCGAACCGTTTCGCCCGTGGGGTGGGAAGTGGACAGGGGGGCAATCACCAGAATATAAGCAAGCATCAGGGGGAGGATCAGGAAAACCGTTACCCTGCCGGCAAGGGTGTTCCGCACCCAGTACCAGATCAGGTTTCCCAGCAGATACAGAACGAACCCGATGCGGGAAAGATAGAAGGCTGCTTTTCTACCCGGATCGTTTGCTTGAAATTGTTTCATCATCCCTGATCATTCGTTGCCGCTTCCAGGCACCATCCCCACACTCGCTGTATCGCCTGTCCTATATCGCCTTCCTGCCACAATTCATCCGCAAGCACCACCCCCTGGCACCCGGATTCCCGCAGCGCGGCAATTTCTTCCCGGGAGGCCGGGAAGGCTCTTCCCAACCGAACCCATTTTTCCGGCAATGCGTGCAGGAAGTTTTTCATTTCTCCTGTCATCAACCTTCCCTGATCGTTCCGGAAGAGAGGAACGATCACCCCGGTCACGTTTTCCGGAACAATCGTTTGAGGAAGTTCCCACCGGCTGAGTTCCAGAAATACTTCCAGCCCGGTGTCCTGGGCCGCTTCGGCCAGTTCGTTCAGGTTGGCAATATCGCCCCAGTAGTCGCTCAACAGGAAGGCATCCGCTCCGATGGCCCGTCCCTGGTAAAACTGTACCGGATCCACAAAAAAATCCCGCTGGATGAGGGGAAATTCGGTGTTCGCTTTCACCAGGTTTAACCAGGAAGGATTTCCTCCCAGGAACTCGGTATCCGTGGCAACGATGATTCCCCCCTGCACACCGAGCCGGGTCAGCAGGCGGGCGATGGTCAGGGGTTGAACATTTTCCAGGTGCACCTTTTCGGGAAAGAGGATGGATTTTAATTCCACAAACAGGGGTAATGGGGAACTCTGGCGGATTTCCACTTCCACACTGCGAAAGTCCCCTCCCACAGAAAAGGCCGCCGCTTTTAACAGGTCTTCGCTGAAGCCCCGGCGAATCTCCCGGACTTCCTTTTTCTTGGCTTTCAGAATTCGGCTTTGGAGGCGTTTGGGCATGATCGTCACAGCTCCTTACTGAGGGCGACCATTTCCTGCAACTTCTCCCGGGCTCGCCCCCGGTCGATGGCTTCGGTGGCTTTTTCAACGCCTTCGGAGAGATCGTTCACCACCCCGGCGACCTTCAGAGCGGCGGCGGCGTTCAGGATGGTGACATCCCGGGGGGCGCCATCTTTTCCGCTCAAAATATCCAGCAGAATTTGCTTGTTGGTCTCCGCATCGCCGCCTTTGAGGTCTTCCACCGGCCAGGTCCGCAATCCCACATCCTCCGGATGCAATTCATACTCCTCGATGGCATCCCCCTCTACTTCCACCACATAGGTTTTCCCGGAGATGTTTAATTCATCCAATCCGTTGTCTCCGCTAACCACCATAATGCGAAAGATACCGAATTGCTGCAACACTTCGGCAATCAAGCGGCTGAGCTTGTAGTCGTACACGCCGATGAGCTGACGTTTGGTCAGGGCGGGTTTGGTGAGGGGGTCCAGAATGTTGATCAGTGTTCGGGCGCCGATGCTCTGGCGGATACCGGCAAAATTTCGGGGAATGGGTTTATAGCGGGGGGCGAAGATGAAGGCCAGGCCGGCCCTGTCCAGCACCTGATAGAACTGTTCCGGGGAGAGATCGGTTTTGATGCCCAGGGCCTGGAGCACATCCTCGCTGCCACACTGGCTGGAGACCCCATGATAGCCGTGCTTGATCACCTTGGCCCCGGCGCCGGCGGCGACAAAGGCCGCCGCGGTGGAGATGTTAAACGTGCCCAGATCATCCCCTCCGGTGCCGCTACAGTCAATGGCATTCTCGTCGGTAACGGAAAGAGGGATGATCCGCTCCCGGTAGGCATCCACGCTACCGGCCAATTCATCCACCGTGCTCCCCTTCAACTGAAGGGCCACCAGAAAAGCAGAAATTTGCGCTTCGGTGGCGCTGCCGGAGAGAATCTCATCCATGACCAGATAAGCTTCCCGCCGGGTTAAACTTTCTCCTTTCAGGAACTTATTAATCGCTTCTTTGATCATGCTGTCCTCACCTGTCTGTTTGGGAATGATAGAACGCTTCTACCCAGCTACGTGCTTCCGGATCCACGGGAAGCGAGCGGGTGATGGGAATAAACTCATTTTCCATGCGCCACCGGTTGCCTGTGGCCCATATTTTCACATGCCCCACATACTCCCCGTCGGTACCG
This sequence comes from uncultured Calditrichaceae bacterium, assembly GCA_964416895.1. Lineage (GTDB taxonomy): Bacteria > Calditrichota > Calditrichia > RBG-13-44-9 > J075 > CAYQGB01. The sequence continues at coordinate 7,639 of CAYQGB010000026.1, forward strand.
GTTTCTACCATAAGGGCATTTCCTACCTGCCGGGCATATCGTTGTTGATTGTGGCCTACCACCACCACATCCACCCAGGGAGTTGCTTTTATCAATGCTTCCGCTTGCAGCGGGGTTCCGTGAAAAAGCAAGATTTGCAAATCCGTGGCAGAAGTGATTTCCCGATACCATCGGTTTATCGTGCGGGCAATATCGTTTACTCGAATATCCCGGGGATGAATAAAATCAAACGCCTTTGTGGCGACCACGCCCAGCACCGCCACCCGCAGTCCCCCGCTCTTCCACACCCGGTAGGGAGGGATGCCGGCCGGAGGCGAAGTTTGCCAGTGCAGATTGGCGGCCACCAGCGGAAGCCCTCGGCCTTCGGCAGCGGAGATCAGAAAGTCCGTCCCTTCCACAAATTCCTGATCGCCCACATTCAGGGCCTGGTAGCGGGCTTTGGTCAACAGTTTTAGCATGGCCCGATGGACTGCCGGGAACCGATAGCTGCTCAAGAAATCGCCGGCATCCACCAGCAGGAAGTGGGGATATTTCCGGCGCAAAGAATCCACCAGAGCAAGGATGCGGGTGACTCCGCCCACCACCTCTCCACCGCACCGGCAATCATCCAGCGCCCCGTTCAGATTGGCGGTATATACCAGATGAAGCACCGGGGGCGATTCCTGAGCCGCCCCCCACCGGATACAAAAAATGAGCAGTAACCATACTGCCCATCCAACGTTCACCCGGCAAGGAATTGTTCGGAAATTCGCCTGCGTTTCCTTCTGCAAACCTTCCCTCACATTATTAGCCACTCGCCCGGTAAAAGGTTATTCCGAGAGATTGCGCTCATCGGCCAGCCGGCAGGCTTCGATAAGCACGTTCATGGTGGAACCGTGGATGTTTTGAGGCGTCTCTTTTTCCACCGGTTCAAATCGGAAGGTTCCCTGCTTTTCCGGAACCACTTTGTAGATGGCCTCTTCCCCTTCCAGGGTTCCATATTTGCCGTAAATCATCTGGCCGTTCTTGAACACGATCTCGCCTTTTTCTCGGGCCTCCACGTGCAACACTCCGCTGCGCTGGTTCAGGCTCAGCAGCTGGATCACTTCCGCCAGCGACAGATCGGCCAGATTGCCCTCAAAGCCTTTCAGTGATTCTCCGGGACCGCTATCAATAGATTTGACCTTTTCCGCCCGTTCCAGCAGGGTGGATACCTTTTCCAGCAGCACCGTGCGATCCACCGGCTTTACCAGATACTCATCGGCCCCGGCGCGAAACCCCCGAATTTCCATCTCCTGATCTTCCAGGCTGGTCAGGAAGATGAACGGCACCATGGGGATGGGGGAGTTCTCCCGGATCATCCAGCAGAATTCGATGCCGTCGGTGCTGGGCATCATCACATCGGAGATGATCAAATCCGGAAGCACTTCCCGGGCCTTTTCCAGCCCCTCGTCCCCATCTTTGGCCTGATGCACCTCATAGCCGGCCTTTTCCAGGCTGATTCTCAGGAGTTTCAGCACATGCTCATTGTCATCCACGATTAAAATCTTTTTGGCCATGGTTAGACCCGCTGAATGTGGTGAACAAATTCTCCATTACCCCTCTTCTGAATCTCGAACCGGCGTTGTTCGAGACGGCTCAACTTCTGCATACCGAACGGTGCTGTTTCGCCCCCGGCTTTTGGCGATTCCCAGGGCAAACTCCGCCCGGCGCAGCAGTTCATCCCGATCCGATTCCCCCTCTCTTTCGGCAATCCCCACACTTACCGAAACTCGTTGCAGTTCCTGCCTTCGCTGCGGAGAAAGGGTTTTCAACGGCTGTATTTCCGGAGAAAAAAACTCTTTCTGGAATATCGCCGAACGGATACGCTCTGCTTCGTAGAATGCTCCCTTTTCCGAAGTGTTGGGAAGCAGCACGGCAAATTTATCCCGGGTCAGGCGGAAGACCACATCACAGGAGCGGGTATTGTTCAGAATGACGTTGGCCGCCCGGGTGAGCACATAATCCCCGGCCTTTTCTCCAAAGGCCTCGTTAATCTTCTGAAAATGATCCACATCGATCAGCACCAGGCTCAGGGGGCTACCATAGCGCACCGAACGGGAATACTCCTCCTGAAATCGTCGCCGAAACGAGACATCGTTATACAAGCCGGTCAGAGGATCGGTCGTTTGACCGCTGATCAATTGGGAAGTCTTCTGCCGGAGCGTTTCGATCTCTTGATGAAAGTGCAGGGATTTTTCCCGGAGTACCTGATTGTCCTGTTTCAATTTGTCGATCAACTGCTTCTTCTGGAGCAGGGCGTTAACTTTGGCCACCAATTCTTTGGCATTGAAGGGCTTGAGCATATAATCATCGGCGCCCAATTCCAGCCCCCGTACCCGATATTCATCATCGGTATAATTGGCCGACAGGAAAATGATGGGAATATCCCGGGTGCGGGGATTCTCCTTAAGGTACTTACAGGCCTCGAAACCGTTCATCACCGGCATCAGGGCATCCAGAATAATGACCCCCGGTTGCTCCGCTTCGGCGATGTCAATGCCCTCCCGGCCATTTTTCGCCTTCAACACCTCGAAATCGTAAAAGGTGAGCAGATTCTCCAGGGCTTCCAGCATATCGAGGTTGTCTTCTACAATCAGAACTTTGGCCATACGCCCCTTAAGTTGAATAGCGCCTTTGGATTTCGGCGGTAAATTCTAAAAGTATTCGGCAAAAAATAGAAATTCCCCACTTTTCCGGTCGATAGCTGGGTCACGTTTTGGGAGAGGCAAAATTCACCAACGGGGTTATTCGCCTTCGGCGATCAGTTCCTTATACTGCTGGTGATCGAGCAGGGCTTCCAATTCTCCGGGATTCGACAGCCGGATTTTGATCATCCAGCCCTCCCCATACGGATCCCGGTTCACCGTTTCGGGGGCGTCGGACAAGGCGGTGTTGACGTCGATAACCTCTCCGGAGACCGGGGCGTACAGGTCGGCCACCGCCTTCACCGCTTCCACCGTGCCAAACGTTCCCCCCTGTTCCACCCGGGCGCCAACTTCGGGGAGTTCCAGATATACGATGTCCCCCAACTCGCCCTGAGCATAGTCGGTAATCCCTACGGTAACCACATCGCCTTCCACTCTGGCCCATTCGTGATCCTGGGTGTACTTCAGTTCCTGGGGAATGTTCATAATCACCTCGCTCAGGTTTCCACTTCGATTTTATCTTTAGCTTCTTCGTAAATTCTTTCCAGAAAATGAGTGTCAAAATCCCCTTCGATGAACTCCGGTGTGTTGATGACAAATTTATGAAACGGGATGGTGGTCTTGATGCCCTCCACCACAAATTCATCCAGGGCGCGATTCATGCGCCGAATGGCTTCCCGGCGATTTCGAGCCACCACAATCAGTTTGGCAATAAGGGAGTCGTAGAACGGGGGCACGCGGTAGGAATTGTAAATGTGGGTATCCACCCGCACGCCCGGCCCTCCTGGAAAATGAATGTTGGTAATCTCACCGGGAGAAGGCATGAAATTATTCTGAGGGTCTTCAGCATTGATGCGGCATTCGATGGAATGTCCCCGGGGTTGAATCTCTTTTTGTTTGAAGGGCATGGGTTCCCCGGCGGCGATGCGAATCTGCTCTTTAATCAGATCCACATTGTACACCATTTCGGTAACCGGGTGCTCCACCTGAATGCGGGTGTTCATTTCCATAAAATAAAAATTCCCCTCGGCGTCCATGAGAAACTCAATAGTGCCGGCGCTGCGATAGCCCACATGTCGGGCGCCCTGTACGGCCACCCGCCCCATTTTCTCCCGCAAGGCGGCGTTGACCACCGGGGAAGGGGCTTCTTCCACCAATTTTTGATGCCGCCGCTGAATGGAACACTCCCGTTCGCCGAAGTGCACCACGTTACCGTGATTATCCGCCAGGACCTGAATTTCCACGTGTCGGGGGCGGTCGATATATTTTTCGATGTACAGATCGGGGTTGCCAAAAGCGGCCTCCGCCTCTGCCTGAGCCATCATGAAGCTGCGGGAGAAAGCGGATTCCTCGTGAACAACGCGCATGCCTTTGCCTCCGCCGCCGGCCACCGCTTTCAGCATCACCGGGAAACCGATCTTCCGGGCGACGGCCAGCCCCTCTTCTTCCGAGGTCACCACCCCTTCGCTTCCCGGCACTACCGGAACCCCGGCTTCCTGCATGGTACGCTTGGCTTCGGCTTTATCGCCCATGCGGCGAATCACCTCCGCCGGGGGCCCGATAAAGGTAATCCCGCAGGATTCGCACATTTCGGCGAATTCGGCGTTTTCGGCCATGAAGCCATACCCCGGATGGATGGCGTCGGCGCCGGTGATCTCCGCTGCGGCAATGATGCGCACGGGATTGAGATAACTTTCCGAACTGTTGGAGGGGCCGATGCAAACGCTCTCATCGGCAAAAATGGTGTGAGCGGCGGTTTCATCCACAGTGGAATATACGGCCACGGTTTGCACCCCTAACTCCTTGCACGCCCGGATAATCCGTAGAGCAATTTCTCCTCGGTTGGCAATCAATATCTTGGAAAACAATGCCTGCTCACCTCCAGTTCATCCACCGACGGTCCCCGGCTTTTCCTGTAGTTCAGGCTTTCTCGATCAGAAAGAGCAACTGATTGTATTCCACGGGCTGGCCGTTTTCCACCAGAATTTTGGCCACCTTACCGCTGTATTCCGACTCGATTTCGTTCATCAATTTCATGGCTTCGATGATGCACAACACGGTGCCCGGAGAGACGGTATCCCCCACTTCCACATAAGGCGCTGCGTCCGGGGCCGGGGCACGATAAAAGGTACCGACCATGGGAGATCGAACTTCGTAGAATTTGTCCTGATCGGTCTGGGGTTCCGCAGGGGCAGGAGCCGGTTCCTGTGGAGAGGGGGTTGATGAAGGGGCAGCTACTGCGGGAACCTGAGGCTGAACCACTACCGTCCCCCCGGCGCCGTTGGGTTGTACAGGAGAAATCTGGTTGGGTAAGTGCTTGGTTATCCGAATCTTACGACCTTCTTCTTCAATCTCCAGTTCTCCAATGTCGCTTTTTTCCACAAGCCTGATAAGCTGCTTAATTTTCTGAATATCCATGCCGCCTCCGCTGGATTGGGAGTTGAAAAATTGACCGAAAAATATAAGGGATGCCCTAAATCTTTGCAAGATATATTTTGTTACTTCAGGCTATCACAGGGAATAAAATACTGTTATTAATGGAATTAGATGTAAGTTAGACGAAGATTACGTATATTGCGTGATGCGTATTGCGTATCGGGTCTATTCTGCAATGCAAAATGCGCAATACGCAATACGAAATACGCAATACGTACGATGCCGGTACCGCGCTAAGACGCCCGACTTTCTTGATACAGTTGATGCTTCTGGATGTATTCCAGCACCGGGGGCAACACCATGTACCGAATCGACCTGCCCTGGCGAACCCGCCGACGAATCTCGGTGGCGGAGATTTCGATCTGGGGAACGTTCACGAACTGGAAGGCGGAAAGGTAGGGACGAGCCTCTTCAGAGGGGGTAAAACCGGGTCTTCCGAAAGCCACGAATCGGCACAGGCGCACCAGTTCTTCCGGTTCCTTCCATAGATGGAACTGATTGACGTTATCGGCGCCGAGCAGGAAGAAGAGGGCAAACCCATCCGACGGATAGATCTCCCGAAAGGCCCGCAGGGTATCCACGGTGTACGATACGCCTCCTTTGTCCAGCTCCATCGTGCTGACCTGGAATCGGGGGTTATCCTGCACCGCCAGGTGCAACATGTTCAACCGGTGCTGAGGCTCCTGGATTCGGGCAGTGTTTTTGAGCGGGTGAATGTGGGCGGGAATAAAAATTACCCGGTTCAGGTTCAGTTGATCGGCGACGACTTCGGCCACAATCAAATGTCCCAGATGAACCGGATCGAAAGTACCTCCAAACAGGCCGATCTTTTCAATGGGTTTGTTTTTCATCCAGTTCCGCCTGGGAATTGTTTTCCTTGGCGTTCAGGCTTTCCGCAATCTCCTGAATTCGCTCCTTCGCCCTGCCGGCCATTTCATGATCGGGGAACTTCTCCACAAACACGGTAAAGGCGTTGTAGGCTTCGGTGTATTTCTTCAGCTTGAGCAGACACTCCCCTTTCCAGAACATGGCTTCCGCCAGTTGAGGGGTGTCGTAGTATTCCGAAATAACAATGTCATAATAGATCACCGCCGAATCGTAGATGCCCATCTTGCGGTAGGTGTTGGCGGCCAGCAGTTTCTTCTTGGCCAGCTTGATCCGCAACTCCCGAATGAATTTTTCCGCCTGCTCTTTGAGTTCGTGATGGGGGTTTTCCTCGATAAAGGTCTGGAATTCCCGGATGCCTTTATAGGTGTATTCCTGATCCAGTTCCGGGCGTAGAGAGAGCTTGTAATAGGAAAGTCCGATTTTGAACTGGGCCAGAGGGGCATAGGGGCTGGTAGGATAATCGGTAATCAACTTCTGATATTCGGAGATGGCCACCAGGTATTCTTTGCTTTTGAAATGGGATTCGGCGAGGTAGTACTGGGCGTCATCCACCACCGGATTCCCGCTGAATTTCAGAATAATCACCGTGAAATCGGTAATGGCTTCCAGGTAATCTCCGTCATCGAATTTCTTTTTGGCGTATTCAAAGTACTCATCCGGGCCCAGGGCCTGTTTGTTGATCTTGTGGCCGCATCCGCTTCCGACGATCAGGATCAGTCCCAGAAAAAAGCTCATCCAAACTTTTGGCATTATTCCTCGCTCCTCAAAGTGTAGAACAGATAGATTACCGTGGCCGTGGTGGCGGTGATGAGCACCGGTTCCAGCCAGCGGGTGACAAACGAATTCCCGGATTTTACTCCCCGGGTGAACGGATAGGCTTCATCCTCAACCTGAGTGAGTATCTTTTCCGGGATCACATCCTCAAAGCTCCCCCCTATCCGCCGGCTGAACAGAATTTGTTGCCGATCATTGGCGATCTGCAGATGATAACTGCCTTCAACAATGCGTCGCAGGCCTTTCTTAAACACCAGCAGGCGCCGACCGGCGGAACGGTATTCGATTTTCACCCGGGGATCGGACAATTGTACGGAATACCGGCCGGGCATATTGCTATCGGCTGCGGAATAAACTAAATAATTTTGGCTGAGGCAACTATCGGTTAAATTTTGAACCAACCAGCTGACCAGAAGATTTTCCCGATCGGCGGCAACGATGGCAATAGGAGTGGGATGTTGTAAGGTGTCGTTCAACACGTTCAGGGCCGGAGAAATCAGCATCTGCTCCAGAATTTCCTGATTGGTGGGGTACGGCGATTGGGCAAACAGATGGGATAAGAGCAGGCCGGTGAACCACAGGCAAACGCTATTTGGCAATCTTTTCCCCATGTTTGGGCATCGGGTTTTGTTTGAGGTGGATCACCTGTTCGTGTTGCAGGGACTGGTACAGGGCGTCGATCATCTCCAGCACCATCACCGCCTCGTCAATGGTGGAGATCAGGTGTTGCTCTTTGCCCCGGAGTACATCCAAGAAGTGATTGATTTCGCTTTCGTAGGCCCGACGGAATATGCGGCGGTTGCTGTCCTGCACCGAGGGGGTGAGATCGTGAAACTTCCCCTGCCACAGCCGTTTGACCTGAAGCGGATTCAATCTGGCGGAGCCGCCGGAACCGAAAATTTCCGCCTGAAATCGATCCGATTCTATGGGAAAGCTCCAGCTAATGTGACAGGCCATCTCGAAATTGCCTTCAAATTTCAAATAAAAGCTGCAAAAGTCCTCCACCTCGATGTCGGTATTGATTTGCTGCACATGGGCCTGGGCCGAGATCGGTTGCGGTTTGTTGAGCAGCCACCATCCGGCATCGATCAGCTGAATGCCCAGATCCAGCAACACTCCCCCACCGGAAATGCGCTTGCTCAACCACCAGGGCTGCTTCATGGAGATGATCCGCCCCTGCAACCACTCCGACTTCATAAAGAAAATATCCCCCAGACCGTGGCGATCCAGGAATTGCTTGATCATCCATACGTCCCGGCGAAACCGGTTTTGCATCCCCACCATGACCCGTCGGTTTTGTTTCCGGGCCAGTTCGGCGATCTGTCGGGCTTCCGGGCCGGAACGAGCGGCGGGCTTCTCGATGAATACCTCCACCCCATGATTTAGCGCAATCAGGCTCATGGGTAGGTGCATGTTGTTGGGGGTGAGAATAAATACCGCATCCAGCGGGTGGCGTTTGAGCATGTCCTCAATATCGTCATAAACAAAAGGCACCCCAAACCGATTGGCCACCAGCGTGGCTTTACGAAGATCAATATCGCAGACGGCCACCACCTGAGCGGCATGGTGCTTGTGAAGAATCGGTAGATGAATGATCTGGGCGACACTCCCGCATCCAACCACACCTACCTTTATGCTTTTGCCTGTATTCTCAGGCATTCATACCTCTCCCCGGTTTTTTCCAGACCCTTGACCTTTGTTACGACCCGATATTTACCCTGTTGCTCGCCGAACAATCCGTGCGAAACGGCAGGAAACGTATTGCGTAATGGCCTGTTCCGCAATATGCCATTCCCGATATTTCTCTCCTTTCCGTGGAATCGAGCACAACTATCGACAATCCTCGGATGTTGTGGAACAAGACACTGTTTCATTCCGACCGGCTTTCCCGGTGATTCCTCGACTTTTCTCGATCCAGATAATTCTGCAGCAAATGGGTGGCGGCAATTTGATCCACCCGCTCCCGCTCCCGGGAAGGCTTTTTCCCCAGTTCTCTTAATGTTTGATGCGCCTGCACGGTGGTCAGCCGCTCGTCATATACCTCCACCGGCACCGGTAGCCGACGCTTCAGCGCCTCCACCACTTCTACCACCTCTCTCGTTTTTTGCGAAAAAGTCCCCTTCATGGTAATGGGCAATCCCACAATCACCATAGAGATGGATTCTTCTTCCACAATCCGGCGAATTTCGGTGATAAAACGGGATGAGGAAACCCAGGGAATGGTTTTAAAAGGGCGGGCGATGGTACGGGTAAGATCGCTGATCGCTAGTCCCACCCGTTTCTCTCCCAGATCTATGCCTAAATATCGTTTCATTATTCTGATATATGACCGGGTATTATGAAAGGTTTCCGGGCCGCCGATAAGCTCCCAATAGATTGCATCTCAACAACTTAACCGCGAAGCTAAACAATTCTACAGATACAAAAAAACCGCCCTTTAAAAATTAAAGAGCGGTAATTTAGGTAAAATTGGAAACTTAACACAAATCATTTGTCACTTAGAAGAGGTGTCGTCGCCTTTCTTCTGTTCATCCAGCGGGCGCTTCAAAATGTCTTTCAACAACTTTCCGGGTTTAAAGTGGGTTTTGCGGCGGGCGGGGACGTAAATGATCTCCCCCGTCCGGGGATTGCGCGCCTTCGGTTTGGGTTTGGTTTCCTTCACCTCAAATACACCAAAATCACGGATCTCAATGCGGATTTCCGGGTCGGCTTCACTGAGAATTTCTCGCAACGCTTGAAAAACAGAATTAACGAATTGCTCGGTGATGTATATTTTCTGACCCATCATTTTGGCGACGCGCTTGGCGACTTCCTTTTTCGTAACCGTTCTCATGAGGCGGCCTCCAAATGTTCCCTTAACTTGTTTGGTTAGAAACGCTTAGCTCGAAGATAAGCGTTTCCGGTAATTTTTGCAAGAAAAATAAAATTAAAACCCCCTAAATCTATATAAAACACAAAATTACCTTTCCTCATGTTCAAAATTACCCTTTATTTGACCTGCCGGTAAATTCCCCAATACACTCCCCCGGCACCCCGGAGAACAGGCCGCTGCTCATTTGATGCAAATGACACCAACTCAACCAAACAAAATTTTGAACAATATAACGGTTCGGAAGGAAATAGCAAATAGGTGGGAAGAAGAAAAAACGGTGAAGTTTTACAGCAACCCCACCGGAAGGGAAAATGCTCGCTCCAGAAACCAGGTGAAACCCAGAACAAAAATAATTGCCGAGCACCCGTACACGATCGGGCGCCGCCATCGGCTTTTGGCGACCCCCCAAATGATCGGAAGACAGAGAGTTACGATCAGAATTTGCCCCACCTCTACCCCCAGGTTGAAAGAGAACAGAGAAAGCAACATGTTTTGTTGGGGGAGGCCGAGTTCCCGGAGCACATTGGCGAAGCCAAACCCGTGGGCCAGGCCGAAAAAGCCGGTGAGCATCCACCGTTTATCCAGAGTGGCAATGAAGAAATTTTCTGCGGCCACATACACAATGCTCAGGGCAATGGCGGACTCTACTATCACCGGGGAGAAATTGACCAGATTCAGGGCCGCCAGCGACAGGGTGATGCTGTGGGCCACGGTAAAGGCGGTGACTACTTTGACCATTTCCATCAACCGGCCTCCGATGATAATCAGCCCCAGCAAGAACATGATGTGATCGATGCCCAGAAAAATGTGTCGAACGCCCATTTCCAGAAAAGAACGAAAGGTCAGAAATCCGGAGGGGCCATCTTCTCGCAACATGATCCGGGCATACGGCTCCCCATCATCCAGGGTGAACTGCCGGAGGCGCCCCCGATGCCGCACACTGCCCAGACAGTCGAAAACTCCCCCGGGGTACAGGTGATTGCGGAAATCCACCCGGATGTTAACCACTTCCGGATCGGGAAGCCCGGTGGCCTGAAAGTGCGCATCCACCAGCAGATTGCCCGGCTGCGGCTCCGGAAAGCTCACTTCCATTGCCTCCCACTCCGGTTCGATGAGATAGTTGATTCGCACCTCCATCCGCTCCCGGAAGTATTCCAGGATCTCTTCCCTTCGGTTGCTCAGAATCCCTCGATCGTATTGCCCGGTGTATGGATGGGGATCCCAGTTCAATTCGGTGGCCAGATCGAAGGCGCGGAGGCGCGCATGTAGATGCAGCGTATCCCCCTGAAAACGCAGGATAAGATACACGGTATAGCTGGGATGTGCCTGAAGTTTGCCTCCCGCTTCTCCATCGGGAAGGAACGCCGCAAGGGTGAGAAAAAGCAGGGATGCAATGGCTATCTGAGGCAATATCCGACGCATGGTTCACCACTCCCTGAATAAACTGCGGGTTTGCGAGAGAAGGAGTGCCGATCACAAGGGAAGCGGAGAGGGGGCTACAAAAAACGAAAAACGCCCGCTTATACCGATAGAGCAATCAGCCATTGAGCCAGATAGTAGGTACCCAGGATGAACACCGGGGCATATCGGTATTTGCCGATAAACCGGTCAATGGCCAGGGCCGAATCGGACATCAGAAAGAGGATGGCCCCGGTGACCGCCAGCGCCGCCGACCCGTTCTCAAAGGTCATCCAGCGATCCAGCGCCTGCCAGCCCATGGCGGCAATGGCAATGCCGTAGCCAAACACCGGCACGGCCATCTGCTTTAAGTTGGGGTAAAGATACCACAGAAACACCCCGCCATAGAGCACAAAGGGAATCCAGGCCCAGCGAGAAGAAAATAGCGGTTTCTCCTGAGCAAAGGCAACCGCATAGCAGATCTGGGTGATCAAAAAGCAGATCAATCCGGCGATGAATTTATCCGAGGGCAGCATCAGGAACACGTCCCCCGCCAGAGCAAAGAACAATCCCACCAGAATGGCTTTGCGATACAGCGGATGGGATACTTCCGGGCTCAGTGCCGCGACCGCGAGAATCAGCAGGGTGGTCAGGGGCTTCAAAATGTATACCCGGGAGCGGTTCCGCCGGTATTCCGCCTGAATCGTCAACAGGGCGCCTGCCAACACTGCTGCTGAGAGAAAGATCGTCAACATACTCGCATTCGGAAGTATTTACCACATGTGAGAATTTGTAAACACGCTCGGCAATCGGCTGTTCTGCGTAAAACGTGAAACGTAAAAGAGGAGTTAGCGGAGTCTTACTTGGGCAACACCTCGACTACCCGTCCCCGCAACACATGGGGGGTGGCATCGGTAATTTCCACGTTCAGGAATTGCCCTTTGCGATAGGGGCCTTTGGGCACAATGACGATTTTGTTCCCGTCGTTGCGCCCCTGATATTCATGGGGAGATTTTTTGGTTTTCTCTTCCTCCAGAAGCACCTCGTGCACTTCTCCCACGTGGGCCAGATTCTTTTGATACGAATGGCGCTTCTGAAGCTCGTTCAGGAGCACGATCCGCTCGGTCTTCACCTCATCGGGCACATCGTCGGGGAATTTGCGCTGAGCGATGGTGTGGGGGCGCTCGGAGTATTTGAAAATGAACGCCGAATCGTACACCACCGTCTCCATGACCCGCACGGTATCCCGGAATTCTTCATCCGTCTCGGTGGGAAAGCCCACGATAATATCGGTGGAAAGCACCACGTTGGGAATCAGGCGGCGAATCTCTTCCACCAGATCCAGATATTCCTTCTGGGTGTAGGTGCGATTCATCATTTGCAGAATCCGGTCGTTGCCGGCCTGCAGGGGAAGATGAATATGCTTACATACTTTGGGATTCTCGGCAATCACCTGCAACAGCCGCCGGGGGAAGTCTTTGGGGTGGGGAGAGGTAAACCGAATCCGCTCGATGCCCTCCACCTCGCTGACTTTTTCCAGCAGGTAGGCGAAGTCCTTCCCCTCGTAGTTGTAGGAATTGACATTCTGCCCCAGCAGGGTCACCTGGCGGTAGCCCATCTCGGCCAGGCGACGCACCTCTTCCAGCACATTTTCCGGAGACCGGCTGCGCTCCCGGCCCCGGGTGTAGGGTACCACACAGAAGGTGCAGAAATTGTCGCAGCCACGCATCACCGCAATCCAGGCGTTGACCCCACCTTCCCGGCGGGGAAAGATATCCGAATAGGTTTCAAATTCGGAGAGGGTAACATCAAAATTTCGGGCAGCTTTGCCGTTGCTCAGCACTTCCTCGATGAGTTGGGGCAACCGCTTGTAGCTATCCGGCCCGGCGATGAAGTCGATGGGCAGTTTGGGATTTTCCAGCAACTGCTTGCGGAAATTGGTCGCCATGCACCCCAGAATGCCGATCTGCACCTTCCGCCCGTTGGCCCGCTGCTTAATGTTGTGGATCCGATTATACACCTTCTTGTTGGCATTCTCCCGCACCGAGCAGGTGTTCAGAAGCACAATATCGGCCTCATCGGTAGAATCGGTAAACTCGTAGCCATGCTCACCCAACACCGTTTTCACAATCTCGGTGTCGTATTCGTTCATCTGACAGCCGTATGTTTCTATATAGACTTTTTTCATAGGTGGTTATACGATTTTACAGGTGAAAATTTGCGTTTCTTATTGGTGCAAAATTTCCGAGTCTTTCGCTATCAACCGTGATACGTGATCATTTTTTCACGTTTCACGTTTTACGTTTTACTTTGGGCATCGATCTCGATCCAGGTTAGATGAACCGGAAAACGTCATTGCCTATCGTTTGAAGCAGTACATAACACCGCTTCTACCTGTTCCCGTTGAACACCGGGAAACCAGCTCAAAAAGTCTTCAATTGAAGCTCCATCCAGAAGATTTTCAAATAAGGCTCGAACGGGCACCCGGGTGCCTTTAAACACCCAGACTCCACTAACCTTTCCCGGTATTTGCTCAACTGCCCAACAGGTATCCCAGCCGGACAATTTATTTGTCAAGGTACGGCGAGGCACCTTGCGTTGTTGCTTCATCTTGGGCATTTTCCTTTTCGGTTTCCAATTGCGCCCTGGTAAGAGAGGCTTCTGTTCTACGGATTTTGACAGGCAAGATGCCTGTTCTACAAACAAGCAAAGGTACACAGAACAGGCGCCATAATAAAGGAAAAAGTTCCCTCACTCAAACCCCAGTTGTTTTCGGTAAGTGGAGTCGGCGACCGAGTGTTTGTTCCAGTAGTCGGTCATCAACCAGTGGGTACGGACGGCGCGGGTGGTCAGGAGTTTGGGTTGTCGGAAACCGCTGAGCATGGTTTCCTCCCAGCCCAGGATGCGATGGGGAAAGGCTTTCTCAAAATAGATGGTCAGGGTGCGCTGAATTTCTGAATACTCCACCTGGTAGGCCATCAGCGAGTCCGGGGAAAGGTCTTCTCGAAGTTCAGTGGTAAGCCGTGCCAGAGCTTTTTCCGGGCGGGCAGGATGATGCCGCAGGCGCAGGTATTGTAAACCGGGGATGAACTCGGTCTTGCCCCGCGGCAGCCGGGAGGGATCGATCCGAATCAGCGCCCACAACTGATCTTCCGGAAGCGCCGCCGGAATGCGAATCTCCCGATCCCCTTCCTCCTGAAAATAAGAATGCAGCATCCCGCGGTATTCTTTTCCCCGAAGATTCAGTTGGGTATAGGTATGCCCGCACCATTCCTGGCTGGAACAGGTTAGCTTCAGCGCCACGCCGGGCTGCAAATCCACCGGGGTAAAGGTGGAGGTCATCATGGAGTAAGGATAGATGCCGGTCCAGAACTTCCGCACGAAGTTAAGCTTTAGCACCGACTCCACATGCTCCGGGCGTTCGCCATACTCGAATTTCACCTGCTTATCGGGTAAAAAGTCCTCGGTTACGAAGATCAGCACCGCGCTGCCGTGGTGAATTTCCCCGTATCGAGCCTGTTCCAGGTCGTAGCGGGTCAACTCCGCCTTTCCCTGATACCAGTAGCCCTTGAAGGCCTCCGCATTCGCCGGAGCCGCCGCCGAAGGCGATCGGTTTTCCCCTGCGCTACAGGAGAAAACCGCCAGGAGCACAACCGCCCAGAACATTTTCATCATCGTGTCTCCGTTTTTTTGATTTCCTGATGTTGGGGATGAATTTCCCCTGGATCGGCCCTTTTCGGCTTTCCACGCTTCATTCACCGGGTCAACACCCGGGTGCCCGCTTCACCGGCGACAATGACCTGCGTGGCCAGCCCGATGAACAATCCGTGCTCCACGATCCCGGCGCGGGCGTTCAACCGCTCTGCCAGGGCCGCAGGCTCCTCGATGGGGCCGAACCGGGCATCCAGAATAAAGTTACCCTGATCCGTGCGATAGGGCGCTCCGTCATCGCCGGGACGCAGGGTGACCGAAGCCCCCAGCGATTTCAGGAATTCCTCTTCTACCCGACGGGCAAAGGGAATGACCTCCACCGGCAAAGCCCATTTTTCCCCCAATTGGGGGGACAGCTTGCTTTCATCCACAATGATGATGTTCCGGGCGCTGGCCTGGGCAAGCACCTTTTCCCGCAGCAAGGCTCCTCCACCTCCTTTGATCAGGTTCAGCGCCGGATCCACTTCATCCGCCCCGTCGATGGTCAGATCAATCCGGGGGTGATCCTCAAAGGTCGTCAGGGGAATGCCCACCTCCCGCGCCAGCCGTTCCGTACGCAGGGAGCTGGGGATGCCCACGATCTCCCGGAGGGTTCCCTCCTGTAGTAACCGGCCGATCCGCCGGGTGGCAAAGTCGGCGGTGCTGCCGGTGCCCAATCCCACCACCATCCCCGATTCCACCAACTCCACCGCTTTCCAGGCGGCCTGTTGTTTCCAGCGATCCTGTGCAGTCATACCAGTTTCCTCCAGATGTAATACCCGGTGTCTGCTTTTTGCCGGTTTCCTCTTGAAGGAGTAAAACTTTTGGCGGGTCATAC
>CAYQGB010000027.1:0-23094 GCA_964416895.1 uncultured Calditrichaceae bacterium
TGTTAGGCACGCCGCCAGCGTTCGTCCTGAGCCAGGATCAAACTCTCCGTTGTCCGTATAATCATTTACGCTCTTTTGCTGTGGTCGAACCTATCCCCCCTTGCTCACTAGAAATCTTCTAGTCGTCAACAAGAGGTTGTCATTTCAAAGATCGTGCCCTCAATCAGGCGTCATCAAAAGTAACAATTTCAAAGTCGATTGTCAAACTTTTTTTATTTTTTCTCTATCCAATCGCTTCTCAGAAAACTCCCTACCGCCACCTTCTTTATTGTGTCCATTTCGTACAGTTTTCAACTCGCTGCATTGCTTTTCGTTTCCAAAAGCGGCGCAAATATATAGTCCGAATCGATCACTTTCAAGAAAAAAATGTATTTTTTATTTTGGGTGTAACTCAATATTTAACAGCGAATTACCCCAAAGTGCTTTTGTGGAGAGTGGAATTTTATACCATATATCCTTATCCAACGAATATTGGTAGGGGAATGACCACCCGACCATACTTAGTATAGAATTGGAAAAATTGCTTTGGGCGGATGAATCCGGGGGCCAGCGCATCGCCAGAAATAAATGGTGTCGCCGAATCGAATCCCAATCCACCGGTGGGGATATGTCTGATGACTTCCCTTTCCGGAGGGATTCCCATAACCCCACAGGAATTAATGGCCGAATATCCGAATACACCTTTTCAGGAAATTCGGATTGTTCCAGCAGATCGGAACAGAATGTCTTCCAATCCCAACGGTGTATCTTTCCCAATCGAGAGTAGAGGAAATCCAGCGTTCGCCGTAGACTTGTATTCAATATATGACGGCGGGATGCTTTGTGGGTCGAATCCGGAGCATCGAACCATTCCGAGCTTCCCGATTCCCATATTCGGAGAGCAAGATGACGTCCCATCCCGGGTACTTCTCCCAACTGTTGCGCCATCTCATCCCCCATCCAATGTCGAAAAATTTGTTCCACCCAGTACCATTCCCACACGGAATAAATGGTGGCCGCCACCTGATCATCGGCAAAACTTCCATCCCAATGGGAGAGGATCCAGAATATATCTCTGAAGGCAGGATATTTTTCTTCAAAATCTTGATGATCGATCATACCCAACCATTGGGATAACCGATGAACCGCTGTGTAATCCTGAATGAGCACTCTGGAAAGGTTCGTGGAGGTATCTGATGGGAGCTTTACCCTATAGTTCGGGGATTTCTTCGAGAAGCTCGCTTCCAGCTCGGGGGCAAAATCCAATTCCCCGGGATGGAAAATCAGAATGCTCCCCTGTTTCGAGGATAACACACTGTTGCGGATGGGATAAAAGAAGTTGCCGGTTTCCCGGATTGCCTGTTGTTCTGCCGTAGAGTAAGAGGAACTTTTATGCTGAACCGCCTCCCCACTCCCGATCTTCGCCACTCCCCATTTTCCGGAAACATCCCCATAAACAAAAGCAGAAGAGGGACATTGAAAAGTAGTCAGCGCTTCTTGAAATTCCTCCCAATTCTGAGCCTGAAAAAGTTTTCGGAGAGCGGCAATTTCATCGCTCATTTGCCATCCCTGCCAGGCCAAAACCGACAGGGTATCGTTGGCATCGGGTTTCCCTCCATCGAGATTCACCGTTGGCCCCCGGGGAGTAATAAAAAATGTTCGGCTCCGCACGGCATTGCCAACCCGAATGTTCTGCTGAACTCGTTCCATGGAAAATGGAACGGAAGACTCTGTCTGGGACTCCACGGCCGGCATTTTCTGAAAGAAGGTACTTTGCGAAGGTATATGGATGGTTCCCCAGGCAATCCGGCGGTTTCCTCCGACGATAATCCCGGGAATCCCCGGCACGGTAAGCCCGGCTACTTCTATCGTCGGCCCGGAGAGATGAACAGGCAGCCAGCGAAAAGGCAACGGCGCGCCCAACGGTTCCAGAAACAACATGGAAAGCGGAGGAGGATTCCGGGATGTATCGGGATAAACGAAGGCAAACCCCCGGGGGGCATACGCGATTCCCCACCACCATCGTCGGAATTTTCGATCTATATCCCACCACTTTTTCGGTACCGGAGCAGCCCCCGGGTGCAGAGGGGATAAAAATGTCGGGCGCACTATCCGTTCCAACTCTTTCTGAAGCTGTTGAGGCAAGGTATCGTGTAGTTGTCGTATCAGAGACCATTCCTTCCAGGAAGCATCCACCAGCCAGGAGACAAACCGTTGAATCAGAAAGCAATCCCGGGGTTCCCAACGTCGGGGTTGAAGCTGCACCAGGCGGAATTCCACCGGAAGCCGCTCCCGATTGGCTATAATATACCGATTCACGCCCTGGGCATACCGGCGACACCATTCCCGGGAGGCCGGGGAAGCATTCTGGTAAAGCCGTTCGGCAAGTGTATCCAGAAGGAGATTTCGGAAATAGAAATCAAATTCCAGGGTAGCCGTTCCAAAAACCTCGGATAATCGCCCCTGGGCTGCTCTTTTCATCAATTCCATTTCCCAAAGGCGTTGTGACGCCGCATAGTATCCCAACGCGATGATCAAATCATTCTCATTCTCTGCGTATATATGTCCCGTACCGGAAGAATCCAGCACAAGGGAAACCGGCTTATGCAGTTCCGGAACCTGCACCCGCTTCAACGGCTTCGGATGAAACCAACGATATTGTATCCACAGCATAAAGGCCACGCAAAAGCCGATAAAACCGATCACCAGTAGAATTTGCAATACCAGGGCACCGCTTTTCCTCATGCCGATCCTCCACATCCGGGTTGAACAGTACCAGCTTCCTCAAGATGACTTTTTACCTGCAGAGGCAGTCAAAGATAATGCATTCCCCGGAACCGATCAGCAAATATCTTCGGATCATTCTGTTTTCCTGATCCAAACCGGCATCCACGTGGTTACCGAAAAAAGATAATCCTAAATTTTTGAAAGAAACGATAAGATAATAAGGTCACCAAAGGTATGGGACGAAGGAAAAAGGGAGATGGCAATGCGAGGAGGCAAAATATTTACGGATTGATGCAGTAAATGCGATAATGTGGCTTGATTAAGGTGATCGGATGGGTTATATTCTTTCTACAAATTTGAACTTATACAGTCGAGGTGCTCGCGATCATGTTGGGATTTTCGATGAGAAATAATTTTACCAGCCGAGTTCAGAAGGTCATCCGATATTCGAAGGAAGAAGCGGAGCGTCTGGGGCATGATTACATCGGTACAGAACACCTGCTCCTGGGCATTTTAAAAGAGGGAGAAGGAATTGCGGTTAAGATCCTGCGGAATCTGAACGTGGATCTGGAAAAGCTGAAGCAGCGTCTGGAAGAGGCTTCTGGTCCCGCCGGGGGAATGATGACCATGGGAAATCTCCCCTTATCCAAGCGTGCCGAGAAAGTATTAAAAATCACCTACTTAGAGGCCAAAAACTTCAAATCCGACATCATCGGCACGGAACATTTGTTGCTTTCCCTGCTAAAAGAGAAAGAAGGCCTGGCTGCCCAGGTCTTGATGAGTTTCAGTGTAGATTACAATCTGGTCTACAACGAGTTGAAAAACATATTAGAGGGTAAGCCATCAATGTCGTACTCATCACAACCATCGCAGAAGGTGAAAACCCCCGCATTGGACCATTTTGGACGCGATCTCACCCAGCTTGCTCTTCAGGGCAAACTGGATCCGATCATCGGTCGGGATCAAATTATTGAGCGAGTGGCCCAGATCCTGAGTCGCCGCAAGAAGAACAATCCCGTGTTGATTGGAGAACCGGGAGTGGGAAAAACGGCCATTGCCGAGGGGCTGGCCTTACGGATCATCAGTAAGAAGGTGCCCCGGGTGCTCCACAACAAGCGGATTGTGGCGCTGGACATGGGAAGCATTGTAGCCGGCACCAAATATCGGGGGCAGTTTGAGGAGCGCATGAAAGCCATCATGAGCGAACTGGAGAAGGCCGATAATATCATCCTGTTTATTGACGAGTTGCACACCATTGTGGGGGCGGGCGGTGCCTCCGGCTCTCTGGACGCTTCCAACATGTTCAAGCCGGCTCTGGCGCGGGGAGAGTTGCAATGCATCGGCGCTACCACCCTGGATGAATACCGGATGTACATTGAAAAGGACGGCGCTCTGGAGCGGCGCTTTCAGAAGGTGATGATCGAACCTACCACTCCGGAAGAAACCCTGGAAATCCTCCGATTCATCAAATCCAAGTATGAAGAGCACCACCGGGTGCGATATACCGACGAGGCCCTGGTGGCAACGGTTCGTCTGTGCGAGCGCTATATCACCGACAAGTTTTTCCCCGACAAAGCTATCGATGTGCTGGACGAGACCGGTTCCCGGGTGCACATTTCCAGCATTGTGGTGCCCAAAGAGATTCTGGAGTTGGAGCAACGCATTGAGAAAGTGCGTCAGGAGAAGGAGCAATTCGCCAAACAACAGGATTTTGAACGGGCGGCCAAGCTGCGAGACGTGGAACGGCGGCTTCAGGAAGAATTGGTGTTCGAGCGCAACAAATGGGAGCGGGAAGAAGAAACCCGGATCGCCACGGTTACCGAAGAAGATATTGCGGAAGTGGTCTCCATGATGACCGGTATTCCGGTGCATCGGGTGGCTCAAAGTGAGTCGGAGAAATTGCTCCACATGGAAGAGAACCTTCGGGCGCGGGTAATCGGACAGGACGAGGCTATCAAAGCCATTACCCGGGCGATTCGGCGCTCCCGGGCCGGTTTGAAAGACCCCAACCGCCCCATCGGTTCGTTCATGTTTCTGGGGCCTACCGGAGTAGGAAAAACCCACCTGGCAAAAGTACTGGCCGAGTACCTCTTTGAGCGCAAAGATTCCCTGATTCGAATCGATATGTCTGAGTATATGGAGAAGTTTTCCGTCTCTCGACTGGTCGGTTCTCCTCCCGGATATGTGGGATATGAAGAAGGCGGGCAATTGACCGAGAAAGTGCGCCGCCATCCCTATTCGGTCATCCTCTTCGATGAGATCGAAAAAGCCCATCCGGACATTTTCAATATTCTGCTACAGGTTCTGGATGAGGGGCAGTTGACCGATAGCCTGGGTCGAAAGGTGGATTTCCGGAACACGATTTTGATTCTGACCAGCAATGTGGGTACCCGGGAAGTGAAAAAGAATGTGACGATGGGCTTTAAACAGGAACAGGTGGACGAAGAGCACGAAGCGATGAAGCAGAAAATCGAAGGGGAAATGCGGCGCCTGTTCAACCCGGAATTTCTCAATCGGCTGGATGAACTGGTGTTCTTCCGCAAGCTGAAGAAAAACGAGGTGATTAAAATTGTGGAATTGCTGATTGATGAAATGGCCGGTCGGTTGATGGAGCACAATATCAAGCTGGAGTTGACCGATGGCTGCAAGGAATTTATCGTCTCCAAAGGGTATGATCCGGTGCTGGGGGCGCGTCCGTTAAAGCGGGCAATTCAAAAGTATATTGAAGATCCGCTGGCGGATGAAATCCTCCGGGGAAAGTTCTCCGAAAATTCCGTCATCAAGATCAAGATGAAGAACAAGAACGAACTGGGATTCTACGAGGTCTCCAAGAACATCGACATTCAGGAATCCAAAGACTGAGGATTCACCTCGCCCGAGTTTGAACGCAAAAAGCCCGACCTGATCTCTCAGGTCGGGCTTTTTTGTCTATCAGTGGGAAGATTCCTTCTTCAAGCATCCCGGTCGGAGCCGGAGAAGCGCCCGGGATCATTTTTTAGCTTTCGAGAAATCTCTTCTAACATTTTCTTTTCGTACTCACTCAGACTGTCGTATCCCTGCTGGCTGATTTTGTCAAGGAGCTGATCTAAAGTTCGCTTTTCGGCCTCGCGCTCCTCCCGCCGCCGCTCTTCCTCGGCTTCTGAATATTTATTGGAGGTCACCAGGGTTTTTTTTTGAAAAAATCCCGGAAAAAATTCTGTCCAATTCCCAGATATCGGTATCGGCGGCGGATATAGAAATACCCTGCCACTGCTCCCCCCAAATGGGCAATGTGCGACACATTGTCATTCCCCGGCAGCATATAAAGCTCCAGCAAGATGAACAGAACAACGGCATACTTGGCCTTGATGGGAAAAAGGAAATTGACAAAAATGTATACATCGGGGAAAAACAGGGCAAATGCCACCAGAATCCCGAAGACGGCCCCGGAAGCCCCGATGGTAGGAGCCATCGGAGAGCCACCCCAGATAAACGGCCATAGCAAAATGCATACCCCGGCAACGATTCCGGTAAAGAAATAGTACCGCAGAAACTCGCGCGTGCCCCAATTTTGTTCTAATTGCACCCCAAACATCCACAGTGCCAGCATGTTAAAAAAGATGTGCCCCAAATCGGCATGGAGAAACATATAGGTAACAATTTGCCAGATGAACAACTTCTTCACCACCAGAATCGGAACCAGCCCAAACCACAACTCGAAGGGAATATTTCTCCAAAGGATTTGCACCAAAAATACGGCAATATTGGCCAGCAGCAAATTCTTCACCGCCGGCGACATCATACCAAAACCGGTACGGTACATGTCGGGAATTCCTTCGTGTTGACGTTTATCTTCTTATGCTCAGTACGCCTTGGCAAAAACCACCCGGCGCTTACTCGGCTTACCGGTCATAAAGCATTTGCCCTCTTCCTCTTCCCCCTCCAGAGGGATACACCGAATGGTCACCCCCAGATCTTCCTGAAGCTTTTCTTCCATTTCCGGATCGTCGGCCCAGTGACACAGGGCAAAGCCGCCGTGAATTTCCGGACGCTGCCGATTTTGGGGAGTGAAGAATTCGTAGAATTCTTCCCGGGAGTCGATCCGTACCGTGTGGCGTTCCCGAAATTGAAGGGCGCGCTGATAGATTGAATTCTGGATATCTTCCAGCATCGAAGCCGCCCGGGAAATCAGCTCTTCCAGCGACATGGTTTTCCGATCGCGATGGCTCTGGTCCCGGCGCCCCACGGTGATTGTCTGATTGTCCAGCTCCCGTTTGCCGATCTCCACCCGAACGGGCACGCCTTTCTTTACCCACTTCCAGAACTTTTTGCCGCCGCGTTCTTCTCGGATATCCACCTCCACCCGTATTCGGCCATCGCCATATCCCACTTCCCGCAATCGAGCGGCCACTCGATCACAATATTCCAGAATATCCGCCCGGTGAGCCTCTTCATGAATCACCGGCAAGATAACCACGTGAGTGGGGGCCAGCCGGGGTGGCAACACCAGCCCATCATCGTCTCCGTGGGCCATAATCAACGCCCCGATCAGCCGGGTAGAAACCCCCCAGGAGGTCGTCCAGGCGTACTGCTCGGTTCCCTGAGCATCCAGAAATTTGATGTTCGATGCCCGGGCGAAATTTTGTCCCAGAAAATGGGAGGTACCGGCCTGTAGCGCCTTTCGATCCTGCATCATCGCTTCGATGCAAAAGGTTCTTACCGCTCCGGGGAATCGTTCCCGTTCGGTTTTTTCTCCTTTGATGACCGGCACGGCCATGTAATTTTCCACAAAATCGGCGTAAACATCCAGCATGCGCAAAGTTTCTTCCAACGCCTCTTCCGCGGTAGCATGCACCGTGTGCCCTTCCTGCCACAGAAATTCCGTGGTTCTTAAAAAGAGGCGAGTGCGCAACTCCCATCTTACCACATTGGCCCACTGATTGATCAGCAAGGGAAGATCCCGATAGGACTGCACCCATTTGGCAAACATTTCTCCGATGATCGTTTCCGAGGTGGGGCGAACAATCAACGGCTCTTCCAGAGGAGCCGCGGGGTGCAGCTTACCCTCCGGATCGGCTTCCAGACGATGATGGGTGACCACGGCGCACTCTTTGGCAAATCCTTCCACGTGCCGGGCTTCTTTTTCCAGAAAACTCAACGGGATAAACAAGGGGAAGTAGGCATTCTGATGTCCGGTTTCTTTGAATTTCTGATCCAGAGTGCGCTGGATGTTCTCCCAGATACTGTATCCCCAGGGTTTGATCACCATGCATCCCCGAACCGGGGAATTTTCCGCCAGATCCGCTGCTCGGACAATTTGCTGGTACCATTCCGGATAGTTTTCTTCTCGGGTAGGAGAAATCGCCGTTTTGGACGCCATTGCCGTTATCCTTTTACCTGAATGAAGAGTTCCTGTACTTCTAAATGTGGCGACAAATAAAACATAAACCCGTGGTTCACGAAACAAAAAAATATTTTTTTGTCCCGGGAAATACGGCGTTCAACGCCTCCCACAGCCCCGGAATTTTGTTGGGGCTATCGCTGTTTGAGCGCCTCGCCGCTGAAGGCGTGGGGCAATAAATCGGTTAATCGGGCCTGCTCCACTTCTCCGGCCTCGGAAACCATTTTTACCTCAATATTCGGGGCATAGTCCATCAATACCTGGCGACAGGCGCCACAAGGAGGACAGGGCTTCTGTCCATCGCTCATTATGTATATGGAACGGAATTCGCGGATCCCTTCGGAAAGCGCCTTAAAGATGGCCACCCGCTCGGCACAGATGGTCAGGCCGTACGAACTGCTCTCGATATTCACGCCGGTCACCACCTGCCCATCCTTTGAAACCAGCACCGCCGCCACCCGAAAATTGGAATAGATAGCCAAGGCTTTCCGTTTGGTCTCTTTTAACAAGGCGAAAATCTCTTTTTCATTCATCATGCCACCCTCAAAGAATCTTTCAGGACAATGCTACGGGGATTTGTCGGAAAAGAATAATAACTATGGGATGGCATTAATCCAAATCAAAGTGTTTCCAATAACGGTATATCCGGCATTTTTGCCTCAAAACCGGCCACATGTACACAAAAAGTCCCTCACCACGTGAGGGACTTTTGGCAACTACAGGCTAAAACTGCGGGTACTGGAGCTATTTTCCTTCTTCTTCCAGCAACTGGCGTAATTCTTCCAGTTCTTTTTCCGCCTGCTCTCGTTCACGCTTCAATCGGCGCAATTCTTCTTCAATGGAGCGGGTTTTCTCCCGTTCCTGCAGAAGACGTTCGTAGAAGTCTACCCGCTTCTTAATATCCGATTGCCCGCCGACGCCCCCACGAATTCTATCCGTGCCACTGCTGAGGACGAAATTGGCCCCTAAAGTCAATTTCCAGGAAGGATAATTGGGTAGATCCAGTGCCCCTCCGGCAATGGTAGCTCTACGTACCGTTTCATCCTTATCATTCGATACCCGCAAATCCAATCCCAAATTGAGGTGTAACCACCACTTGGGCTTATACAAAATCGAGCCGGTCAAATATGTAAAGTTTTCCCGGCTACGTGCAAAGGAATCGGGCTGAGCGGTAAAAGCCGTTCCCCATAATTCCAGGTTCAGGTTGAATAGTTCGGTAGGATAAATGAACCCCATTCCATACCGGATGGCCGTGGCATTGTTGCCCGCAGTATGTTCAATTACAGTGGAATCGTTTATGTGCTCCACGAACAGAGTTTTGCCGGCATCGTTATGGCTATACCATCCTACATTAAAATGGAAGCTGAAATCACGATGAGGCAGGAAGGGATCATTAAAATAGGACACCAGGGCATGGATTCCGTATTCTAAAGCACCGGCGGAATATTCCTCAAAAGGATAGTTATGCACTTCACCGGTAGGGAATCGTAAGCCGAACAACGCCCCCAACTTTAACTTATTATTGGCTGCCCCAAAAGAACCTATCCGCAGATCTAAAAACATATCATCCGGAGTATTCGCTTCTTTTCTGCTATGCACATCCTGATACACACGAGCGGAGAAAGAGGCATCGAAGTGATCGGCAATGCCATAGCTTAGCTGGGCATTGGACTGGACATCCCAGAAATTGACCACCCGGAAATTCTCCGGACGGGTTTGCCCCAGGAAATCGCCGACTTTGGTATAGAACCGGAGATTGGTTCGGAATTCCAATCGTCTTGGTTTAAGAGTGGCTGCGCTTCTCACGTGCAACAAACCGTCGCTACCGAACCCCTGGGAGAATATCAACTCCGGCGCCAGTATCAGCACAGCCAGCAGGAATGCAAAAACCTTAGACATGGGTGACCTCCCGCATGTTTTACGCAATGTTTATCGTCGCCTTTTTTCCAAGCTTCCGACGCATTTCCACTCTGATTTTCGGTTAGATACGAGTCGCCAGCAAAATCACATTAACAATGATGGCTACATCTCGAATGAAACCCACCACCCGGCCAAAAATGTCCGAAATACTTCCGGAAACGATGATCACATCGCCGGGCTGTAAAGGAACCAGTAAATCCTTATTGCCGGTTTTAATAAATTCTTCGATGTTCACCGTAATCACTTCCTGGTTTTTCCGAATGATGCGCACATCATTGAGGCGAGCCGAACTTAACGGCCCTCCCGCCGAAGACAGTAAATCGATAATGCCAAAGTTACTGGGGATATTATAAATACCGGGCTTACGAACATGCCCCCACAGGTTTACCGAAATCAGCAAGACATCCCCGCTTCCCAGGATATACTGAGCCGGCCGATCGCCGAAGGGAATCGGAACCTGATTGCCAAACTCCTGCCCCTGAACCGACAGGGAACCCAAAACGACAAACCACACGACTACCAGGATGACCTTTGCTTTCATAAGCACTCACTCGATATAGGGTTACCAAACCATGGGGCTGGATGGGCATCCTGTCCATACGTCCAAATCCCTTTTGGTAGTAAAAGTATGCCAGCCGGTAAAACAGTTATAAGTATCGAATATTTTTGCATTCAGGATACGCCAAGTTATCGACTGTAGAAGTTGCCAAGTTTAGCAAAAAAAAGCAATACTCATTCACGAAAATATTATTTTACAAAAACCGTGCCTCAGGTTCCGTTACTGCACCCAAAAATATCCCCACTCCGATTCCGACCCTCGCCGTTGATCCGGATCCAGAGTGCGCACATCTATTCGCCAGCGATAATTGCCCGGTTCCAGAGGAGGCAGCCCCAGATCGTTCAGGCTCCAGCGCTGTTCCGGTTGAAGATTGCCCTCAGTAGTAAATCCCCTGACATAGTACGGAACATATTCTTCTCCGGGCATCTGCTTTTCCAGACGAAACACAAAATAAAGGGGCACAAACTCCTCTGCAAAGGTCCAGCTAAACACACCGTTAAACAGGGCATTATTGGTAGGGGAATTCAGTTGCTCGGGTTTCGGCAACAACATGTAATGGTCTATTCGGGAAGGTTCCCCTTCCTGATCATCTTCCCCCCGGGCGATCACATAGTAGTAGTACCGCACCCTGAGTTGAACGGCTATATCCAGATAGCTGGTGTCCACGGCGCCAAAAGCCTGGGGTACCTCGGCAATTTTGGTAAAGCTTCCGGTAGTATCGACTTCCCTGCGATATATATCATAGGCTTTAATCCGGGTGTTGGTCACCGGATACCACTCCAGATAAATGCCGTTTCCCACCGAATCCGGCACCGCCACATCATATTCCGCATCGATGCCCCGTTCCACTGCCGCGGTGTCGGGGGTTTTCTCCACCAGTTGCACCCGGTCGGGAGCCGGATTTTGATTGGCCGCAGTATTCTTGCAGGCCAGGATCAAAAACCCGCCCAGCGCCAGCCCGGTGAATAAATATGCAAGGTATCTCCTCATCCCCGATCTAAAATCCCATATTAGAGTTGAAGCGAAGTGTTGATGCGATGGCTTCCACCCAGTTCATGGCTGCGAAAGGCGTAATCAATCCGGAACAGCGCCAGTTTTAACCCCATCCCGGCAGTAAATTTTCCATCGGTCAGGCCGAAACGCACCGCCAGCCGGTTGTAATACACATACTCCAGACCAAAATTGTGAAAATTATGATCCTGTTGCCGCACCGAATAGGCAAACAGCAATTGACTGCTAAGGCCGGGAAGCGGTTGCATGTACGCTCCCCCCAGATTCCACCGCCGGGGAATGCGATCCACATGCCGGGAGTCGGTGTTCCAGGTGATCTTGGTGTTCCAGATATCCTTTACGGCCACGCCAAAAGTGAACTTTCCCAACCGGCTATCGTCCAGCAGATCATCCAGACCGAATTTGAACATCGCGCCCACGTCGAAGCCAATACCCGAACCCCGATTCTCAAACAGGGTCTGACGAATCAATTTGATATTGACGCCCACGGGAATACTCACCGGGAGCACAAAATATTGCCATCCAAAATCGATGTCCAGCTTATTGAGTTTAGCCAGAGTGATAAACAGGGCATCGTCGTGGCTGTTGGAGAATCCCAGAGGCTCCGAGGTCAACGCGAATCGCTCCCAATCTCCTCCGCGGGTACTTTCCAGCACCCGGGTTGCATAAGAAGAATTGGGGTCATCCAGCAGAGGCGAATCGTATCGGGGGATGCCGGACACGCTCAGGCGCACCCAGTTGATGGAGATGGCACCGGCTCCGTACAGGGGACGGGTAAATCCCACGTGAAAGTGCTTCACCAGGGAATTGAACAGCGAAGCGTACATCCCGGAAACTTCCGCCCGCACCAGGGTAGAAGCCCCGGCGGGGTTCCAGTAGAAGGCGGAGCCGTCATCGGCCACGGCCACATACGCTCCTCCCAGGGCCATCCCTCGCGCCCCAATGCCCAGATCCAGAAAGGCCGCGGCATACCGGGTTTCCTGACCGCAGATCAGCCCGGAAAACAGCAGCCCCAGCAGAAGGCCAATATAGACAGAGAACTTTTTCATCATGCTCACTTGAGTTTTGCCACTTTCAGGATCTTCTCGATAGTTTCTCCCTGGTAGGTCGCCCGAATCACCGCAAAATACACCCCGTTAGCGACCTCATTACCCTCATCGTCCCGGCCATCCCAGATCAACTCATTATACCCTTTCCGCCGGGCACCACCGTCGATGGCTCCCAGGGGATTGTTAATATCGTGGTCCAGTTTGCGAATCAAGCGACCGCTCACGGTATAAATCAGGATCACAAATTCATCCAGGTCGTCGTTCAATTCCACAAAGTAGGAGAATATGGTCTGATCTTTGAAGGGATTGGGATAATTCCCATACACCTTAACGTCAAAGCCTTCGGCCACCACCAGTTGAAAATTTTTCTGGGAAGAGATACCGTTTACATCCTGCACCCCCACGGTGAGCTGGTGGGTGCCGTCTTTCAATTCCGGGAACACCGAAATGCCCACCACATTGCTCTTCTGCACCGAGTCGGGAATAAAAAACTTATCCGGCGGCACCGGTTGATTATCCAGCAGCAGGGTCAATTTCTCTCGATCCACATCCACGCCGCTTTCATCCTGCACCACCACATACAGGGTTGGATTCGGCGACACCAACCCGCTGCCCTCCAGGGGTCGCCCATCGACGGTCAACTCGATTTGGGGCGCCTGATGATCATCGGTCACAAACGGGGCGAACCAGGCATCGGTGCGGGGAGCGGCCACCAGCTTTCCGGTACCCGGATTCACCGAGGCCGGGGTGAACACCCACGGTCGGGAAGGGCTGGTACGCTCATACAGCTTGACATCTTCCACAGACAGCCGGTGATCCGGGAACAGGGTGGTATCCAATTGCACTTCCAGATAAAAAGACCCGGTCAATCTCGCCTGAGGATTGAGCAGTTTCACTTCCAGGGCATGGAACCGCTCCGGTGCCTGGACGGGGATGGGGGTCAGGGCGCTTTGATTTCGAGGCGGTTCGGTCTCGTGGATTTCCACCCGCACTGCCGAAGAATCGGTGACGCTGCCGGGGGGAAAATAAACCCGATACGGCCCGGCCACCTGAATGGTATCCGAACCGGCGCCGGGAGTTACATTAAAAATGTTCGGGCGAATTCCCTGAATCAACACGTTGTTGGAGGGGTTAAAATCCACCACATCTTCCCGGGGATCCACCGTGGCCTGCACGTAGATGGAATAGAGATTCCCGTCCAGAGGAAGGGGAAAATCCACCGCCAGGGAGGTACTATCGGAAGCGCTCATCTGGGCCACCCCGGCGGCGAAGGCGTTGCCGGTCTGGAAATTCTGCTCCCCGTTAAAGAATTCCACCTGCACATTGACCTGACCGTCGGCGCCGGCGCCGGCCAGATTTTCCAGACTGACCATCAGCCGGGCCTTGCGCGGCCCCACAAACCGGAGGGAGTTGGGAAGCACCGCGATATCCGGGCGCACGTCGGTGACCACATATTTGAGAGAGCGGAAGGCGCTAACATTGCCCACCCGATTCTCCACAAACACATCAAAGAAGACCGGCCCCAGGCGAAATGAAGGGGGCATCTGGGCTACATATTTCTGAGAATCATTGGGATCCCGCTGCGCAAAAATGCTGTCCTGGCTGTTTTGCCGGAAGAGATATACCCGCTCCACGCCGTTGACGTCTTCCACCCGCAGAATGACCGACACCGTATCATCCACATCGGGATTTTTGGGAGAGAACTCCACCCCGGTGAGCACGGCATGGTTCACACCGATGGCCACTTTTCCGGCGGCGTCCCGGCTGCCGTCGTTCAAATACGCCCGGATCAGCCCGGTACCTTCGGGAAAATCCTGGGGAATGGTCAATTGCACACTGATGGGCTGCCCCGCAGAAGTAAACACCGGCGCATGATCCACGATGGTAAAATCTTTATCCACCAGTTCCACGTAGCCTTCGGCGTCTCCCAGGGTGGTTTCAATTCGCACGCTCACCACCTCCCCCCGCTGGGGTGTAACCGTGCTGGGACGCAGAACTAACCCCTCCTCGGCAAACCGCAACCGCAGAATGGGATCCCCGATGAGATTGTACTGATAGACCATTTCATGCCGCACACTGCCAAATCCGGGAGTGCTGTAATTCGTTCCCTGAACCGTATAAATGCCCCCGTTAAACCAGTACAAAATTTTTCCCAGGGTCACGATCTCGCCAATGGTCAGAGAGCGATCAAACAGATATTGCCCCACATTCCACAGCATGGCATAGTCATTATGCAGATAGCCCAACCCGGAAGAGGCAAACACGCCGATGGCGCCCTTATCCGGCACCAGCACCAGCTTTTGCGCCAGCCCCAGATTGTTGGGATTTTCAAACGCTCCGGTAAAGCAGGTCATGCTGGTAACAAAGGGATACATCCCCTTGTTGCTGAGTTTATCCACATCCGGCAA
Source organism: uncultured Calditrichaceae bacterium (assembly GCA_964416895.1). Classification (GTDB taxonomy): domain Bacteria; phylum Calditrichota; class Calditrichia; order RBG-13-44-9; family J075; genus CAYQGB01. Next base: position 15,034 of record CAYQGB010000027.1, read on the forward strand.
ATCCATCAGTTGCACGTCGGCCCAGATGCCCCCGCCGCCGTGTCCCATGAAGTTGATCAAAAACAACCCGTTATCCCAGTGGCGCAACAGGTCGATGCTGGTACCGAAATTGGGATCCACCGGCAGATTGGGATCGGCGATGGTGTTCAGGCGGATGGAGGAGACGTGGCGGGGCACCAGGGACTCGATCACCCGGGAGTTCTGGGACCGAAAAGCCGGATTGGTATATCCCAGTTGCCCCCCCAATTCATAGGTATTCCGATCGTTGCCGCTGATGAACAAAGCCCGGTTTCGCCAGGTGCCCTGCGGGGGACTCTCCTCGTACTCGATGATTTTGGAAATGGCGTTGTTTACATCGCTGTTGGAAGTGGCGGGAATCCGCCCGACAAACAGATCCGGGATAATGTCATCTCCGGCAATGTGGGAATAGGGAAAATCGGTGGCCGCCGCCCCAAATCCCTGGGTTTGATAAAAAAACGTGGGCACAAAATCAATCGCAGTGGTTTTGCGGGACTTGTAATCGAAATTGGCGTCTCCCAGAAGCAGGACATATTTCAGCCGGGGATTGCGCTGCCAGTTGAAAAAGGCATACCGGAGGAAATCCCGAATCGCCAGCGGGGATTTGATCCCGTAGTTAAACTCATCGTAAATGTCCTGCACGCTGATCAATTCCGCCGCCACCCCCTGATTGCGGCGATGCTCCAGCAACCGCCGGGCGCTATCGTAAAACCGGGGGTGGGTAATAATCACATATTCGGCCACGTTGGTGCGATCGTGGAGCGTGCGCTCCGGGTTTAACGGATCAAACGGCTCGTCCGGCTCAATCCGCAGGGGCTTCTTCTTCCGATCCCCGGTAAGGGCAATATATTCAATGTCATCCGTGGGAACGTTGTCCTGGAAAGAAATCTTGTAGAAATCCACCCCATTGATGGTTTCCACCTGGATGGGAAAATTCACAATTTTGCTGATGCCCTTCTTGTAGACCTCAATGTCCGGGCGGGTAAAATTATCAATGTCGAATTGAAACAGATCCGTGTGGGTATAGGGGATGAACGCCGGGCGCCGAAACTCGATCTGGTTGTTATGCGCCCGGTACAGCCGGTCGTAGGTCACCTCGAACCAGTTCAGCAATACAATATCCGTTCCCTGGGTAACGATCTCTTCCAGGATTCCGTCCCCGTTGGTATCGGCCAGTACCGTCACCATGGGAAATGAGGGGAGCTGCACCTCCAGAATGTTCGTGCCGTGCACCAGATCCGAATTGCGCAGCGTGGAATTCCCCCGATTGGAAATTCGAGAGGTATCCTGATCGAACCAATCCGGCTTGCTGGAACCCACAAATCCGTTGTTCAACCACACCATCACATTATGAGGGATGCGATCATCGGTGTTGGGATCGCCATCGTTGAACGTGGCCCCGAAGGATTTGCCGGAGAACATCACCGTCACTTCCACCGGGCGAAACGAGGAGGGATCGGGGTATTCCAGTTCAAAGGGATAGGGTTTCTTCCCCACCGCCTTCACGCCGGAATCGAAAAACCACAAATCCCGGGTATAGGAAAGCTGCTCTTCGCTCCCTTTGCCTAACCGTTCAAAATGATTATCCTTTTCCACGTGAACGGTGGTGCTGTAAAAGAAAGAGGGATTATATTCTCCGGGGCGGGTGGCCACCAGGCTCCCGTTCTCTTCCACCATACGCACGCCCGGCGTGCCCCCCCATTCCAGCCAGTACACATTCTCGTCGGAAAAAGGGTCTTGATACTGATCGGGATACTGATCGAGGAACGTCCGTTCGTTTCGCTCGCCCCAGAATTCAAAATAGTCTTCCGGATCGAAACGGTTATCCTGATCCCCTACCAGATAAAAGGCCACTTCCTGCCCCTTATTGGTCAGGCGAAGGGTGCCGGGATCGATGTCGGCCAGGGAAATACCGGCCTGTTCCAGATCGCGGCCGGTCACCTGATAGATACCGTTTTCATCCACAATAATCCGCACTCGATTCTGGTATCCCACCCCTCCCAGATACTGGGAGGAACCCCATTGGGTGGAAACTCCCCCCTGCCCGGAACGCGCCACTGCCGGGGTCATGGATTCCGGGTTCCCCAAAAAGCTCCGCAGCAAACGGGATTCTTCTGCCGGTATGGAGGCAAACGAAGAGGCGTTACCGGCCAGAGCAATCCGCACCCGAAACTTTTTGTAAAACCGCACCCCGTTTCCGGTTACCTGAATCGGATAAACCCGCAGCGCGAACATCTGAAATTCCCGGAACACTCCCATCGGCTCCAGTTCCGCAATGGCTCCGGGATATTTCCGGGTAAACGCCTGCGCCCGGGTTTGGGCATACACCGCCCCACCTTTTCGGCGAACGACTTTGGGAGGATTGGCCAATCGGGGATCATTGGGGCGATCTTTAAACAACGGGGGAAAAACGCCCGGGAAATTCTCTGCCTCCTGAACATCGACCGTAACGGAATGGTGGCCTTCGGAAAGCGAAAGGGGAAGGGTCAGGATGGGAAGCAGGGGAAGATCATCGAGGTAATTAAAACTCAAGCCGGGAATGGTAAATACTTTTACGTTGGAAGAAGACCTTCCGGCATCGGAGACTTCTACTTCATCAAATCGAAACGAAATCACCATTTCCCGGGAGGATTGGGATTCTATCTTGTAAAACTTCTCTGTGGGTCGAGTTTCCTGTCCCGGCAGTCCTGTCAAAAAACCGCCAATGACCAGTAAGGTTACTGCGGATACAAGCTTCACCCTGGAAGTCAAAATCACCTCTTCCCTCGTCAATCGGTTTTTTCTCAATGAATTCGGTGAAATTAATATCCTTTGAAGCGTTGGAAGTGATATATGCACCAAAAAGCAAACTGAAAAAACCAAGACCGTGAGTTAGGCACAAACTCACGGTCTTTAACTTTGCAATTTAATGCATATATCAGCGAATATAAACCATTTTCCGAATTTGTTTAAATCGCCCGTCGTCGGCCAGGAATACCAGGTAATACATTCCCGCGGCTACCGGTCGCCCCAGATCATCGGTAGCATCCCAGGAATATTCAGTGTAAATCCCCGGTTGGAGGTATTCGTGGTCCAGAATCGTGCGCACCTTCTGTCCCAGCATGTTATACACCATCAGCGTAACCGAGCCGGCTTTGGCAACGGTGAATTTCAGGTGGGTCGAGGGGTTAAAGGGGTTGGGATAATTCTGCGCCAGGGCAAACGCTTTGGGTACCGGCAACGCCGTGGCCGAAACCATCGTGCCGTAGTCGTGAATCGTGCCGTCAAAATCCACCGAGCGCAGCTTGTAGTAGTAGGTGACGTTCTCCTCTACCTGAGTATCTTCAAATTCGTATTGCCGGGTCACATTGCTGTTGCCATGGCCGGGGATCAGCGTGGTGTTCAGTTGCACGAAGGGGCCGGCCTCGCTTTCCCCACGAAAGATATAATACCCCTCGTTGTTCACCTCCGAGGCGGTGCTCCATTTGAGGATAATCTTCCCCGGTTCGGCTTCGGCCACAAAGCTGGACAGTTCCACCGGCAGGGGATTGTCCGAACTGGAGGTGGAACCAAGCGTGACGTAGAACGTCTGGGTCGCCCCCACACTTTCGGTAAAGGTTGTGGAGGTAATATCCACCGGAAACGTGGTGGTGTTGGGGGTGGAGCTGAGGCTGCGCTCATTCCAGGTACCACCGGTGCCCACAGTACTGGCCAGACGCAGGGAAGTATTGGAAACAAACGATCCCACCTGATCATCATCATTCACCCGCACGTCCACCAACTGGGTTATGCTAACCGCACTGGAGGAGTTGACAAACTGATAGTACCGAAGGTCGGAAACGTTGGTTAAACTTCCTCCCAGGGTAGTGGTAACATTGGTGGCGCCCTGGGAGATAATCGATCCGGTCATAACCGCGGTACCGGTGGAAGTGCTCCCCACCAGTTTGATCTGCCGGAATTTCCCGCCGTTCCCCAGAGGATACACTTTGGTGGTCTGGGTGGTGGTAAAGGTATGGGCCAGTTTCCCACTGACATAGCTGCCGGTGCCGCCTCCACTGATGGAAGCCGAGGCCCCCAGAATCAGGGTATTGCTGCCGGTGCTCACCACTCCACTGGTCAGGGTCAGGGTACCGGCCACCGAAGGATTTCCCCCGGTGATGCTCACCCCGCTGGCGTTGTTAACGGTCAGGTTGTTGAACGTGACCGCCCCGGAAATCGTCTGGGCTCCGCTCCCGGCAAAGGTGATGGTGCCGGAGGAATTGCTCACCGCCCCGCTACCGGACACCTGGAAGGTGGTACCGGTAAACGAGGTGCTGGAAGAGGGGGTAAACGTGCCCCCGGTGACGTTCACGTTCCCGGCCAGGGTCAGGGTCTGGGAACCGAAGGTGGCGTTGCCGCCGGGAGAAAAGCTGCTGTTGAAGGTCACGTTGGGGGAAGCGCCGGTGGCGGAAATGGTGCCGCTGCCGGAATACGCCCCGTTAAAGGTCACATCGCCGGCGCCGGAGTTGAAGGTCAGGGCACCGGAATTGGTGAAGGCGCCGGTAAACGTGGACGCATTGCTGCCGCTCAGGGAGATGCTGCCGGAATTGGAGGTCGTCCCGGAAACCGAAATAGAACCGGTGCCGGTAGTTGCCAGAGTACCGTTCACAACGTTCAGGTTGCCCCCCACGGTCATGGCGGTGGAAACGGTCAGATTTCCCGCAGCTTTGCTTACGGTCAAATTGAAATTTTGCCCGCTAACTCCCGAGGGCAAAACTTCGTCTCCACTGACCCCATTGAACACCAGCGTTCCGGTGACGGTATAGCTGGAAAATCCGGTAATATCCGTGCCGGTGGTGGTGCCGGCAGCGTCGGCGGTGCGCAGGGTCGCTCCGCTGCTGACCACCAGGCCGTTGTTCCCATTCAGGGTAAGGGTGTTTCCTCCCAAATTCACCCGACCACTGGAAACGGTAAAAGTGGCATTGCTCTGAAGGGTAAGGTTACCTCCCAGGGACACATCCGCAGAGGTGGCCGTATTGTTGACGGTGACATTTCCGTAGGTCGCTGAAGGGATCACCTCGGCGGAGTTCCCGTTAAACTCCACCGTACTGGAAGCCCCGAAGGAGTAAGTGTTAAACCCGGTAATATCCTTTCCTCCGGTTTTCAGGGTAGCGCCGTTATCCACCTGAAGGGTAAACGTGCCCCCGTTTACCAGCGATAGCCCCGCCGCACTGGTGCTGAACGCCAGAGTTCCCGCCTGCACCCGGAGGGTACTGCTGGAGGTGTTGGCATCCAGCTTCAATGTAGAGCCGGCGGTGAGCGTGGCCGTTCCGGAAGTTTTGTTAACGATAAAATTCCGTACCGTGAACGTATTGGACAAATCCACCGCGGTATCTTCGTTGTCGATCAATTCCAGCGTACCGTTGTTGGCCACCCCGAAATTCCCCGATCCTCCAACCACGTCGCCGCGCACCTGCACCGTGCCGTTGTGGCGCAGGGTGGCGTTAAAGGTGATGTCCCCGTTGGTGTGAGGAATGCCGGTATTTTCTCCCACTTGCAGAGTCGCTCCGGAATGGTTGGTGATCAATTCCGCTCCCGCACCGGCAATTTCCACATTGCTGGGCGTGGTGGTGGTAGACCACTCATCTCCCACGGCATATTCTGTAGAAGTGTTGTATTTCAACAGCGATCCGGCGCTGTAGGAGAGGGTACCGTTCACCGTGACCGTGCCATTCTGAATTTCCAGAAGTTTACCGATGGTGAGGGTATTGCCGGTGTTGATGTCTATGGTGCCGCCCCCGGCCACCAGAAGGGTATCCACCGTACGGCTACCGGCCAGATTGACGGTTGCGGTGGTGTTCAGGTTCACCCTCCCCGGCCCGTTGGTAGAAGGCCATTCCGAAGAGACCACTTCCGAGGCAATCCCGCTAAAAGAAAACGTCAGGGAAGCCCCGGTAGAATAGGCCAGAGCCGCCTGATTCAACAGCGAGACGCTGGCGGATTTTCCCGAACGGTTGAAATTGTTGGAAACCGTGTAGGTAATGGTCCCCCCTCCCCCATCGGATTCATCAAATCGAAGGGTTCGGGTCAGGGCAGGATTGTGGGTGATGTTGTAAAAGGTAATGCTGGCATCGGTGATCACCGTGGTGGTGGTATTGCCCACAAATTCAAAGGTGGAGGTTTCGGCGGTAAAAGTACCACCGGATTTGGTAAACACCGTTCCGCCACTGGCAAATGTGTACGTTGCCGCCCCGGCTTGAAACGTTCCCGCAGAAAGGGTCATGCTCCCACTGATCTGCACCGTTATGGCGAGATTCCAGTCCAGGGTGCCGGAACCGGATTTGGTAAAATTAAACACATCGATGGCGCCGGTATAAGTACCGGACACGGTCTGGGTTCCACTTCCATTAAAGGTAAAATTGATTCCCACGACGTTGGGATCAATACTGGCGCCGCTGTTCAGGGTAAAGTTGCCCCCGATGGTCAGGGTTCCCCCACCGACGCCGTCATCCAGCGTACCGTTAATGGTAACCGCCCCGGTAACGCTCAGCGTACTGGCATTCAGATCAATCGTGCCGCTGGTGATGGTCAGGGCGGCACAGGCTTCGTTCTGGGTTAAGGTGATGGTGTGCCCGCTGACGATCTCCACCGTGTCATCCGAATCGGGAATACCATCGGCGTCGGTACCGGAAACCCGCGTCCAGGAACCGGCGTTGTTCCAGTTGCCCACTCCATTGGATTGAAAGGTCGCCTGGGCCCACAGGAATGATCCGCTCATAATCCAGCAGCAGATCATCAGCCAGCTCCATAATGCCCCTCGCCGCTTCCACCACAGGGAAGCTCTCCGGATGCTACTTTCTCGTAGCCAGGTAATATGCCTATCAATGACCTTCTCGATCATCTCCCTTTTCTCCCTTCTCCGACCGTTCCGAGGTTTCGATGTTTTCAATGAGTCCCGGTTTGGGGAACCTCCCATTCCCCAAAACCACCAATACTCCTCACTATCCGAATCTTATGAAGAGGCGTTCGCCCTTTTTCAAAGTGCCAGACCGGCATCCATTACCCGAAGGGCTAATCTCCCCACCCTAAAAAATCGGCAAAGGTGCGGCGCTTGCGCACTTTGGGAGAAAACGCCTCCTGCAGCCGCTTCTGGAGGGTTTCTTCGGTCAGCCCCCGGGTAAGGACGCCGTTCTCGGCCAGCGAGATCATTCCCGTCTCCTCGCTCACCACCAGAACGATGGCATCGGTCTGTTCGGAAAGTCCGATGGCGGCCCGGTGGCGCATTCCCAGAGAAGGATCCATTTTAGGATTCTGGGTCAGAGGCAACTGGCATTTGGCGGCCAGCACCACATCCCCCTGAATGACCACTGCCCCGTCATGAAGCGGAGAACGGGGATTGAACAGAGACATCAACAGCGCTTTGCTCACCTGCGCCCGGATGGGCAAACCTGTTTCCACAATCGACCGCAACCCGGTATCCCGCAACAGCACAATCAACGCTCCAAAGTTTTTCTGGGCCAGTTCGCTCACCGCCCCCACCACCTCGTCAATGAACCGGGGAGACTCCACTCGAACCAACTTCTGTATTATCGGATTTTGCCCCATATACAGTAGCAATCGGCGAAATTCAGGCTGAAAAATGATCACAAAGGCAATCACCCACACCGTCTTTAAGTTAGAGAAAATCCAGGAAATGCCGCTGAGGTTAAGCAATTCGGCCAGAACGGAGAACAGGAGGATCACCAGAAGCCCCAGCATCATCCGGGCAGCCACGCTCCCCCGAATGAACTCATACACCTTGTAAAACAGATAGGCGACCAGCGCAATGTCGAACAGATCGATAACAGAGACGGTTAGAAAACCAATTCGGAATAACATGGTATCCTCCAATGGTCAAAAACCATTATCGTGTGATGGATTATCCACCATTAGCCTGATTTTGTACTTTATCCGGAAAATACCTTCAAATTTCCACCCCGAACAAGTATACAAATTCCTTCATTCCAGAGATTCTTTTGGTTAACTTGTACCAACGCAAAAGGGTATTGGAAAATATCGCTTCATTCGGTTCATCATAAATCCCCA
>CAYQGB010000028.1:0-23079 GCA_964416895.1 uncultured Calditrichaceae bacterium
GGGAAATCCCCGGAAAAAGTCAAATCCAGCCCAGTTCGCTGAATTCGGGAAAGCCTCTGTGCCACAGATACCAGATGACAAACAGGAGGTCCGCCACCAGATAGGCAATGACAAAAAACGTCAGCACCGGATTTCGGAAAAGGGAACGCCGCTTACGGACGACACTTTGCCACACATACACGGGGATAAGTATCGCCAGGGGAAAGGTGAAGAACACGGTTTGCCCTTCCACGGCATTAACGAAGAACGTAAAACCGTACCATTGTCCGGCCAGCGCCGTCCATACCACATCGATCAGGGAGCGGCTGTGAAATTCGACTTCCCGGGCCATGAGAATCATGCCAATAGAAAACAGCAGCAGCCCTCCATCCCAGAGGATGTGCCCCCATATTTCATCGAAAAAATATACCAGACCATACAGGGCAGGGGAAATATCCGGGGACAGATATCTGCCGATGGCGTTGCCGGCCAGATGGATACCATGCCCTTCCACAAACATCACCCCTCCGATCAGCATCAACCCGGTGATCCGATAGCGAAACAGGGGGGACTTTTCCGAAACTGCTTCGGCAATCAACACCCGATAGATGGCATAGACCAGCAGGCAAAGCAGGAAAGGGGTAAAAAAATCCACCACATCTCCCAGAGTCATCAGCCCCCATACCGGCCGGGTAAGAAACACCGGGGTGATGTGCAACAGGGCGTAGGCAATGGCATAAGCCACAATCCATCGGGTAATTCGATGGGTTTCGATCTTACGCGCAGAGAGGGTTTCCACCGGCATTGTCATTCTCCACCGAAGGTCTGAAAAACTTCCCAATGAAGTGCCTGCTGGATTTTGCTCCTGAAGTTCGGAGGAAGTTACAAAATAAATGGGCGCGAAGTAAAGATTTTCCCAATCTTCACTCCACGCCCGGTTGCGGTGAGGTCGGTTGAATTACATTTCGGCTAAAACCGGAATCGAGTGGTAAAGGCCAGGGTCAGACCCCTCGACTCCTTCGCCGAAAAGCCCCCGTGGTTTATGACACCCACATCCATATACCAGAAGCCCAGGTCGATGCCGCTGCCAAACCCCACCGACAGGCCGCTGCGCCCACCGAAGGAGACCCCACCTCGAAGGGGCAAAAAGGGAATCCCGGTGAACTCCATCCCCAGGGCAAATCGGGGGCGGGTCACGCCGCCCATACTGTGGCTCAGTGCCTGCTCGTATTCGGCGGTGAACAACAACCGCCGATAGGGGCGATAGGCCACTCCCACATCCAGCGTAAAGGGGAGTCGGGTGGAAAAGGGGGCGATGCTGTAGGAACTGTCTTCATCCATCATCAGGCTGTCGTCCAGGGCGGTGGTGGAAATTCCCAGGCTGTCGGTGTGCACGGAGTAGGTGAACACTTCCGGATTTCGGTTCCAGTGGATGCTGCCCAGCACATTTACCGCGGCAATGCTGAACACCCACTTTTGCCCGGCCTGCACCACAGCTCCCAGATCCGCTCCCAGGCCGGTGCCCCCCTGAGCCGTGCGGGCGCTGAATTCCCCATCCAATTGCAGATACGGGTGGGCCAGACTGGCGTTGGAAAAACGCCCCCGGGATTCGATGACCTCGAAGTAGGCCAACCCCACCAAGTATCGGGCGGAGAAGCCCACCGCGGCTAAGTCGATAAGGTCGTGTCGCAGAGGAAGCCGAAACCCCATACTCAGGGAGGCAGAAAGCCCACCCCAGCCAACTCCACCGAGAGTGGAGAAGTCATACTCCCGGCCGGGCTGATCGTTTCCGTTCAGGGAAAGTTCAATGAGTTCTTTGGGAAGGGTAAAATAGGCATTCCCCATCCCGGTGAGGGCCAGACTGAACCGGGGAAGGGAGAAGGCAAAGGTATTGACCCGGGCGAAGACATCGCTGCGCAGGCCGGAGGCCGGCACGGCACTGAGAATGTTGTTTTTGTCGGCAGCGGTCAGAGAATCTCCCGTGGTCAGGTAGCGATCATAAAACGCTCTGGAGAAGCTATTGTTGACCGCTCCCACATTCACCGAAAAGAGGTTGAATTCAAATTTAGCGCGATGGGGAAGGGCTAGGACAGCCGGATTTAACCCCACCTGTTCCAGTCCCCGGGCATCGGCGGCGTTGCTAAACGCCATTCCGGTGCTCCGGGCGTCGATGAGCTGTTGTCCCTCGGCAAACCCGCCGGTGAGGAACAAGACCCCCAGCCAGATCAGGACAAAGATGCTGAATCCCTTCATGACAATCTCCCAAATCCTTTTGGTTATGGTTCCGGCGCACTTGCGTACCCGCTTCCGCAATACCCATCCGGATTTCCCGGATTAGCGATCCTTGATGTTGACCAGCACCTGAGACATCCCGGATACGCTCACAAAATCGCCCCCGCGCAGCGCCACCTCTCCCTCGGTTTGATCGATGCGCAACTCATACCCGATCCGCAGGGGGGCATATTTAAACAGGCGAAACTCTTTGCGAGTCAGTGAGAGCACAATCTCGTTAGTTTGCCCCCGGGTCACATATCCGGTTGTCGGATCGACCGGAGCCGGGAGCACCGCGATCTCCCGGGTAAACTCCAGTTGGGGGTTGAAGTAGGTCGTGTCATAAATATCCGTGTGGGCCTGATCGGCGCTAACGATCAACCACAGCCGCCCACCCAGGGGAGTGCCGTTTTCCAGGCGAAGGGTTAAATTGGCTTCCACCAGATTTTCATCCGCGGCATCCCGCAGCGCCTGATCAATATCCTCTTCCCTGAGGGTATGCACATCCCCGGTCACGGTAGCGGCCTGCTCGATGCGGAACCGCATGGGAGTGGAGATCAGATAGCTTCCTGCCACCCGACTGCTCCGATCGATCTCGACATTCCCGGACACCCGGACGCTGCCGGAAGTTCGAATATCCGTGGGCAAAATATTCAGGAGATCGGCTACCTCGGTGCCGGAGAGGGAAATGTGGGTGACCTGCGGCGCGCCCGGTTGTCCCGGAAGAATTTGCTGATCCAGCAGCAGCACCCGCGCCGAATCCGTGATCACTCCATCTTCATCCCGATGATACCCCACGATTTCCAGATCGAAACTCATGTTCTCGATGAAGATTTCGTTCGACAGCGACAGGTTTAGATCTACCTCACTGAGGCGAAGGCCGGTGGGAAAATCGCTGTAGTCCATTAAATCTTCCTGCACAAAAGGCTCGATTTCCAGCGTATCGGCGACAATGTATCCGGAAAAAGAGCGAAATATGAGCGAATCCAGTACCACATGCACGGAAACGCTGTCGGTAGATCGGAGGTGAAGGAGATCGGAGGCCGCCTCGGTAACGGTACGATAGTAGATTCGCAGGCTGTCGATGAGTTCTCCGGGATGGGTGGGATGAGCCAGGCGCATTCCCTCCAGTGGCAGGGAAAACGACGTCACCTGACCGCTGGCCACCACAATGCTATCGCTGTACGCCCGATTGTCCGGAGTCAACAGATTGGGAATGGTGAACACCACCCGGGAATTGATGGGGGTATGATTGGTAAACTCCAGTTGAATCTGTCCCCCGTCCATCACCGCTTCCCGCAGCCGATACTTTCCTCCCGGCGAGAACGCCAGCGTATCTTCCACCTCCTGGGATTCAATCCGGGCTATGACTTCATCCGCCTGAATGTTTTCCAGAGTTACCCCGATTTCGATGCCGGCGGTATCCAACACGGTGTTATTCACCAGAAATGTGGTGCTCTGGGCGACGGGGATCAGATATTCCACCCGAAGAGGGGAGTATATCCACATTTGCCCCTCCCCAAAAGGGGTGGCCTGCTCTACCTCCTGTCCCGAAGCAATCGTCTGGTTAAAGGCTAACTGCACCACGGGTTGCCCGGTACTATCGGTGACGATCACCTGCACGCCTTCCGGGTGAGCGGCGTTCGGCCCCAGCGGAAACGGAAGGTTGTTCACCAGGCGAATCCGTAAGCTCCCCTGAACCACGTGCAACCCCACAAAATCCCCGGCATCCAGCTCCACCGGGTCCGGAGTGAGCGTTGTATCACTGATGGTAAAGTAGGTAGAGTCGCCGTTGGCGATCAGGTTGCTGAGGTCGGGAAACAGAGTTCCCAGAGAGATCAGCCCTGTGCTCAACACTTCCAGGGAATTAATTTCCAGCGTGCCCAATTCAAAGGATTGAGTGGTATCAATTCCCTCCAGGGCGAAATCGGAGGAAGAGAGTTCGATGGTGTCGAGAGCGCCTTCCACGCTTAGATACAACAACGAATCCGGCCCCTGCACCACGATGGTGGAATCGTTCACCAGTTCTTCACCCAGACGGAAGGTTTCGTGCGATAGAGGCACGTTAACCGTTACCGTCCAGGAAGGGAGCACCGGATCATCGAAGGAACAGCCACCCAATAGAAGTGCTAAGAAACCGATAAGGAGCAGAAAAAATCGCCGGTGAGTTGATTCCCCCTCCAATGCAGTCCATCGGTGTTCGGGTACATTCGTGTGGCGTCGCATGGCATTCATCCCTGAATTTTAAGTTCATCCCTGAACTACTTGCATCGTAAGGTGGGGCAAAAGATGTGCCACACGCATGGCGCAACACCAGAAAGAATTCACAACCATTTGTTTTAGATTGACTTGCTGCGAATTGGAGAGATGATGAAATATCCATCATTTGACGACTATATCGTCACGGTGTCGAATAACCGGCGGAAAGGGTATCAAATTTTCGGCTTTTTCCCGAGGTGTTACCGCCCTGGTGGTCTTTCAAAGTTTGGATCACAGGTTGAATTCATAAAGAGATTCTTCTCCCGCCGGGCGGGATCAGAATAACAGGAAAACCCGTCACTTTAAGCTTGAAAGACCACTGGAAATCCGTTGACATGCAGCAATAATGTAGGCAACGTTTGTAAATGAATGGTCACTTGAGATCGATGCCGGAGTAACGTAAATTGCTCACTGAAAAGTGGGAACGGGGATTATAACCATGTCTATCGACCGAAATTTTACACCGGCAATTTCCAAACGCCGTTGATGCATCAATTCATGCTGAGGAAAATGAAATGGAAAAAAAGGCGCCTCGATACTTTACCCCGGAAGAATACCTGGTGATGGAATCGGCAGCAGAGTTTAAAAGCGAATATTATCAGGGGGAGATGTTTGCGCTGGCCGGGGGATCGGTAAATCACAATCGTATTGTTGGCAATCTATTTGGAAAACTCAATCAGAAGTTTTTCAATGGCCCCTGCGAAGTGTTTACCAGCGACATGCGAGTGTGGATCGAAGCCAAACAGGCTTTTACTTATCCGGATATCAGTGTGGTATGTGGGAAACTGGAGTTGTATCCGGATCGGGATGATACGATTCTCAACCCTGTAGTGATTATCGAAGTGCTTTCGGAATCCACCGAGGGTTTTGATCGAGGAAGGAAGTTTGAGATGTACCGGGCCCTCCCCTCTCTCCGGGAGTACATTCTCATTGATCAGTACAAAATCCATGTGGAACAATTTTCCGTGGGTGAAGAGGGAAAATGGGTATTAACGGAATACAACCAAGAGAGCGATGTGCTCCGGTTTTCCTCCATTGATTTTCAAATTCCTGTACAGGAAATATATCACCGGGTGGAATTCCCCTCACGTTCCGGTTGATTACCCCCCCTCTGTTCATTCCCTTGCCACTTCAAATGGCCGCAGCACTTCTTCTCGATGGCCGAAGTTATAACCGATTCTCAGGGCAAAGGCGGTATAAGCTCTCTCCGCGCCGGTAATGCGATGCAACCGGGCGACGAGAAAGGTGTTGCGCAGCAGCTCATAGCGCACCTCTCCTCCGAAAGCAGTTCTTTTCACCCGAATCCCGTCCAGAAAGATAACCTCATCGGCGTCGCCCGCCAGATGAGGCCGGTCGGGATCTCCTCCCACGTTGCGATCCGGAGGATTGCTCCCATGACGATACGCCTCCAATTCCAGCTGCACCCGCAACCGCCGGTGAAAGAAATGGCGCAGGCGTACATACCAGTCGTCGGAATTGGGGCCGATGTAGTGCCCCAGGATGGTATCCACGTGTTTGTATTTATTATAGTCCCGGAAAGTGTGACTGTACACGTAGGGTTTGATGCGAGTGTATTCCACCAGCACATCCGTTCCGGGTAGCCGCAAGGGATCCACCAGCAGCAGCCCTCCCTGCCAGCCGAATTTGTTCCCGAACCAGCGGGTGCCCAGCCTGGTGGTGGTAATGTCGTCGATAAACCATTCCCCGAAAATCTTGATACCGGGACGAATGCGCCAGGCCAGATCGAAGCTCAGCGCCCCGTTATCCCGATCTCCGTAGAAATGCTCCAGAGATTTGAAGAAGGCCAGAGGGTTCATGTATCCCGGTTTAAGGGATTGATTCCCGTATATGATGCTTTCGGAAACCCCCAATTGCACCCCTCGCCCCAGATACACCTCCAGGCGGTTTCCCGCCCAGTACACATCCACCGGATCGATCAGCTTTACACTGCGGCGAGCTTCCGGAGCAATGTAATTCACAAACGCAGTGATGTGGGTGAATTTGAACCGCCAGTAGCGCACGGTCAGTTTGATCTGGTCGTAGATGGGGGCATTGGTGGAAAGCATCAGTTGCCCGGTGTGTCCGCCCCCCCACCGATTGTAGTCCCGCCCGAATTGCAGGGAGAAATATTTGTGGGTCACCATCAGGTAAGCGGCGTTTTCGTCAAAGTCGATGGATTCCCCGGTGCGGTTGGTTAGCCAGGGCCAGCCGGATTCCTCGAAAATCTCCAGAACGGGAAATTTAACATTCCGGGTAACGTGATTATCGGTTAAATTGAAGTAGAACCCCACTTTGCTGCCCAGGCTTCCCCGAAACAGAAGCCCATTGCTCACACGGGTGGTGCGGGTCAGGGTGCCCCCGGCGGTGAGACTCTGGTATTGAGAATAATGCAACACCGGATCCAGGTAGATGGAGAATTCTCCCCAGGTTCGAGAAAGGAAGTTGCGATTGTTGTGATATACGAATCCGGGGAGGAGGTATGACAGAGGGGGTACCTTCCGCAGGCGGCGGAAGCGATTCACATCGGTGCGCTTCGGCAATGGGGCCTTCAGGGCCTGCAACTCTTCGGCAAATTCCTCCGCACAGTACTCCAGATACTGCCGGTCGAAACCGGTGAAGCGCTCCGGTTGCTGTCGATAGCGTTCCAGCACCTGAGCGATGTATTCCGCGGTTTCCGTACGGGTATAGGGACGGGTGTGATCATACACATTGTCGATATAGCCCCGGGTTTCCCATCGCTCCAGCACATCATATACCCAATGGCTCAGGGGCACGTTAACCGTCTGGGCTGCGATATATCCGGAAAGCAATATCCACAGCCCTGTTAGCACACGAAATATCCGGCATCGGCAGGCTTGAGTGGGCCTCCTCACAACGGTTTCTCCTGCGTGGGTGGATGGTGAGTAGCGGATTTACCTGACGGCGCGATGCACCACATGCCCGTGGCGAATGACCATGTGCACGTGGTTGATGCCGTAGTGGTAGGGAATATAGCGGTAGTCGGGAACGTTCATCAACACGATGTCGGCGTATTTGCCGGGTTCCAGCGATCCCACTTCTTTTTCCCGGGCGATGGCCCGGGCGCTGTTGAGGGTGGCGGCGCACAGGGTTTCCGCCGGGGTCATGCCCAGGTGGATGGCGGCGATGGTGAGCATCAGCTGCATGTTCTGAGTCATGCTGCTGCCGGGATTAAAATCCGTGGCCAGCGCCACCGGCAACCCGGCGTCGAGCATCTTGCGAGCCGGGGCATATCGGGATTTGCCCAGATAAAAGGTGGTGCCCGGCAGCAACACCGGAATTACCCCCGCTTGCTTCATGGCCTGAATCCCCCCATCGGAAACCTGCACCAGGTGATCGGCAGATATGGCGCCCACCCGGGCGGCCAATTCCGCTCCCCCGGTATGGTACAGTTCGTCGGCGTGGAGCTTGGGGATCAACCCGTGATCCTTTGCCGCCAGCAGAATTTTCTCGCTCTCCTCCACGGTGAACACGTTCTTCTCGCAAAACACATCGCAAAACACCGCTAACTGCTCTTCCGCCACCCGGGGGATCATCTCCTTGATGATCAGTTCCACATATTTGTCCCGCTTATCCTGATATTCATCGGGTATTTCATGGGCGCCCAAAAAGGTGGGCACGATGGTGATGGGCACCAGTTCGGCCACCTTCTTCAGGATGCGCAGGCTCTTGATCTCATCTTCCACCGACAGCCCGTAGCCGCTCTTGGCTTCGATGGTGGTGGTACCGTATTCCAGAAACTTTGCCACCCGGGGATAGGTTAACCCGGCGATTTCATCAAAAGAGGCCCGGCGGAAGGCCCGCACGCTGTTGCGAATGCCTCCTCCGGCAGCGGCGATCTCCTCGTAGGATTTTCCCTGCACCCGCATCTCGAATTCTTCTTCCCGGGTTTTGTAGAATACCGGGTGGGTATGGGGATCTACAAATCCGGGCAACGCCCAGCAGCCCTCCCCGTCCATCCGGATGGCCTCGGGATATTTTTGCCCCAGTGTTTCCTCCGGGGCAATTTCCCGGATCCGTTCTCCTTCAATGAGAAGGGCCACGTTTTCCTGAACGTGCAGTTCCGAAGTCGGCTTATTCAGCAAAGGGGTGATAATTCCTCGAAGGTTGTGGAGTAGTTTTAACATGGCAAAGCTTTTCTCCGTGGAGTTGACATTTTCATGGTAGGCCTGTCATCGTTTCAAACAAGTTTCCCGACCTGCGGGTAGGTCATTGCTCAATCAGGTTTCCCAACCTGCAAATGCCGGCATCATAACTGTAACCAAAAAGCCCTGTGAACCGACTCCACAGGGCTTTCGTGGGAAAATACCGGTGCATATCGCACTCAGGCGGTTTATCCTTCCTCTTTTTCCTTTTGGGCCTGCTCGATGATTTTCTGGGCAATATCCGGGGGAACTTCCTCGTAGTGAGAGAATTCCCGATGAAAGATGCCCTGCCCCTGGGTCATGGAACGCAGGGCGGTGGAGTATTTGTGCAATTCCGCCAGGGGCACCAGCGCTTTGATGATCTGAAAGCGCCCGTCGGAATCCATTCCCAGAATTTTGCCCCGGCGGCTGTTGATGTCGCCCATCACGTCGCCCATGTACTCTTCCGGCACCTTCACCTCTAACTTATAAATCGGTTCCAGCAACACCGGCTTGGCTTCCATGAACGCCTTCTTAAAGGCCATGGAGGAAGCAATTTTAAAGGCCATTTCCGAGGAATCCACCGAGTGATAGGAACCGAAGAAACAGGTGACCTTCACATCCACCACCGGATATCCGGCCAGCACTCCCTGCTGACAGGTTTCCCGGGCCCCCTTCTCCACTGCGGGGATGAACTTTCCGGGAATCACCCCCCCGACAATGGCATCCACAAATTCAAAGCCGCTTCCCCGGGGCAACGGCTCCAGGCGCAGGTGGGCATCTCCATACTGCCCCCGGCCACCGGTCTGCTTCTTATACTTGCCCTGAGCCTCCGCTTTGCCTTTGATGGTCTCCCGATAAGGAATTTTCGGCTCGGTCACATCCACATCCACGCCGTACTTCTGTTGCAGCCGTTTGAGGATGATGTTCAGGTGCATCTCTCCCTGACCGGAAACGATGGTCTGCTTCAACTCCGGATCATAACGCACCAGAAAAGTGGGGTCTTCTTCGTGCAGGGCATGGAGACCGCCGCTGATCTTCTCCTCATCTCCCTTGCTCTTGGGCACGATGGCAATCTCGATCAGCGGCTCGGGGAATTCAATGGGGGGAATGACAAAGGGTTTGGATTTATCGCACAGGGTATCCCCGGTGTGGGTGCCTTTTAATTTTACCAGGGCGCCGATGTCTCCGGCGTGCAGTTCCTCGATCCCCTCTTTGTGTTTCCCGTTGAGCACATACATCTGCCCGATGCGTTCGGTGCGCTCCTGATTGGGATTGAAGGCTTCATCCCCCGAACGCATCACTCCGGAGAACACCCGCACATAGGAGAGTTCTCCCATGTGGGCTTCGGAGACGGTCTTAAACACCAGAGCCGCCAGGGGTTCGGAATCCTCGGGTTTGCGTTCATCTCCGCTTTCCGAGTGAATGGGGGGCATTTCGGTGGGGGCGGGAAGATAATCCACAATAAAATCCAGCAACCCCCGAATACCCACGTTATGGGTCGCCGAGGCGCATACCACCGGCACAATCAACCGGTTACGAATGGCGTTCTTGAATCCGGCAATCAGTTCCTCTTCGGTTAGCTCCCCGGCCTCAAAATATTTTTCCAGCAGTTCATCATCGCTTTCGGCCACCGCTTCGATCAATTCCGTGCGAAGCTCGGCCACCCGATCGGCCAGATTGCCGGGGATCTCTTCCTCGGTGACTTTGCCGCTGCGGTCGGTGGCGTAATGGTAAGCTTTTTGCCGAATAATGTCTACAATATTGAAGAAATTCGGTCCCACTTCTACCGGAAGTTGCACAGGGGTCAACTTTTTGCCGAAGCGTTCTCGCAATTGCTCCAACACTTCTTCAAAGCTAATATTTTCCCGATCCAGCTTATTAATCACATAGAATCTGGGGAGGTTGTACTTATCGGCCAGTTCCCGTACCCGCTCGGTGCCCACTTCCACCCCGGCAGCCGCCGACACCACGATCATCATGGTATCCACCGCCCGCATTCCACTGACCACGTCGCCGAAAAAGTCGCTAAAACCGGGCGTGTCCACCAGGTTGATTTTGTTGTTCTTCCATACTCCATGTAATAAAGATGTGTTAATGGATATCTGCCGCTCAATTTCATCCTCGTTGTAATCCGACACCGTGTTTCCCTGTTCCACCGTACCGATTCGGGTAATCTCTCCCAGGGCAAACAACATCGCCTCGGTTAGAGAGGTTTTCCCGGAACCACTGTGACCTCCAATGCCAATATTCCGGATGTGCTCACCTGTGAATGTTTTCAAGGCAATCCTCCTTACTATGAGGTTGGCGAGTTGAAGTTTATACTTCGGCGTTATCCAGCAAAAGGGAACCAAATATAATAAAGCCCCTGTGAAGCGTCAAGCAGTTTCGGGGGGGCTGACCGGCACCCGCCGCCGCCCCTTTTGCCTGTGGGCCCTGCGCCGCAACCCGTGTTGAACAAACCGCTTGTAATCGAGCCGGTTTCAATGCAACTTTTCCGGGTCGGTCACAGTATGGTCATCTTCATCAAGCTTTATTCCGCCCAAGCGGAATTTCACGGTGGATAGCGAAAAACTCCCGGGCGTTATCCGGCAGAAAAACGCAAATATTCATCGATAACAAGCATATCATCCAAACCAGGGAGAACATCATGTACACCATATTAGGTGCAACCGGGAATACCGGTCGAGTAGTTGCTGAAAAATTGCTGGCGGCGGGAAAGCCGGTTCGGGTAGTAGGACGAAATCGGGAACGCCTGGAACCCTTCGTGGAAAAAGGTGCCCAACCATTTGTCGGAAGCGTTACCGACGCCGATTTTCTGGCCAAGGCCTTCGACGGCGCTACCGCCGTGTATGCCTTAATTCCCCCCAACATGCAGGTGGATAATTTTCTGGCCTATCAGAATCAGGTGGGAGAAGCCATCACCAAAGCGATTGAAAAAGCGGGGATTACCCGGGTGGTAAATCTCAGCAGTATGGGAGCACACCTCCCGGAAGGCACCGGCCCCATCCGGGGATTGTATTTCCAGGAACAACGCCTGAATGCCCTCTCCGGGGTGCATGTATTGCATCTGCGAGCGGGTTTTTTTATGGAAAATCTGCTCTTCCAGGTGGATTTGATCAAGAACCAGGGAATCTGTGGTTCTCCCATGAGAGGCGATCTGCCCATGTATCTGATCGCCACCCGGGACATCGGGGAGTATGCCGCCGGGCATCTGCTGGAACTGGATTTTTCAGGGCAGGAGATTCATGCCCTCTCCGGCCCCAGAGATTACACCATGGTGGAAGCGACCCGGATTCTGGGTGCGGCCATCGGAAAGCCGGATCTGCCGTATGTACAATTTCCTTATGAGGATGCCGAGCAGGCGTTTATCCAGATGGGAATCGGGCCGGACATTGCCCGCTCTTACATTGAGATGTATCGGGGATTCAATGAAGGGATCGGCATTGCCCCCACCCCCGATGCCCGGCATGTGCGCACGAAAACCTCTCTGGAAGAATTCGCCGACTTTTTTGCCGCGGTGTACCGAGCCGGATAATCCCTGTGATGGGGCATTCATTGGGTTGTTAGAGGAGAAAGGGATCGGAATATTGAGGTATTGGGGTGTCCGGAACTTGAGACCCTGCTGATGGCCGGGTAAACATTCCCCGGTATCCGGATACCCTGATGCCTGAATATTTTCCCTTTTACTGTTCTTAGATAGTCTCCTTTTTGAGTGTTGTTGCTATTAAGAGTATTGTTTTGTCACCCTGATTCCGCCAGGGCGGAATCAGGGTGACACAAGCCGGCTAAAACATGAGCAACACTCATCGCTTATGGGAGACCAAAACTACATGACGGGCTTCGATGTCATTCTGAGGGCTGTCGCCGGGGAAGTGCCGAGTTTATGTTAAGGGGCTGTTGCCTCAGAAGCCCTGGTGTCATTCGCAGGCGTGCTATCAAGGCGGCAGCCCGAAGAATCTCCTTGTAAATCGTGTCCAAATAACAACCCGTCATCCAAACATTGAAAGAGCGGCATTTTTTTATACTTTAGAGCCAAAAGGGGGTAAAGCGGTAAAGTATAAAAAAATCATCCAGGGTCGTACTCTGAAGCGAAATTGAAAACCATAAGATATTGTTAATAAAAAACTTGAGTTTACCTGTACGTAGTACGGTCAAATTTACAAGGTTGGTGTCAAAAGTCCAAACATCTTTAATCTTTACATCTTTAATCAGAAGGAGCCTCACCATGCGCTACAAGCTGCTGGGAAACACCGGATTGCGGGTTTCGGAGATTTGTCTGGGCACCATGACCTTCGGGGAAGAATGGGGTTGGGGCGCCGACAAAACCGAAAGCCGCAAAATTTTCGACGTGTTTGTGGAAGCCGGGGGCAATTTTATCGACACGGCCAACCGCTACACAGAAGGCACCAGCGAGCGCTATGTGGGAGAGTTCATCGCTTCCGATCGGGAATACTTTGTGGTGGCCACCAAATACACCCTGTACAACCGCCTGAACGATCCTAACGCCGCCGGAAACCATCGGAAGAACCTGGTACAGTCGCTGGAAGCCAGCCTGAAGCGCCTGAACACCGAGTATGTGGATTTGCTGTGGGTGCACGCCTGGGATTTTCTGACCCCGGTGGAAGAGGTGATGCGGGGACTGGATGATCTGGTACGGGCGGGCAAGGTGCTCTACGTGGGGGTCTCCGATACTCCCGCCTGGATTGTGGCTCAGGCCAACACCCTGGCCCGGGAGCGGGGCTGGACACCTTTTTGCGCTCTGCAAATCGAATACAGCCTGATCGAACGCACCCCGGAGCGGGAGTTGCTGCCCATGGCCCGGGCCTTCGACATGGCGGTAACCCCCTGGGCACCGGTAGGTGCGGGAATCCTCACCGGAAAATACACCGGTAAGGGCAAAGCCGACCAACCCCGGCGCATTCAGGAGGGGAGTCCCCGGCTGAGTGAGCGCAACCTCCGCATCGCCGAAGAGGTGGTAAAAATCGCCGAGGAGTTAGGATATACTCCCGCACAGGTAGCCATTAACTGGGTGCGTCAGCAACCGGGAGTGATGATTCCCATTCTGGGCGCCCGTCGAGCAGAGCAGTTGAAGGAGAATCTGCTGTGCCTGGAACGCCCCCTGCCGGAAGCGGTAATGCAACAACTGGATGAAATCAGCCGGGTGGATCTGGGTTTTCCCCATGAGTTTCTGGCAAAGGATTACATCCGAAAACTGGTGTATGCGGGAATGTATGACCGGATTGACCGGAGGAACCGCCTTGCATAAAAGCCTTCCATCGCAAACGCGCTGCCTCCCGGGCGTTTCGGTAGGCGATACACATTACGCAATTCGTTGCCGAATATTTCGCAAAAAGGAGAGGCTCTGGAAGGGCGTACACCGGAAACAGTTACAAATGCAATGGTAAATCCGTCGGGAATTGTGTATGTTACGGGGAACAATGACATCGTGTAAGGCAAAGGAGTATGCCCATGATGGACATTCCCATCGGCGTGGCCAATTCCATTTCGGCCAATTTTCAATTTGATCCTCTGGATACCATTGAGTTTGCCACTCAAAGCAATTTTCCCATCATCCAGATTTATTTGAACGCTCAATTGTTGCGGCAAAACGGGGTGCTGGATCGCATCAAGGCCAGTGAGGCGCAGTTTGATCAGGTGTACTACCACGCGGAAGGTTTTCTAAATCAGGAGTTTTACGAGAGCGAATACCGTCAGTGGTTGTATAAATTTGTGGATCAGACCCGCCGACCGAATTTCATCACCCACTTCGATGAGCAGGCTCCCATCGACGGGTTAATCCGCCTGGCAGAACAGTTGGCCCGATCATCAGCCCGGGTATATGTGGAGAATTATTTTCAGCTTCCGGGAAAGGTAGCCGCGGAAAAGAATTTGAAAAAATACATGGCCCTGTTTACCCTGACCGGCAACTTCGGCAATCCACTGTACCCGGTGCTGGACATTCCCCGCCTGTTCCACCAAAATCTGGAATTTACTCCCCAGGAAAGCCTGGAGTGGTGTTATCAGTTACTGAACTTCTTCGGCAATCGCCGGGTACCGGTTTTGTTGCATCTGATCGACTGCACCGACACTGCGATGTCCCGGGTAAATTTCTCCGCCGTGGGAGAGGGCGCCATTCCTTACGAGAAGATATTTGCCTTCATCCTGAAAACCCGCCCGCTTATTGATGGGATTATTCTGGAATTTGAGGACAAGATCAATCCGCTGAAGTCGCGGGACTATATTCAGAATTTGCTACAAGGTTCTTGAGGAGAGGAATAAAAAAACCGGTTTGGGGTTACCGGTGATTTACGTATCAGAAACGGGTGTTACCGTAACTCATTCAGGGCTGAATGGCAGGACCGAGTAATCGCATTTTCATAAAATTTTACCATAGCACGGTCGTGTTTTTCTCCTCTATTGCCCATCCCGGCGCTTCATATTCGGTAATGTTGAACACCAGTTTCCATAATGCAAAAGAACGTTTTGACAGCAATCGAAAGCCGTGTTTCTTCACCCACTCCGCAACTTGCTGCTCTCCGTAAGTCGCAAATAACCACCGGAGCTGTTCCCAGGTACCCCGTTCCAGAATACGTTCAATGATAACGCCCTTATGGCGTTCAATATCCATACTTGCAAACTCGTACTCCGGGAAGAGCCACGATGTATCTTCCGGTAAATGACAGATGTTTTTTGCATTGGGCTTTTTCATTGAATTGGCCTCCGACCATCGGTGTTGAGAATGCTAATTCATACATAGGAGGAGGAAACCCCTCCACGCCTTCACCGCCGGTGAAGCACCGTCAGGCTTTCCACATGATGGGTCTGGGGAAACATGTCAAAGGGAAAGATCTCCCGGGCGATATAGCCGGCTTCCTCAAATCGGTGGAGATCCCGCACCAGAGATCGAGGATTGCAGGAGATATACACCACCGCGCGAGGGGCCATGGCGGCGATCTCCTCAATCAGCGCTTCCGGCAACCCCTTTCGGGGAGGATCGACGATAATTACCTGCGGCTGCACCGCTTTCTCCTGCAGTTCTCGCAGCCCTTCCAGAACATCCGCCTGAACAAAATCCACGTTGGTGATCGCGTTATCGTCGGCGTTTTCCCTCGCGGCCAGGATTGCCCGCTCTGCCGCCTCAATCCCGATGATTTGCTGCACCCGGTCGGCCAGATACAGGGAAATGGCGCCCACCCCGCAATATAGATCCACGACCACATCCTCCCGGTCGAAGGGCACCACCTGAATCAGCTTTTCCAGCAGGCGCACCATCTGCACGGTGTTGATTTGAAAAAACGTCTCCGGATAGATGCGAAACCGATTCCGCCCCAGTTGCTCCTCGATGTACGGTTCCCCCCACACCACCAGACTTTCAGGGCCCAAGATGGTGTTGGTGCGGCGGTCGTTGATGTTAAACTGCACGCTGCGTAGCAGGGGAACCCCGTTCTTTAGCTCCTGGAGCAACTCTTTCCAGTGCGGTACCTCCCGGGTGGTGACCACCAGCACCACCATCACCTGATGGGTAAACATTCCCCGCCGCACCAGCACGTGGCGCAGGATCCCCCGGTGGTTCTCCTCATCGTAGATGACTACCCCATAGCGATTGGCCCATTCCCGCACAATTTGTAAGATCCGATTGGCGTCCCGGGTTTCCACCAGGCACTGATCGATGGGGATAATCCGGTGGGTGCCGGCGCGAAACAATCCAAAAACCGCCTCTCCCCGCTGCTCCTGAAAGGGCATCTGCGATTTGTTGCGATAGTGCAGCGGTTCGGGCATGCCTTCCACCGGATGCACCCGGATGGACTTCAGGGCCGGATAGGCCAACAGCAATCGCTGCAAAATCTGTCGTTTGAATTGCAACTGGCGGGGATAGGCGATGTGCTGAAGGTGACACCCCCCACACTCCTCAAAATAGGCACAGGGGGGCGCCTGCCGATCGGGCGAGGTTTCCAGAATTTTGATCAGATGGATCCGATCCTTCCGGGGGCGATGGGGGGAGTACTCCACCAGCACCTCTTCCCCGGGCAGGGTTTTATCCACCAGAATCCGGCGGCGCTCGTGATAGGCCACTCCCGCCCCGGCGTCATTCAGGTCTTCGATTTTTACCCGAAACTTTTGGGGTTTTCCCGAAGCACTCCGGAACCCCCTGGTTCTTTTCCGGCTCATGGATCTATTTGGGTTCGCTCATCCGGTTTTACACGCCAAAACGTTCAATTTAATATCCAGAAGCGGCAAACCGGAAGTGTAAAATCACCTGTCCTTTCCCGTTTCTCCCCGAAGGTTATTTTCGGGCCACACTGACCAGGGAGCGCTTGCCGTTGCTTTGCCTGCGGAACGCCTGCAAAATAACCTCCGCTTCCCGAAGCGGCACGGTGACGAAAGAAAAATTTTCCAGCACCTGAATATCATCAATCTTTCGCGGGTCAACGCCGGCGATTTGCTGGATAAAACTCGCCAGCCGCCGTCGGGTCATCTGATCCCTGCGCCCTTTGGCGATAAACAGGCGGGTCTTCCCCTGAATTCGGGGATGCCCGTTCCGGATTTCATTGTAATTGGTGGGGTCCAATTCCCCGGCATAGGCATGCTGCAACAGGGCCGCCAGCACCATGTGAGGATCGGCGTCTTCCAGAAGTTCCTCGGCCATCCGGGAAAACGGCTCGGAAATTTCTTCCCGGGAAATCTGTTCGATTTCGCTTTTGATGCGAGCTTTTTTGGCTTCGATAATCTCTCCAATCTGAGGCACCTTCTCCTTCCGAATATGGGCCCGGGCCTCTCGTTTGATGTAGTGCAATCTCCGGTACTCTTCCGGAGTAATAAAGGTAATGGCGGTTCCCCGATTTCCCGCCCGTCCGGTGCGCCCGATGCGATGCACGTAGGAATCGGGATCCTGGGGAATGGCATAGTTGATCACGTGGGTCAGGTTGTGGATGTCGATGCCCCGGGCGGCCACATCCGTGGCCACCAGAATGGTGAGATGCTTCTTGCGGAATCGATCCAGAATGACCTCCCGCTGCCGCTGGGAGATGTCCCCGTGCAGCCCCTCGGCGTCGTATCCCCGGTCGATCAACCGGGCGGAGATTTCATCCACATCCACTTTGGTGCGGCAAAAGATCAGCCCGTAGAATTCATTTTCCAGATCGATGATCCGGCACAGGGCCTCGAATTTATCCCCCGCCGAGACCTCAAAATAGATCTGATCGGTAAGCTCCACCGGGCGGGATTCCTTCTGCGTGCGAATCACCCGGTAGTCTTTCATATACCTGCGGGCCACGGTCACGATTTCCCGGGGCATGGTGGCGGAAAACAACAGGGTGGTGCGCTCCGGATTGGCGACGCTTAGAATGTCCCCCACATCTTCGATGAATCCCATGTTGAGCATCTCATCGGCTTCATCCAACACCACGTAGGACACCCGGGAGAGGTCGATCGTCCCTCGCCGGATGTGATCCAGCATTCTCCCCGGAGTGGCCACCACAACATCCACTCCCCGTTTCAGCCGCTGAAATTGCAGGTTCAGGGATTGCCCCCCATAAATGGGGATGATATGCAATCGCTTGCGGCCCCGCAGGGAGTTCAATTCTTCCGAGACCTGGATGGCCAGTTCCCGGGTGGGGGTCAGGATAAGGGTTTGAATGTACCCCTTTCGCTCCTGTAGCTTTTCGATGATGGGGATGCCAAATGCGGCGGTTTTGCCGGTGCCGGTCTGAGCCTGCCCCACAAAATCGCCTGCCCCGGTGAGAAGCAGGGGAATAATCTGTTGCTGGATGGGGGTCGGCTCTTCAAATCCCTTTCGCTTTAGAGCCAGCAGCATATCCTCGGACAGCCCCAGCTCCCTGAATGATGATAACTTGTTCATAGAAATACGTCTTCCATAAGGGTTCATGTAACGGTATGGCGCAATCAAATGGCAAAGGAAGGGGTTAGCTTCCCTGCATCACCCGGTGCGCCTGAATTGCTTTTTGGTTGGGTTTAAGCGTTTGCTGTTCCTCCACGGATTTCTGATACGCGCAGGGATCGTGATAAACGGCTCCTTCCGGTAGCCAATCCCATAGCGCTCCCAGATCCCGTTTGAGGATGTTCAGATAAAATGGGGGAAGTTCGGTGGTTTCCCCCTCGAAATAATCCCGGAAAGCGGGATCTGCTTCCAGATGTCGCAACACTTCTCGATAGTACCGAAGCCTTCCGAACCCTTCCGAGGACACCGCCCGCACGAAATTCATCCATCTGGGGATGCGAGAGGTGGCCGCCCGAAAACGCCGGGCAATAGCCCGCCGGGAGAAAGAATACTCGGTCAGGTCGATCACGTGCCGGTAAAACTCCGGCCAGGAGTAGTGCTTCGGTTTTACATTCATGGCATGGTTGTTATTGAGAAAATGGAACGGGAAGGGCAACACCCGGCCCTGCCGCTGATACTCCAGATTCAGCGGAGCCGCCTGCCCAAAAGCCGACAGCAGGGAATAGCCGGGAAAAGCCGCCGGGGTCATATCCACGAATTTTTTGGTCAGCTCAAACGGCTCCGGGCCTTCGTCGCTGTCCAGCCCCAGCACAAAATTGGTCTGCACATAGGGCAAATACCGTAAAATCAGGTTCACATGTTCAGAAACTCTCCGGAGCTTTTCCTGCCCCTGCTTGCTGCCCGTCCTGGATTTGTTCCCCAATTCGTACCAGGATTCGATGCCGGGTAAAATAGCTTTAAAACCGTTCCGGGCCAGGCGCTTCAGATGATCCTCAGACAGCAGAGACAGGCTGCTTTCCCCGATAAAATCAATGCTGTTGGGGGGAACGGCTTCTTCGATGATGCCCATGTAGTCGTCGAAGCGCACCCCGAAATTGGGATCGTGCCAGCCCACCCGGGGCCGACGAAACTTCGTCAGTAGAAACTGCAAATCCTCCTTGATCACCTGGAAATCCATCGGCTGATAGGGCACGATGGAATCGATGCAAAAGCTGCATGTATAGGGGCATCCCATACTCCCGATCATGGGCACAATTTTGATCAACGGCGCTTTTTGCAGGGTTTGTTCAATAAATTTCCACCGCTCCCGCACTCCCGGCAGCACGGTGGGCTGCTGCCCGGCGGATACATACACCCCCATGGGGCGATGCTGAGCACATTCCTGCAAAATTTCCCCAATTATCTCCCGGTTGGTAAATCCCAGAACATAATCAAAATACTGTTGGGCATCCTGAGGATAGCACCGGGCATGAGGCCCGCCCAGCACCGTGACGGCCCCGTTAGCCCGGAAGCGGTTACTCAACGCATAAGCACACTGAGCCGCCTGGGTAAACGCCCCGACGAACACAATATCCGCATCCTCCGGCACTTCCTCGACCAGGTTCTCCAGGCCGGTATAACAGATCAATTGCACCTCATGCCCTTCCTGCTCGCACCATACGGCGATGACCTGAGGCATAACGCTGGCAAGATTGGCATGCATGAGGCGCGCATACAGCGTCCGGGTGGGTGCTTTGGTGACCAGATCGATGATGCAGATACGCAACTTTCGCATAAATCTCCCCCTGTTTGGTTCAGGTACTGTGATCCCTCTGCCGGATTGTGCCCCGAACTCCGAAAATCCGCCTCCTGTTATTCACCGGGGTTCAGGGAAAAATTTTGATCGGGATAATTGATGGGGAATCCTGATCTCGAATCAGGGATGAAGCCCAACCCCTGATCTCTGAGTCTGTATCTGTATCGGGGTGCCTTTTCCCAGCTGTTTCAGAAACCGATAGTGCGCCACTACTGCCGACCACACGGTTGGATAACTGATATAGGAAATACCCATCTCCCGACAGGAGCCTTTCACAATTTTGCTGAGCGCCGGGTAATGAATATGACAGACGCCGGGAAAGAGGTGATGCTCGATCTGGAAATTCAATCCCCCCAGATACCAGGCCACCAACCGGTTACGGGTGGCGAAATTGGCCGTGGTCTCCACCTGATGAATGGCCCATTCGTCTTCCATATTCCCCGTATCGGGGTCAGGGGCGGGAAAGGCATTTCCCTCCACGGTGTGCGCCAGCTGGAACACCATCGCCAGGGTAAATCCTAACACCAGATGGACACCTACAAAAGCCGCCAGCACATACACCAGGGGATGGAAAAAGAGAGGCAATACCAGCATATATCCTAGATAGAACAGCTTGCCGCCGAAAAACAGGGAGGTATCCATAAAGGTGGGTTTGGGCAATTCATATTCGCCGATCCGGCGAGTAAAGAACTTCTTAAAGTCGCTATACACGATCCAGGAAAGGGTTAGAAGGCTGTATACCAGAAAGGCATACAGATGCTGAAAGCGGTGCCAGGGACGCCATTCCTGTTCCGGACTTAACCGTAGCAAACCGTTGCTGTCCAGATCATCATCCAGTTCATGAATGTTGGTATAGGTGTGATGGAGAATATTATGCTTCTGTCGCCAGAGCATATTGCTGCCCCCGATGAGGTCCAGGGTAAATCCCATCACCCGATTGAGCTTCCGATTTCCGGAATAGCCTCCGTGATTGGCATCATGCATGATATTAAAGCCCACCAGCACGAATCCCTGGGCCAGGGCCAGGGCGCTGAGCACGGCAATGATCGGTGTGGATGCAAAAAATACCAGGGCGACATACGAACTTATTAACCAGGCCAGCACCAGGCCGGTTTTGGCAAACATCCGCCAGTCGCCGGTTCTGGCAAGCCGGTGTTCGGTAAAATATTGTTCCACCCGCTGTTTGATCAACTTTCGGAAGCCGAGGCGAGCGGGGAAACGAACTTTCTTCACTAACAAGAAAACTCCTTTGTAAATAAATCAACGCAAAAATGCGCGCAATCCCTTGCTGCGGGAGACATGCCGCAGCCGTTGAAGCGCTTTTTCTTTAATCTGGCGAACCCGTTCCCGGGTCAGGTTGAAACGCTCGCCGATTTCTTCCAGAGTCATGGGTTGCTCCAGCCCCAGACCGAAGTACAACTGAACCACTTCCGCCTCCCGCTTGGTAAGGGTACCCAACGCGCGCCGCACTTCGATCTGCAAGGACTCTTCCTCCAGTTCCGAATCCGGCGGGGGTTGATAGTCATCCTCGATGACATCCAGCAGGCAATTCTTCTCGCTATTCCGCAGGGGAGTGTTCATGGAGAGATGCCGCCCGGCGATCCGCAGGGTATCGGAGACTTCCAGATCGGTCATCTCCAGTTCTTCGGCGATTTCGCTTTCGCTGGGTTCCCGCTCGTACTCCTGCTCCAGAGAGGCATAGGCCTTACCAATGCGACTCAGAGCACTCACCCGATTCAGAGGCAGACGCACCACCCGGGACTGTTCTGCCAGGGCCTGCAAAATGGCCTGCCGTACCCACCACACTGCATAGGAGATAAATTTAAATCCCCGGGTTTCATCGAAGCGGGTGGCCGCCTTCATCAGCCCCAGATTGCCCTCGTTGATCAAATCGCCCAGAGACAATCCCCGGTTCTGATACTGTTTGGCAATGCTTACCACGAACCGCAGGTTGGCCCGGGTCAATTTTTCCAGAGCCTCCTGATCTCCTTCTTTTATCCGGCGTGCCAGTTCTACCTCTTCTGCGGGCGTTAACAACGGCACCTCGCCGATCTCATGCAAATAGCGGTCGATGGACTGACTGGCCCGGTTATGAGAACTTTTGATCATCCTGTTTCCATTTCTCCCATTGTTTGGTTCATAATCCCAACTCCTTGCTCCTCTACCCTTCCACCGGGGATCCCCCGGCGATACAATTCCACCTTCGCTGCTCTGGGGTGAGCATCTGGTTGCAGGCGGAGGCGGGGCACCGAGTAGCTCGAGGCTTCCGGTTTACCAGAAACGCCCGCCGCCGCGCCGACCACCGCCCTTGCCCCCCCGACGCTTCTGCGATTTCGAACGCGCTTCACTGATCTTCAAAATGCTGCCTTTGAGTTCGGCGCCGTTCAACGCCTTCATGGCCGCGTCGGCCTGAGAATTGTTGGGCATCTCCACGAAGCCAAACCCCCGGGAAGCCCCACTGAAATTGTCCTTGATGACCTTCGCCGAGGCCACTTCACCAAAGGCCTCAAAGGCTTCTCGCAAATCGTCATCGGTAATCTCGTGCGACAAATTTCCCACATAAATGTTCATCTGATTCTCCTTTCCATTGAGTGATTATGCTTGTGCCATCCGAAATCCCGCCCCAACAAAAAAAGCGGCACCGGTGAGTGTCGCTTTTCAACTCCCAATTGTTCAATTCTGCCCCAATGCCTGTCGACTTCTTTCGTGCACCGGAGAAAAAGAGTTGCCCACCGATCAAGGGTATTAAACATCACCTTTTTCAAATTCCATCCCGGGGATTCTCGTCTGGCAAAGGAATGCTTCAGGCGGGAATTCCTGAGAAGATCACATCAAGGTAAGGCAGAACGGGGGAAATGGCAAGGGAAATAAATTATTGTGTCGGTCAGGAT